>NZ_JAMNXL010000192.1 GCF_023653175.1 Erythrobacter sp. | reverse complement strand
ACGCTTGTAGCTGTTGGTGGTCGGGTTGGTGAAGGCGTTCAGCGCCTTAGCGTGCTTGATGACGCCGCCGATGTAGTAGAGGCACATTTCCGACAGGCCGGCATATTCGTTGCCCGCGAACAGCGGCTTGCCGTCCTTCCAGATCGACATGTGGGTGTGCATCCCCGAGCCGTTGTCCTGCTTGATCGGCTTGGGCATGAAGGTCGCGGTCTTGCCATAGGCATGCGCGACCTGGTGCACGACATACTTGTAGATCTGCATGCGGTCGGCGGTCTGGACCAGCGTGCCGAAGGTCAGGCCGAGCTCGTGCTGGGCGGCGGCGACTTCGTGGTGGTGCTTGTCGCAGGGCAGGCCCATCTCGAGCATGGTCGAGACCATCTCGGCGCGGATGTCGACCGCGCTGTCGACCGGCGCGACGGGGAAATAGCCGCCCTTGGCGCGCGGGCGGTGGCCCATGTTGCCGGCGTCATATTCCTTGGCGGTGTTGGTCGGCAGCTCGATATCGTCGATCGAGAAGCCCGATCCGGCATAGCCGTCCTCGAAGCGCACGTCGTCGAACATGAAGAACTCGGCTTCGGGGCCGACATAGACCGTGTCGCCCAGGCCCGTCGACTTGAGGTAGGCCTCGGCGCGCTTGGCGGTGGTGCGCGGATCGCGGCTGTACCAGTCACCGGTCGAAGGCTCGACGATGTCGCAGTTGATCACCAGCATCGGGGTGGCGCTGAAGGGATCGATCCAGGTTTCGGTGAGATCGGGCTTCAGGATCATGTCGGATTCGTTGATCGCCTTCCAGCCGGCGATCGACGAACCGTCGAACATGAGGCCGTCTTCCAGCTCATCCTCGCCCATCACGCCGGCGACCATGGTGAGGTGCTGCCACTTGCCCTTGGGATCGGTGAAGCGCAGATCGACCCACTCGATTTCCTCGTCCTTGATCTTCTTCAGGACGTCTTTTGCTTTCGACATTTTGGTATTGCCTCCAAGTATTTGGTGCCGGCCCGCCCCCGTGGCAGGCTGGAGAGGAAAGGGTCAGATGGCGTCGTCGTTGGTCTCGCCGGTGCGGATGCGCAGCGCGCTCTCGATGGCGGTGACGAAGATCTTGCCGTCACCGATGCGGCCCGTCTGGGCGGCAGCGGCAATGGCCTCGACCACGCGTTCGGCCTGATCGTCGGCGACGACCACTTCAAGCTTCACCTTGGGCAGGAAGTCGACGACATATTCGGCGCCGCGGTAGAGTTCGGTATGGCCCTTTTGCCGCCCGAAGCCCTTGGCTTCGGTGACGGTGATGCCGGACACGCCGATTTCGTGCAGCGCCTCCTTCACCTCGTCGAGCTTGAAGGGTTTGATGATCGCTTCGATCTTTTTCACGTCGTCCCCGTCCGCGCCTGGCTTGAATGCTGACCGATTCTTAACAAGAACCGTGCCAAGCTGTTAGGTGATGGCTGCGAACGATCCTTGCCGCTTGAAGACTCAAGGGAGCGGATGTCTTTCGCCTGTCACGGCCGGTTAGCAAGATTATGGTGCAGTGCGCAATGGTGCACAGCATCAGATCACCGCATGCCTAAATTTTAAGCATTGCTTTGCGCGGTTACAGGCGAAGGCCCGTGGTCTCGGGCAGGCCGCACATTATGTTGAGGTTCTGGATCGCCGCGCCGCTCGCGCCCTTGCCGAGGTTGTCGAGATGAGCCAACAGGCGAGCCTGGGTGCCATCGGCGTTCGTGTAGACGTGAAGCGTCATCCCGTCGCCGCCCTCGGCATCCTGCCGCAAGATCATTTCGCTGTAGCGGGTCTCGACCATGACAACCACGCCGCTATCAGCGTAAAAGTCGCGCAGCCGTGCAGCCAGCCGGTCGGCGCGATCCGCGCCTGGCATCGCTTCGAGCGGCAGGGGGACGTCGACCAACATGCCCCGGAATGTCGGCACCACCGCAGGGGAAAACACCGGCGCGTAAGTGAGGCCGGCATAGGCCTGCATTTCGGGCAAGTGCTTGTGGCCGAGTTGCAGGCCGTAAGCGCGAAAAGCGATGCCGGGATGGCCTTCGAGGTTCTCGAATTGCTCGAACCGCTCGATCAGCGCATTGCCGCCGCCCGAATAGCCGCTCACCGCATTGACGGTGTAGGGCCAGTCGGCGGGCAGCAGCCCCGCGCGCACCAGCGGCGCGACGAGGGCGAGGAAGCCGGTGGGGTAGCACCCCGGATTGCTCACCAGCTTTGCATTGGCGATCCGGTCATGCCCGATCAGCTCGGGAAAACCATAGGTCCAGCCCTCGGCCACCCGGTGCGCGCTGGAGGCGTCGATGATGCGGGTCTGGGAGCCCTCCGCCAGCTTCACCGCCTCCTTCGCCGCCTCGTCCGGCAGGCACAGGATGGCGATGTCGGCAGCGTGGAGCGCGTCGCGGCGGGCGGCCTCGTCCTTGCGCTGGGCATCGTCGAGGACGACCAGATCGAACTCGCTACGGCCCTGCAAACGCTCGCGGATTTCGAGGCCGGTGGTGCCTGCCGCGCCGTCGATGAACAGCCGGATCGCCACCGCTCAGGCGTCTTCTGCGGGAGCGAGGTCGCTCGCCCGGCACCATCCGCTCGGCCCTTGCGGCCCCGGACAGCCCCACACCCATTCCCCCGCCACATCGAGCAGCTCGAAGCGGCTCCCGGCGGCAAGCTCTGCGAAGACCTCGGCATCGGCGCGCGGGTTCAACCGCAGGCCCGCGCCGCCTGTGCCGACGGCATGGACATGAGGGATGACGTAATGCGCGGCGAGATGCGTTCCCGCGAGCGCCATGTGCGCCAGATCCCCGCGCAAGGGCAGCGTGCCGGGCGCGGGCTTTTCGACCGGGCCCTTGAGGCCCAGCACGCCCTCCGGCACTGCATAGTTACTGTCCTTGCGCGTCGCGCCGCTCATCTGGCTTCCCGATACTGGTGCCGCCGCAGCCTCTCCCCAAGCGCGGCGTGGCAGGCCCGTTAGCGGCAAGTCGGCTCTGGAGCAAGCTTAGCTGCCGTAGCGCGCGCGGATCGCGTGCCAGCTGGCGCGCAGGCCGAGCCCGCGCCCGCCGCGCGCGCGGCCGGGCTTGGCGGCGGGGGTCCAGGCGAAGGTGTCGAAATGCACCCAGTCCAACCCCTCTCCCACGAAGCGGTCGAGGAACAGCCCGGCCACACTCGCACCCGCAAAGGGACCCGGCGCCGAGTTCGCCATGTCGGCAACGTCCGAGGCAAGATATTCGCGGTAGGCCTCGTGCAGCGGCAGGCGCCAGGCGGCGTCGTCATTGGCCTTGCCGGCGGCGAGGAAAGCATCGGCGGTCTCGTCACGGCGGGCGAAGAGGGCGGGCAGGTCGGGCCCGAGCGCGACCCGCGCTGCGCCGGTCAGCGTGGCGAAGTCGACGATCAGATCGGGCTCCTCCTCCGAGGCGCGGGTCAGCGCGTCGCCGAGGATCAGCCGCCCTTCGGCATCGGTGTTGTCGATCTCGACCGTCAGGCCCTTGCGGGTCTTGAGGATGTCGCCGGGGCGGAAGGCATTGCCGGATATGGCATTTTCGACCGCGGGGATCAGCAGATGCAGCCGCACCTTGAGCCGCGCGCCCATGATCAGCCCCGCCAGCGCCAGCGCATGGGCCGCGCCGCCCATGTCCTTCTTCATCAGCCGCATTCCGGCGCCCGGCTTGATGTTGAGGCCGCCGGAATCGAAGCACACCCCCTTGCCGACCACCGCCAGCACCGGGTGCGTCGGATCGCCCCAAACGAGGTGCATCAGCCGCGGCGCATGATGCCGCGCCGCCGCGCGCCCGACCGCGTGGACCATCGGGTAGTCCTGCTCAAGCGTATCGCCGCGCACCACCGTCAGCTCGGCCTTGTGCGCCTTGGCGAGCTTCTCGCATTCGGCCTCCAATGCGGCCGGGCCCATGTTCTCAGGGGGCGCATTGACGAGGTCGCGAAGCAGGCATTCTGCTTCTGCTTCGATGGTATAGCCCTCGATCTGCCCGACCTGCCCGGTCAGCAGCACGCGCGGGCCTTGTCCCTTATCCTCGCTCTTGTAGCGATTGAAGCGGTATTGGCCCATGATCCACCCGAACATCGCGGGGCCTGCCTCGGCATTGGCGAGGCGATAGGTGCCTTCGGGCAGCTCCTCGGCGAGCTTGGCGAGGCACCAGGCCGAGAGGCTCTCCGGGTTCGCGACGCCGCCGACCGCGAGCCACCCGTCGCCATCGGGAACAATCGCGGTCTGATACCCGCCGCCCTCGAACTTCTGCGCGGCAAGCGCGGCGCGCTGGACGGGGGAGAGCGCCTTTGCGAAAGCTTCGAAGCCGTCCTTGCTGACGAGGTGGATGGCGACGGCGTCTTCGCCGCGGTCGGGACGGATCAGGGCTTTGGCTTCATGCATTCGCGTTCCATAATCGCGGCCGCCCCGATGTCGCCAGCAGATTCGGGCAGGGCGAGGGAATGACGTGATGAATGTTCGCCAAATGTTTCACGTGAAACATCGTCCACTTGCAAACGACATGACAACCACATGGCGACGACTGCACAGCGGCGCGCTGCTTGCGGCGCTGGTGATTTCGGCCTGCTTTGCGGCCGCCGTAGCGGCGCAGGACGAGCTCGAGGCCGAGGCCGAGGTTCTGCCCCCCGGCACCGTCACCTTCAAGGATACCGAAACGCGAACCGTCGCCGGTTCCGAGATCGCCCGCGCATTCAGCTACACCTGGCCCGCCGAAGTCGCCGCCGTCCCCGCGCTGGTCCGCCGTTTCACCGCCGACCGCGCCGCGCTGCTCGCCGAGCAGAAGGTCGACTTCAGCGAGGGCCTGTCCCTCGCCGACCCCGAGGGCTGCTTCGGCTGCAACCGCGATCTGGCCCGCGACTGGGCGGTGATCGCCGACACCTCGCGCTTTCTGGTGCTGTCGGGCAGCCTCTACGTCTATAGCGGCGGGGCGCACGGCAACACCGGATTTGACGCGCTGGTGTGGGACCGGAAGGCAAGGAAGGCGTTCGAGTCTTCAAAGATGTTCCGCTCCGAAGCCGCGCTGCAAGCCGCGCTCGGTGCGCCGTGGTGCGCCGCGCTCAGGGCCGAACGCGCCGAGCGGCTGGGCGAGGAGGCGAGCGCAATCATGGACGAGGACGACATCTTCCCCTGCCCGCCGATCGAAAACCTGCAGATCTACCCCGCCTCGTCCGACGGCCAGCGGTTTGACCGGATCGACCTTCTCGCCGGGCAATATGTCGCCGGGTCGTATGCGGAAGGGGTCTATGAGGTGACGCTGCCGGTGACCCCGGAGGTGCTCGCCGCAGTCAAGCCCCGTTACAGGGCGGCCTTCACGCTCGGGAAGTAGCATTTCGGGCGCGGGCGCGCTATGTGAGGGAGATGCACGATTATCAACTCGTTGACGGCGACACCACCGTCTACCGCGATGGCTCCATCAAGCTCCACACGCCCGAAGGCTTCGAGGGGATGCGCAAGGCCGGGCGCCTCGCCGCTGAGATCCTCGATGCGCTTGCCGGCATGGTCAAGCCGGGGGTGACCACCGGCGCCCTCGACGATGCGATCCGCGGCATGATGCTTGATGCCGGCGCGGTCCCCGCAACGCTGGGCTACCGCGGCTATGCGCATTCGAGCTGCATCTCGATCAACCATGTGATTTGCCACGGGATTCCCGGCGACAAGGCGCTGAAGGCTGGCGACATTCTCAACATCGACGTCACCCCGCTGGTCGATGGCTGGCACGGCGACACCAGCCGCATGTTCTACGCGGGCGAGCCCTCGCTGAAGGCGCGCAAGCTGGTCGAGGTCACCTATGAATGCCTGATGCTCGGCATCGCTGCCGCCAAGCCCGGCGCGCGGCTCGGTGACATCGGCGCGGCAATCGAGGCGCATGCCAACCAGTTTCGCTACGGCGTGGTGCGCGAGTTCTGCGGCCACGGCCTCGGCAAGCTGTTCCACGACGCCCCCGAGGTGGTCCACGCCGCCCGCGCAGGCACCGGGCCGGAGCTGCGTCCGGGGATGTTCTTCACCATCGAGCCCATGATCAACCTCGGCAAGCCCTGGGCCAAGGTGCTGGGCGACGGCTGGACCGCGGTGACGCGCGACAAGTCGCTCTCCGCGCAGTTCGAGCATTCGATTGCGATTACGGAAACGGGCAACGAGATCTTCACCAAGAGCCCGACGGGGCGGGATTGCCCGCCTTACGTGTAGCTCCCCCGTCCCGGGCTTGACCCGGGACCCAGCTGTCCTTTTCGCAGCGCAACGCCACCCAACAGACAAGCGGGGTCCCGGGTCACACCCGGGGAGGGGTGGTAAGGGTCAGATGATCTGATCGAACAAGTCATCCCAATTGGGATTGGTTTTCTCGATCAGCGCAATCTTCCAGTCGCGGTGCCAGCGTTTGACCCTCCGTTCGTGATGCTTGGTCTCTACGATGTCGGGCACGTATTCGGCCCATACCAGCCGGGTCAGGCCATGCTCGGCGCAAAACTCCGATCCCCGCCCTTCGCGGTGAGCGAAGATGCGGGCGGCGAGGTCGGTGGTCGATCCGACATACAGCGTGCCGCGATAGCGATTGGTCATGATGTAGACCCAGCCGCCTCGGGTTTCTCTTTCCATTGAGCGAGTTAGGAACAAGCGGGGTCCCGGGTCAAGCCCGGGACGGGGTGAGGGGGTT
>NZ_JAMNXL010000013.1 GCF_023653175.1 Erythrobacter sp. | reverse complement strand
CGCGTCTACGCGAAGGGCGCTCCCCTAGGCAGGGGGCGCGGGCGGGTCAAGCGGGCTTGATGGTGGGCGAGGGTCAGCCCGTACGGGGGCGTGCGCCAATCGGGGGCGATGGTGCAGGCGGGGCCCAGCACGAAGCGGCGTGCGGCGAAGGCGGCGTGCGGGATCGTGAGGCCCTTGGACCGCCACGCGCCGCCGCTCCACAGCACGATGTCGCAATCGAGCACCCGGTCGCCCCAGCGCTGGCCGGGGCGGCGGCCGAACTCGCGCTCGGTGCGCTTCAAGGCGGCGAGCAGCGCGGGCGGATCGAGCTCGCTTTGCAGCACCAGCGCGGCATTGGCGAAGCGGCGCTGCGCCGCGCCCATCGCCGGGGTCTGGATGATGCGCGAGCGGGCGGTGACGGTGCCAAACGCGGCGCACTCATCCATCGCTGCCCGCACCACGCCCTCCGGCGCGCCATAGAAGGCGTGCCGCCGGTTGCTGCCCAGCGCGACGAGGTAGGTGCTGGACAGGCCTAGATGTCCTGCGAAATCCGGCCGTAGAGCTGCGGGCGGCGGTCGCGGAAGAAGCCCATGCCGGCGCGGTGCGTGGCCGCGCCGGCAAGATCGAGCCGCGCGATCAGCACGCCGCTCTCGGAAGCGCCATATTCGGCGAGGTAATCACCCCACTCGTCGGTGATGAAGGAGTGGCCGTAGAAGCGCTGCCCGCACTCGCTGCCGATCCGGTTCGCCGCCACCACCGGCATGCAGTTCGACACCGCATGGCCGATCATTGCGCGCCGCCACATGCGGCTGGTGTCGAGATCGGCGTCATAGGGCTCGGAACCGATCGCGGTCGGGTACATCAGCAGCTCCGCGCCGAGCAGCGCCATGACGCGCGCGGCTTCGGGATACCACTGGTCCCAGCAGATGCCGACGCCGATGCGCACCTTCGCCCCGCCCTCGCCGGCCACGTCCCACACCTTGAAGCCGTCATTCCCTGGGCGGAAATAGTATTTTTCCTCGTAGCCCGGGCCGTCGGGGATGTGGCTCTTGCGATAGGTGCCCATGATCGCCCCATCGGGGCCGATCATCGCGAGGGTGTTGTAGTAGTGGTGCCCGTCACGCTCGAAGTAGCTGGTCGGGATCGTCACCTCGAGCCTGGCGGCGAGCGCCTGCATTGCGATGACGCTGGGATGCTCGGCGGTGGGGCGGGCGAGGGCGAACAGCGCCTCGTCCTCCTCGCGGCAGAAATAGGGGCCGGAGAACAGCTCGGGCGGGAGGATCAGCTGCGCGCCCTTGGCGGCGGCTTCTTCCACCAGCGCAGAAACGGCGGCGATGTTGGTAGCTTCGTCCTCGGAACCCAAGGCGAGCTGAAGGGCGGCGACGGTGATAGCGGTCATGCCGCCGCCCCTAACTCATTACATCGCCTTCTTGAACAGCAGAGTCATCCGGTCGCTTTCGCCAAGACCCTTCAGGTCCTCGCGCTTGGTGGCGAGCACGGGCGGCATTTCCCACACGCCTTCCTTGTGATCGGCGGTGTCCTTGGGGTTGGCGTTGATCTCGCTCGCGGCGACCAGTTCGAAGCCGTTGAGCCGCATGAAATCGATGATGTCCTGCTGCTTCACATAACCCTTGGTGCCGTTGGCGTAGGACCATGGCGCATCGGCCTTGGCCCGGTGCTGGACGATGCCGATCAACCCGCCGTCCTTGAGCAGCTCGCGCATCGCCCGGATTTCGGTGTCGGCGGTGCCGGCGCGCATGATGTTGTGCATCGCGCGGATCACGAGGATGCGGTCGAAGGTGCCCTTCTGCTCGGCTGCCTTGTCGAGGGTGAGGCCGCTGAACTTCTCGGCCGCGAGGCCCGTGTAGCCCGCCACTTCCGCGCCGAAGCCTGCCGCCTGGGCGCGGATGCGCTGCTGGCGCTCGGCATCGGGCGTGGCGGTGAGCGGGTTGGCATAGAGACCGACCAGCTGCCCGTCGCCGCCCAGATAATGGCCGAGCAGGCGCGAATACCACCCGCCGCCCGGCGCATATTCACCGACCTTCATCTCGGGGCCGACATGGAAGAAGGCGAGGGTTTCGGCGGGGTGGCGGAAGGCGTCGCGCGCAGAGTCTTCCTTGCGCGTGGGATGCTGGATCGCGGCCGAGAGCTGCTCCCCGTGCATCTTCATGAAATGCGCGGTATCCTTGATGTGCGCATCGTCGACTTCGCCGGCGACGTGGTGATCGGCAAAGGCGGGCGCAGCAAGGGCGATGCCGCTTGCGGCGGCAAGGGCGAGGATGATTTTCTTCATGGCGCGTAACTCTCCCGGGAGATTGAAAGAACCTGCGGTGCCGCGACGATAGACGCCGCGAGGTAGCAATCGCAGGCTGCTGACCTATCTCTGGCACAAAGCAACGGAGAATTCGATGAGCAACATGGATACGGCGATCATTGCAGGCGGGTGCTTCTGGTGCACCGAAGCGGTGTTCCGCGATGTCGTGGGCGTGAGCCTGGTGGAGAGCGGCTATATCGGCGGCACCAAGGCGAACCCGACCTACAAGGAAGTGTGCACCGGCACCACCGGTCACGCCGAGGGGATCCGCGTGACCTTCGACCCCGCGGTCATCTCGCTGGCCGAGATCTTCGACGTGTTCCTCGGCACGCATGATCCGTCGCAGCTGAACCGTCAGGGCAACGACGTCGGGACGCAGTATCGCAGCGCGATCTTCCCGCTGTCGGACGAGCAGGGCGAGGAAGCCAAGGCCGCGATCGCGCGGTGGAATGCCGATCATGGCAAGATTGCGGTGACCACGATCGAGGGCCTGTCGGGCGGCGCGCAGACGGCGGAATGGTATCCCGCCGAGGACTACCACCAGGAATACTGGGACGGCGAAGGCCAGCGCAACCCCTACTGCCTCGCGGTGATCCCGCCCAAGCTGATGAAGCTGCGGAAGAGCTTTCAGAAGTATGTGAAGAGCTAAGGCGCTGGCGCGCCGATCGCGCGCTTGAGGACCAGTGCGGCCACACGGACCATGCCGGTTCGTGTGGCCGCAGGGTAACCGGTGTGCTCCAGATTGAAGCAGATGTCCTGCGTGTTTGTGGCGAGGTCGAATGTTCCGATGACGGGGGTTTTGCCATCCTTCCCCCGATCGCCCCAGACCTCGCCTGTCACGGGAAGATAGACGAGGTATCGCGACACTGCCGCGCGGTCGCCGCGCAGCGGTAAGTCTTGAGGGGCGACAGTGTCCGTGAAGGGGCCGAAAGCGGTCATCCTGCCAGCGTCGGAGCCGTCGCAAGCTCGGGCCTCGGCATAGAGCGCGTTGATGTTATCGGCGTTGATGTCTGCATTCGTGTCGAAAGTCAGGACGACATATCCCGGATCATGGCGCGAATGGCTAACCGCGGCGGGCAGTTCGCTCGCACTGCGCGCCGATACCAGCCGATGCGTGCCGAGGTTCGGGCCGCAGGATGCCAGAGCGCATGCCAGGATGGCGACGATGATCCGCATGGCTTGATCCTACAGCGGTTTTTTCCACCGGCCCACGAAAAACCCGTCCAGCCCGCCCTGCTCGGCCAGCATCCCCGGATGTGTGCGCAGCCAGCCCTCGCTTGTCGGAGTGAGACCTGCGGGTAGTTCCTCCGCCTTGATCGGGGCTGGCGCGAGGCCCAGCTCGGCGTTGATCCAAGCGCCCTGTTCCTCGCCCTCCTCGGCCTCGAGCGAGCACACCGCATAGACCAGCACCCCGCCGGGGTTCAGCCATACGGCGGCCTTGGCGGCGAGGCTGTGTTGCAGATCGACCATCTCCGCCACGTGCCCCTTGCCGATGCGGTGGAGCACGTCGGGGTGGCGGCGGCAGGTGCCGGTCGCGGTGCAGGGCGCGTCGATCAGGATTGCGTCGAAGCGGTGCTTGGGCTCCCACGTCAGCGCGTCGGCGCGCACCGGCGAGGCCTTGAGGCCGGTGCGCTTGAGGTTGTCCTTCAGCAGTTCCAGCCGCCGTTTAGAGCTGTCGAGCGCGGTGACGTTCCACCCGCTTGCTGCCAGCTGCATCGTCTTGCCGCCGGGTGCGGCGCACAGGTCAAGCGCGTGTCGGCCTGCACCGTCACCCAGCAACCGCGCCGGGATCGAAGCGGCGAGATCCTGCACCCACCAATCGCCCGCCTTGTAATCTGCAAGGCTCTCCACCGCCGCGCCGCGCGGCAGGCGGACATGGCCGGGGCCGAAGGTGACGCCGCCCATCGCCACGGCGCGGGTCTCGGTCTCGGCGGCGTCCTTCAACGCCAGATCGAGTTCGGGCGGGAAGGCAAGGCCCGGCGCGATGGCGGCGGCTTTGTCCGCGCCCCAACGCTCGGTCACGCGCTCGGGCAATGTCGGGGCCTCAGGCAGGACACTCCGCCCCGGCTTCACCAGAGCGGCAAACACCCCATGCGCCAGCCTGCGCGGGCCGCCCGCGAGCAGCGGCAGTCCGGTGGCGATCACCGCGTGCGGCGGCGTCTCCAGCCGCAGCGTCTGGGCAAGCATCAGCCGCAGCACCATCCGCGCCTTGGCGTCATCGGGTAGGTTCTGCTTGGTGGCGGAATCGATGAGGTTGTCGAGGTCGGTCAGCCAGCGCAGCGTCTCGCCCGCGATCGCCTTCGCCAGCGCACGGTCAGGGGCCTTGCGGACATCGCCGAGCGCAGCGGTCTCGGCCTGCTCCAGCGTCTCGCCCCGCCGGAACACGGCATCGAGGAGGCGCAGGGCCGCGCGTCTAACGGGAAGTCCGGGGGGGAGTGCCATCCCGCACCCCTAACCTTCCTTGAAACAAAGCGCCAGCATGGGCATTTGGAAGGGCATGACCAAAGAAAAGTCGCAAGCCGCGAAGGACTTCAAGAAGCCCGCCCACTGGACCAATGATCCGGTGCCCGCGCCCAAGCCCGTGGAGAACGCCGAAACCCTCTCCCCCACCCGCTACGGCGATTGGGAAAAGGACGGCATCGCGGTCGATTTTTGAAATTGCTCAGAGCGGAACGAAGGAAACCTTCAGCCCGTCCTTGGGCTGCGGGATCGGCCAGTCCTGCCACTCGGGATTGTAGCCCGCCGCCGCCTCGATGCGGTAGCGCTGGAGCAGCTGGGCCATCAGCACCTTGACCTGCATATAGGCAAAGTGGAGCCCCAGGCACATGTGCGCCCCGCCGCCGAAGGGCACCCAGGCATATTTGTGCCGCGCCTTCACCTTGTCGGGGGTGAAACGCAGCGGATCGAAGGCGGAGGGGTTCTCCCAATATTCCTCCGAATGGTGCGTCCAGTGGATGTTGATCCCGACCATCGCACCCGCCGGAATGCGGTAGCCGCCATATTCGAATTCGCGCAGCGCGCGTCGCGGCATCGAGGGGACCGGCGGGATCATCCGCAGCGATTCCTTGAACGCCATTTCGGTGAGGTCGAGCTTGGCGAGGTCGTCGTAATCGAGGGCACGCGGATTACCCTCGCCATCCGGGCCGCCGGTCACCGCGAAGATTTCCTCACGCAGCTTCTCCTGCCACTCGGGATTGGTCGCCAAGTGATAGATCAGCGAGGTGGCGGATGATGTGATGGTGTCGTGCGCCGCCATCATCAGGAAGTTCATGTGATCGACCACCTCGTCGACCGGGAGCAGCGAGCCATCCTCGCGCGTCGCGGTGGCGAACTGGCTGAACATGTCCTGCCCGCCGCCCTCTTCGCGCCGCCGCAGCGTCTCCCTGGTGAAATAGTCGACAAGGAAGGCGCGGCCGTCGACGCCCTTCTTCATCTTGGTGAAGGGCAGCGGCTTCCTCACTGGCGCAACCGAGGCCTGCACCATGTCGACGAAAGCCTCGTTTATCTTGTCGGCCTCGGGCCCCCACGGCAGGCCGATGAAGCTGTCGGCGGCCAGATCGAGGGTGAGCTTCTTGATCGCCGGGTAAAAGGTCATCGGCCCTGCCCAGCCCGCAACCTCGCGCGCGATCCCGCGGTTCAAGGCACCCGAATAGTGGCGCATCGGCTCGGGCTTGAAGGCGATCGAGAGAGCGCGCCGGTCGATCCGGTGGTGCTCGAAATCGATCAGCATCAACCCGCGCGGGAAAAGCTGGTCGAGGATCGGGCCCCAGCCCTGTTCGGAGGAGAAGATCTTGTCCTTGTTGAACAGCAAGAGCTCATTCGCCTCGGCCCCGATCAGCGCGATCTGCCAGCCGCCGAACGCGCGGTTGCGATAGACCTTGCCGTGCTTGGCGATCATCCGGTCGGCAAAGGCGTGGGGATCGGCGAGCATGGTGAAGGTGTTGCCGACCACCGGCCAACCCGCCTCGCCCGGAATATGCGCAAGATCGGCCTCGGTCAGGCGCTGCTCGCCCCAGTGGCGCGGCGCGCCGGAGGGCGCGCTGCCGCCGGTGGTTTCGTTATCCTGCGGGGCTTCGGCAAGGGTGGCCATGTCTGTCTCGATGCTCCGGTGAAGGTTCGGATTCGCAACTAACCTTGGTGTAAATAATGAGGCCGGTCAATTCCGGCAAGAATCCGCAAGGCTCAACGGTAACCGGCCCAATTGCCGCGCACCATGCCGATATCCGCGAGCCGGATCACCTCATCGACCAGCGGCATGAGCTTTTCGGGCCGGTTGCAGCCGATATGGACCGATGAGCGGCGCACGCCTGCCGCATCGGCGCGCTCCATCGTCAACGTCTGACAGTGCAAGAACAGCGTCGGCTCGCCATCCGGCTCCCGATCCCATGTGCCGACCGCGTGATCGAAGGTGCCGGACGTGTCGGCCAGAGCCGCTATCGTGGCGAGCGCCTTGGGAGAAAGCCGTTTCCGCAGGGGCCGGATGTCCACCCACGGCGAGCGCGTGCCGCGCCGCCCATACCCGCCGCCAACCACCTCCAGGCGGCCAGTGCCATCTGCCAGCTCAGTGATGATGACGGTCCGCCAAAACAGATCGCGGCCAGAGTTGAAGGTGAAGCGCATCACCTGCGCCGCACCCTCCGGCACACCCTGCAATAGTGGCAAGATGCCAGCCTCACACATCCGGTCCGAGGAATACAGGAGCAAAGCGAAGACGGCATCCGGTGGCGGAAGCTCGCAATCTTCTTCGGCAGCAGCAGCAGGCGCGGCCCAGCAGGCCGCCGCCAGCGTCAGCACCGCCGCGGCGCGCCTCAGATCCATCCCGCCAGCTCGCGGCGCAGCATCGCATCGATCATCGCGAGGCCATCATCCGACGTGTTGAGGCAATCGAGCACGGCATATTCCTCGCCGCCGTGCTCGGTAAATTCGTCGCGGCCTTCGAGCGCCAACTCCTCCAGCGTCTCGACGCAATCCGCCGAAAAACCAGGCGCGGCGACCACGAGGCGCTTGGTGCCCTTGTCGCCCTCGGCCATCAGCGTCGCATCGGTCGATGGTTCGAGCCACGCCGCCGGGCCGAAGCGCGACTGGAAGGTGGTCTCGAACCGCACACCGGCAAATTCAGGCCGCGTCCCCAGTTCCTCGCGCAGCAGCCGCGCGGTCTTGGAGCAGTGGCAGTAATAGGGATCGCCCTTCTCGAGCGTTTGCTGCGGCATCCCGTGGAAGCTCAGCAGCATGACCTCGGGCTTGAACGTCAGCCCCCGCACCTGCCGCGTCAGATCGTCGGCGAGCGCGGCGATATAGCCCGGCTCGTCATGATAGGGCGGCACGAAGCGCAGGGCAGGCTGCCAGCGCATCTTCTTGAGGACGCGCGCGACCTCGTCGAACACGGTCGCGGTCGTCGCGGCGCAATATTGCGGATACATCGGCGCGATCAGGATGCGGTCGCACCCGTCGGCCATCAGCGCGGTGAGGCGGCTCTCGATCGAGGGGTTGCCGTAACGCATCGCCCAATCGACCTGCACCTTTTCACCGAACCGCCCGACCATCGCCTCGGCCTGCCGGGAGGTGATGTCGGCGAGCGGTGAGCCGCGCTCGGTCCAGATCTTCTGATAGGCCTTGGCGCTCTTCTGGGGGCGGGTGTTGAGGATGATCCCGCGCAGGATCAGCTGCCAGGCGATCGGCGGGATCTCGACCACGCGCGTGTCCGACAGGAACTGCTTGAGGTAGCGCTTGACCGAATCCGGGTCCGGCCCGTCGGGCGTGCCGAGGTTGACGAGCAGCACGCCGATGCGGCCGCTTTTTGCAGGAGGATGGTCGCCCGGAAGGCGCTGGGTCTGCCAGGTCATAGCCCGCCTAACGGTCGGCAGGCGTTTCGTTTCCGGCCCTCAGGCAATGGCCCGGCCTCATGTTGCAAAAATGTCAGGATCATATGCCGTCCGAAAGTAGGGGCAGGCGGCGCAGGCGCAAGCCCGTCGCCGAATAGAGCGCATTGGCGATGGCCGGCGGCGCGACCACCGCGCCGAGCTCACCCGGATCGGCGTGGCTCGCTTCGCTGGCGATGAACACCACCCGCATCTCGGGACAATCGGCGAGGGTGGGGAGACCGAGCGCGTCTTCGCCCACTGCCTCGGGCAGCCCGGCGCGCAGGCGCACCGCGTTGCCGAGCGCGATGCCGATGCCGAACACGAGGCCGCCCTCGATCTGCTGCTTGGCGATGTCGTGGTTGATGATCCGTCCGATATCGACCGCCGCCGACAGCCGCACCACGCGCACCCCGCCCTCGCCCTGCCGCGCGGTCGCGACGCAGGCGATGCGCGGGGCATCCGGCCCCTCGCCGAGCCGGGCGCAGGCGAGGCCCTGCCCGCTCTGGTCGACGCCGCCGTCCCATTCGGCAAGCTGCGCCGCGCGCTGCAGGCAGGCGGCAAGGCGCACATCGCCCCCGAGCATCGACATGCGGAACGACAGCGGCTCGCGTTTCGCCTTGGCCGCGATCTCGTCGATGAAGCTTTCGATCGCGAAGATCGTCGGCCCCCACGAATTGCCGCGCACGCGCCCCACCGGCAGGCCGATATCGGCGGGGATGTGCTCCACCATCACGGCGGGGATCGTGTAGGGCGGCAGCGCGCCGTCCACCGCGAGCGGATCGGGCTGGCCCGCCGTGTCGCGCATCGCGGCCATGCTGGTCCGGTTGCCGAACAGGCGCTGGCCGAACTCGCGCATCGCCGGAGGGGTCGCCACGCGCACGCGCATCGCCTCGATGGTGCCGCCCGGAATGCCCGGCCCGCCCTTGGCGAACTGCGCACCGAGCAGCATCCAGTAGGGGGCGCGGGGGCGGGCGCGGATCAGCTCGTCGCGGCGCGGCCAGACCAGCTGCACCGGGCGGCCAAGCTCCTTGGCGATCAGCGCGATCTCGATCGCATGGTCATGCTCGAGCCGCGCGTCGAAGCTGCCGCCGGCCGGCGTGGGGTAGAGCGCGACCTTCTCGGTGGCGATGCCGATGGCGCGCGCAGCGGCGAGGCGGGCCTGTTCTGGGGCCTGCGCGGCGATCCACAGATCGAGCCGCCCGTCCTCGAACCGCGCGGTCGCGGTCGCGGTTTCGAGCGGGGCGGCGTAGGCGGGCTCGACCTCGTAGCGCCGCCCGATATCGACCCGTCCGAGCCCATCGCCGCCGAAGCCGGTCTCGGCAATCACATGCGCCTCGCCCGCGGTCAGCAGCGTGTCGAGCCGCGCGGCGATATCGGCGCTGTTGACCGGCGCGGCGGTGCGGAAGCGCGGTTTCATCGCGGCGAGCGCGGTCTCGGCGCTCCACCAGGTGTCGGCGGCGACCGCGAGCCAGCGTTTGCTCTGGAGGATCCCGGCGAGCCCCCTGATCCCGGCCGCCGCCTTGGTGTCGAAGCTTTCGAGCTCCGAGCCATCGGCGGGGCCGTGGCGGATCGAGGCGAACACCATGCCGGGCAGCCGCACGTCGCCGGCAAAGCGGTGCGAGCCGTCGACCTTCGATGGCAGGTCGATGCGCGGGTAGGCGGGCGCGGCGTCGACATCGGCGGGGAGCGGCTTCTCGCGCGGCGGCTCGGGCTTCAGCGGCGGAGGATCGGGCGGGGCATAGCCTGCCGCGTCCTCGGCCAGCTCGCCAAAGCTCGCGCGGTTGGTGCCTTGGGTGACGAGGCCGTTCTCGACCTCGCATTCCTCCCACGACACCCCCCAGCGCGCCGCGGCGGCCTGCGCCAGCATCGCCCGCGCGGCCGCGGCGGCCTCGCGGCAAGGCATTTCATAAGCGGCAAGCGACGTGCCGCCCGCGGTCGCGTTGAAGCGCTGCGATTGCGCGAAACGGGTCGCCAGCAGGTCGTCGGTGGCAGGCGAGAGCCCGGTAAAGTGCGAATCCCACAGCGCCAGCCATTCGCGCGCGAGCGGGATATTGGCATAGGCACCCGATACCGGCGCAGGCTCGACCGCGATCTGCCGCCAATCCGCGCCCAGTTCGGTGGCGATGATCTGAGGCAGGATCGTGGTGATCCCCTGCCCCATCTCGAGTTGCGGCACGGCGACCGTCACCACGCCGTCCGCCGCGATCTTGAGCCACGCGCCGAACACGTGCTCGCCGCGCGCGGCCACCAGCGGGGTGCGGTAGGAGCGCGGGATCAGCCACCAGGCGACCACGAGCCCCCCGCCCGCCGCCGCGCCCGCCAGCAATCCGCGCCGGGTAACCGCCATGGCTCAGATCTTGCCCGTATCCAGCCAGCGGCCGAGCTTTTCGGCGATGGCGCGGAACGGCTCTGCGGTCTCGTCGTCGCCCGCGGCCGGGGGTTCGCCCTTGTCGCCCGCGATGCGGGTCGCGAGGGTCAACGGCACGCGGCCGAGGAAGGGGATTTCGAGCGCGGCGGCGAATCGTTCGACCCCGCCCGAGCCGAAGGGATCGCTGACCTCGCCGCAATGCGGGCAGGCATAGCCCGCCATGTTCTCGACGAGACCGATGATCGGCACCTCGCCCTGCTCGAACAACTGCCCGGCGCGCGCAGCGTCGATCAGCGCGAGATCCTGCGGGGTCGAGACCAGCACCGCGCCATCGGGCTTGTGGGCCGAGAGCATCGAAAGCTGCACGTCGCCGGTCCCAGGCGGCAGGTCGACCAGCAGCAGATCGGTTTCGCCCCAATCGGCATCGACCAGTTGCGAAAGCGCCTTGCCCGTCATCGGCCCGCGCCACGCCAGCGCCTTGCCGGGTGCAACGATGTGCCCCATCGAGAGCACCTTGACGTTATAGGGGCTGTCGATCGCCACCAGCTGCGCGCCGTCGGGGGTGGCGGCGGGCTTCTGCCCCTCGGTCTTGAGAAGCTTGGGCTGCGAGGGGCCGTAGATGTCGCCATCGATCACCCCCACCCGGCGGCCCATCTTCGCCAGCGCCACCGCGAGGTTGGTGGTGAGAGTCGACTTGCCGACCCCGCCCTTGCCGCTGCCCACCGCGATCAGCCGGCGGCGGCGGCGCTCGCCGGTGAGCGCGATCCGCACCTCGGCAATTTCGGGGAGGGCTTCGAGCGCGGCGGTGATCTCCGCCTCGAGCGCGGCGCGGCCCGTGCCAGGCAGATCGCCAGCCTCCGCGACGATCACCGCGCGCCCTGCGACAATCCGCGCAGAACGCAGGCGGTGGTTGATTTCAGGGCTCAGCGCGGCACGGATCAGCGCCTCTTCGGCTTGCGGCTGGCGGGGCGGAATGTCTGACTTGCTCATGACGCGACGCCTCTAACACCAAAATCACGCAGCGAACCCCTGTTTTTCGCCGGAACCCGTGCCTATAAACAGGTCATGCAGAGAATGGACGGTTGGAGAGAACGCCTGGGCGCGGGGCTTAAGGGCCTTACCATGGCCGGCAAGAACCCTTGGGGCGGCGGAAGCGGTTCTGGGGATGACGGCACGCCCGGCAGCGATGGCGATGGCAGCGGTGGGGGCGGCGGCGAAAGCGGTGGCCCGCGCAACCCGTGGCTCCCCGGCGCGGGCGATCCCGGCAAGCGGCGCTCGGCCAGCATCGAGGACATCTTCAAGAGCCGCGGCCCCGAAGGTCCGCGCCGCGCGGGCGGCGGCGGCGGTTCGGGCGGCCCCGGCTTCCGCTTCCCCGAACGCCCGGACGGCAAGAGCTGGATTCCGGTGATCCTCGGCGGCGTCGCGCTGGTGTGGCTGGGGGTGACGAGCTTCCACTTCATCCAGCCGGGCGAGCAGGCGATCGTGACCTGGCTGGGCGGCAAGTATTCCGGCACGCTCGATTCCGGCATGAAGCTCACCGCGCCCTGGCCGATCCAGCTGGTCGAGAAGGAAAACGTGACGCAGGTGCGGCTCGAGGAAGTGCCCGGCACCAAGACCGAAAAACTGATCCTGACGGGCGACCAGAATCTTGTCGATCTGAGCTATCTGATCCGCTGGAACATCGCCGACCTGACGCTCTACAAGTACCAGCTCAACGATCCGCGCAATGCCCTGCTGGAAATCGGCGAGGCCGCGATGCGCGCGGCGGTGGCGCGGCAGGATCTTGATTCGGTGCTAACCGGCGCGGGCCGGGCGGAGATCGAGCAGGACGTGCGCATGGCGATGCAGGCGCGGCTCGATGCCTATCGCTCCGGGATCAGCGTGCAGGGGATCGAAATCAACAAGGTCGACCCGCCGAGCCGGGTGGAAGAAGCCTTCAAGGACGTCTCCAGCGCCCAGCAGGACGCCGACGCCAATCTCAACCGCGCCCGCGCGATCGCGCAGCAGGTGCTCGCACGCGCGCAGGGCGATGCGAGCGAATTCAACAACATCTACGAGGAATACAAGCTCGCGCCCGAAGTGACGCGCCGCCGCCTCTATTACGAGACCATGGAGCAGATCCTGTCCAAGACCGACAAGACCATTGTCGAATCCGGCAATGTCACCCCCTACCTTCCGCTTCCCGAGTTGAAGCGCCGGGCCCAGGCGGCACCGCAAACGCCGCCGCAGCAGCAGCAGGGGCAGTAAGGTCATGAACAGCATGCTCCAGAACCCCCGCAACCTCGTCATCGCGGCCGTCGCGCTGGTGGTGGCGGTGATCGCCAGCGTGGTGATCGTCCCCGAAACCCATCAGGCGGTGGTGATCCGCACCGGCGAGCCTGTCCGCGTCATCAACCAGTTCCGCCCCGATGTGCCCTACGGCGCGACCGGCGCCGGGATCGCGCCGCGCTGGCCCTTCATCGAGGAAGTGCGGTTCATCGACCGCCGCGTGCTCGATATCGACATGGAGCGCACCCAGGTGCTCTCCAAGGACCAGCAGCGCCTCCAGGTCGATGCCTATGCGCGCTACCGGATCATCGATCCGGTGCGGCTGGTCGAGAAGGCCGGGACCGAGCGCCAGTTCGAGGTGCAGCTGCTGCCGATCCTCACCTCGGTGCTGCGGCAGGAGCTGGGGCGCATTCCGTTCTCGGCGTTGATCAATGCCGAGCGCGGCACGGCGATGACCAACATCACCGCCACGCTCGACAAGCAGGCGCGCAACTACGGCGCGCAGGTGCTCGACGTGCGCATCAAGCGGGCCGATCTTCCCGAAGGCAGCCCGCTCGACGCCGCCTTCACCCGGATGGAGACCGACCGGCAGGAGCAGGCCGCCACGATCCGCGCCGCAGGCCAGCGCGACGCGCAGATCATCCAGGCAGAAGCCAGCGCGCAGGCGGCCAAGATCTATGCCGATGCTTATGGGAAAGACCCGCAGTTCTACGACTTCTACCGCGCGATGCAGAGCTATCGCTCGACCTTCCTTGCAGGCGAAGGGCAGAGCACCATGGTGCTGTCGGACGACAGCGAGTATTTCCGCCAGTTCAAGGGGCAACCCTAGGCATTCGATAAAGCGCCGACGCACGGCGATGGATGCCGAGGGTATTCAATCGGCGTTCAGCCGCCAGATAGGCATTTGAGGCCGCCGCACCGGCAAGGTTGCGGCCTCCCGCAACGGGTTTCAGGAACGGCGCGGGAACCTCGCGCATTCCAGACAGGATAAGGACCAAGAGGACGTGAACAAAGTGCGCTATGTATACGGACTGTCGAGCGCGCTGCTGGTGGGCGGCGCTGCCATTTCGCTGATCACGGGCTCGCCGCTTGGCGCACAGGTGGCGCAGAACGACGATGCGGTGATGAACCGCGTGGTGCCGGTCGCAGGCGCACCGGCGAGCTTCGCCGATCTCACCGCGCAACTCCAGCCCGCGGTGGTCAACATTGCCACCCGTCAGCGGGTGGAGGTGCAGAACAACCCCTTCGCCGGCACGCCCTTTGCCGAGCTGTTCAACCGCCGTCAGGGCGGCGAGGGCGGCGGGCAGGCCCAGCCGCAGACCCGCGAGGCGCAGTCGTTGGGATCGGGCTTCATCATCTCGGCTGACGGGATCGTGGTGACCAACAACCACGTCATCAACCCGCCCGATACCCGCGCGAAGCTGGAATCGATCACCGTCACGCTGGCCGACGGCACCGAATACGAGGCCGACGTGATCGGCGCCGATGCCGCTTCGGACCTCGCGGTGCTCAAGATCCGCTCGGACAAGACTTTCCCCTTCGTCACCTTCGGCGATTCCTCGGCGACCCGCGTCGGCGACTGGGTGGTGGCGATCGGCAACCCCTTCGGCCTTGGAGGCACGGTGACCGCGGGGATCATCTCGGCGGTCTATCGCAACACCGGCCAGGGCGGCGCCTATGACCGCTATCTCCAGACCGATGCGAGCATCAACCGCGGCAATTCGGGCGGGCCGCTGTTCGACATGCGCGGCAACGTGATCGGCATCAACAACGCGATCTTCTCGCCCTCGGGCGGGAGCGTCGGGATCGGCTTCGCCATCCCCGCCGAAACCGCCGCGCCGATCGTCGAGAAGCTGCGTTCGGGTCAGGAAATCCAGCGCGGCTATCTGGGCGTGCGCCTCCAGCCGATCGACGAGGATCTGGCGCTCTCGCTCGGCCTGCCCAAGCGCCGCGGCGAACTGGTGCAAGTCGTCGAGGAAACCGGCCCTGCGGCCAAGGCGGGCCTGAAGTCGGGCGATGTCCTGACCAAGGTCAACGGCAAGGACGTCACCGCCGAGCAGACTGTGTCGTTCCTCGTCGCCAATCTCCAGCCGGGCACCACCGTGCCGGTCGAGGTGCTGCGTGACGGCAAGCGAGTGAACATCTCGGTCACCCTCGGCAAGCGCCCGAGCGAGCAGGAATTGCTCCAGCAGAACCAGACCTTCGATCCGGAAGCCGAAGAGCCGATGGCGCCGGGCACCTCGGACGAGACGATCGAGCAGAAGCTCGGCATGCAGGTCATGCCGATGAGCGCGGCGGTCGCGCGGTCGCTCGGCGTGCCAGCCGACACCAAGGGCGTGGTCATCGCCGCAGTCGATCCGAGCGGGGATGCGGCGCGCAAGGGCCTGCGCCGTGGGGACATCATCCTCTCGGCAAACTACCAGGCGACCCCGACGGTCGAAGCGTTGCTGGCGCAGGTCGAGGCCGCGGTCGCCGACAAGCGCGAGGCAATCCTGCTGCGCGTCCAGCGCCGCACCACCCCGCCCGCCTTCGTCGCGGTGCGCCTCAACTGATCCGCCGCGCCTTCGGGTGCGGCAAACGAAAAAGGCGCCGGGAGGACATCCCGGCGCCTTTTTTCATGGCCCGCGCAGGCCCCTATTGCGGCGGTGATTGCTGCTGCGGGGGAGGCTGCTGCGCGGGACGGCGCTGCGGCCGCTGGTTCTGCGGCAGGCTGCCGCCGGTCGCCTCCTCGAGGAAATCGCGGCTCGCCGCGGGCGGCGCGTCGGGATCGCGCTCCCCCGCCTCGGGCGTTTGCGAGGGATCGCGCCGGCCGGGCTGCACCATGTTGCCCTGCTCGTCGATGTAGTAATAATCCTCGGGCTCGCCGAACAGCGCCTCCTGATCGGGCTCGAGCTGCCATTCGGGCGCTTCGAGGGTCACCTCGAACTCTTCGACCGGGCGATCCTTGACCGCATAGCGCATGTAGGCGGCAAAGGCCTGCGCCGGCGCCCGCCCGCCCTGGAGGCCCGCCACCGCCTTGGCATCGTCGCGGCCCATCCACACGCCGGTCGTCACGCCGCTGGAGAAGCCGATGAACCAGCCGTCCTTGTTCGAGGAGGTGGTGCCGGTCTTGCCCGCAACCGGCCGCCCGATCTGCGCCGCACGCCCCGTTCCGGTCTGGACTGCGGCCTGCAGCAGATCGGTGATTCCCTTGGCCACGTGGTCGGGAACGGCAGGCGACTGGCGCTGCGCCTCGCGCCGGTAGAGCACCTCGCCGCTCGCACCGGTGACCTTGGTGATGCCGTAGGGCTCGACCGGCGTGCCCTTGGCGGCGATCCCGGCGAAGGCCTGGGTCATCTCGATCACCCGCATCTCGGAGGAACCGAGCACCATCGAGGGGAAGGTGTCGATCTTGGAATTGACCCCGAACCGCCGCGCCATCGAGGCGACCGTGCCGAACCCGACCTCGTTGCCGAGCTGCGCTGCGACGGTGTTGATCGAATAGGCGAAGGCGGTGCGCAGATCGGTCTCGCCGACGTTTCTGCCGTTGGAATTGCGCGGGCTCCACCCGTCGATCGTCACCGGGGTGTCGACCACCTTGTCCTCGGGCACATAGCCTGCCTCCAGCGCGGCGAGGTAGACGAACAACTTCCACGCAGAGCCCGGCTGGCGCATCGCGGCCGTGGCGCGGTTGTAGTTGCTGGCGACGTAATCGGTGCCTCCGACCATCGCGAGGATCGCCCCGTCACGGTCGAGGCTGACCAGCGCGCCTTGTGCGCCCTTGGGGGTGTTCGCCTCGATCGCGGCAGTCGCGGCGCGCTGCATGCCGATGTCGAGCGTGGTCCACACCTCGATCGGCTCATAGGTTTCGGGCAGGATGATATCGAGCTGCGGAAGCACCCAGTCGGTGAAGTAGCGCACCGAGTTCTGCCCGGCGTCCTGCTTCAGCTGGACAGCGCTGACATCGACCTGCGCCTGATCGGGGGTGATGTAGCCCTGCTCGCGCATCAGGCCGAGAACCACCTTGGCGCGGCCGATCGCGGCCTGGACGTCGGCGGTGGGGGAGTACTGGCTGGGTGCCTTGACCAGTCCGGCGATGATCGCCGCCTCGCCCACCGAGAGCTCGGTCGCGGGGTGGCTGAAGAATTTGCGGGAGGCAGAGTCGATCCCGTAGGCGCCGCCGCCGAAATAGACTTTGTTCAGGTAGAGCTCGAGGATCTGCTCCTTCGAGAACTTCCATTCGAGCGCCATCGCCAGCACCGCCTCGCGCGCCTTGCGGTCCAATGAGCGGTTGTTGTTGAGGAACAGGTTCCTCGCCAGCTGCTGGGTGATGGTCGAGGTGCCGCCCAGCCGCGCGCGGCTGCCGGTCACGCCCTCGATCATCGCCCCGGTGAGGCGCACCGGATCGACCCCGAGGTGCGAGCGGAAGCGCTTGTCCTCGACCGCGATCATCGCGTTGGTCATGTTGTCGGGGATGTCCTCGTAGGTCAGCCATTCGCCGAAGCTCGGCCCGATCTCGACCAGCTCGCGCCCGTCGCGCGCGCGCACCAGAATGGTCTGGCCCGGCTGGGTGGCCTTCAGCGTCGCGTAATCGGGCAGTGACGAAGCGGCAAAGCCGACCGCAAAACCCAGGAACAACAGCGCCAGCAAGGCAAGCGCGGTGCCCCAGATGAACAGCCGCTTCAGCCACACCCGCCAGCGCGGCGGCGGTGTGCCGGCGCCTCTGCCGGAGCCCGTGGAACGGGGAGGAGGCGCGTCCGAGCGCTCCGCCGCCGCCCGGCGTTTCCCGCGCGCGCCCTTGTTCTGCAACTGCTCACCCCTTCTCGACATGCCTCTGCCCACCTAGAGCCTTGAGCCGCCCCGCTTGAACACGGCGCGCAAAGCGGCCCCCTGCATAGGCAAGTTGTAACCGGGAATGAACCCGGGTTTACGCGGCTCTCCCCGATGCTCAGGGCGGACCGCCGCAACCCGTCGCTCAACCCGCGTGCGGGGTGAAGACCAGCGCGGCCGAATTGATGCAGTAGCGCAGCCCCCCCTGCTCAGGCGGGCCGTCGGGGAAGACATGGCCGAGATGCCCGCCGCACTTGCCGCAGCGCACCTCGGTGCGGATCATGCCATAAGTGGTGTCGCGGTGTTCCTCGATCACCTCGTCATCGGCAGGCTTGGTGAAGGCAGGCCAACCGCAGCCGCTGTTATATTTGGCGGTCGAATAGAACAGCTGCGTGCCACAGGCGGCGCAGTGGTATTCGCCCTCGTCATAGAACTTGTCGTATTCGCCGGTGAAGGCGCGCTCGGTGCCCGCCTCGCGCAGGACGTGATACTGCTCGGGGGTGAGCTTTTCGCGCCATTCGGCATCGGTCAGGCTGCGGGGATCGTCGGTCATACTATCACCTCTCCTCTTCGCGCTGATATCGGATTGCCGCAGGCAATCCGCAAGCGCGAACGCGCGCCCGCAGCGATACGGCCTTCAGGCCGCGTGAGCGACGATTTCGCAGGCCGGAGGGCGTGCGGCTTTCAAGAATCTATCTAACCATCAAGCAGCGCGTAGTGCGGAGGCGGTTTGATCACGTCCATCCGTTCCGTAAGAAGGGGCCGAAAGCTGGGGCGGCTCTTGAACACAGCATACCACCCCCTTGTCTGCTCGTGCCCCGCCCAGTCGATCCCGCCGAGGTAATCCGCGACCGAGATCTGCGCCGCGGCGGCCAGATCGGCGAGGCTCATGGTCGATCCGGCCACCCACGGGCGGTTGTCGATCAGCCAGTCGAGATAGTCGAGATGCCCGTGCGCCATCTTCATCGCCTCGCGCAGCGCACCGCTGTCGGGCGGCAGGCGCAGGATGCGCTTCTTCATCCGTTCGGACAGCAGCGGCGCGGTGACATCTGCGTAGAAGTTCTCGTCGAACAAGGCCACCAGCCGGCGGATCTCGGCGCGCTGGGCGGCGGTGCCGTTGATCATCGGATTGCGATCGACCGTCTCCTCGAAATATTCCGCGATCGCGCGGCTGTCGGGGATGACGATGCCGCGTTCCTTGTCGGCGATCACCGGGGTGCGCCCGGCTGGGTTCAGGTTGAAGAACATGTCGGAGGCGGCCCAGGGGTCCTCGCGCACCAGTTCGAAGGGAATGTTCTTCTCGCTCAGCAGCAGCCGGATCTTGCGGCTGAAGGGGCACAGCGGGAATTGATAGAGCATCCACATGATGCGCGGGTCATGCCCTGTTTGACGCAGCGAATCCAGCGGCCTGACGGCCACGCATGGGGAATATGTCCGCAGCCTTACAGCCCCGCGGCGGTTTTCATCAGATTGCAGGCCGGCATCATCGCCTTGACCCGCTCCGCGCCCCCTTCGCTCTCGTTCTCGTCGGCGGCGTGGGTGGAGAGCGCCATGATATCCTCGCGCCCCATGCCGGTCTCTTCCATCAGATTGGCCATCACCCGCACGAAGAACTCGCGCCCGCCGGATGCCTCGATGTCGGGATAACCTTCCCCGCGCGCGTCGCCCTCCTTCTGCCAGCGGCTGACCGTGGCATAGGCGACCGCGCAGCGCGCCGCGGCGGCGTGCTCGATGGGGAGCGCATCGAGGGTGACGACCGCGTTCGCCGCGGGGGCGGTGGGAGCGGGGCTCTCGGGCGCAGCCTGAGCGGCGAGCATGGCGGCAAGAAGGGGTGCGAGCATGGCTTTGTCTATGCCCCGCAAGATGAACCCGTGGCTACAGGAATCTGGGCGGAATCTGCATTGCGGGTCGCCGAAATCCGTCCTAATCCGCAACCCACCTTACCAGAGGAGAGGCATTCCATGTTCAGCCACGTCATGCTCGGGACGAGCGATTTCGACCGCGCCAAGGAATTCTACGATTCCGTGCTCGCCACACTCGGCGCCAAGCCCGGGATGATCAACGTCGCCGCCACCGGCCACAAGCGCGCCTTCTGGATGCACAATGGCGGGATGTTCTCGATCAGCGAACCGATCAACGACAAGGAAGCGACCTGCGCCAACGGCGCGACCATCGGCTTTGCCTGCGACAGCCTCGAACAGGTGCAGGCCTTCCACGATGCTGCGGTGGCTGCGGGTGGCAAGTCGATCGAAGACCCCCCGGGCCCGCGCACCGGCGCGATGGGCACGCTGAACCTTGGCTATGTGCTCGACCTGGATGGCCACAAGCTGTGCATGCTGCACCGGGCGGGCTGATTACCGACTGAGTTCGAACACCGCGAATTCGGCGCGCCAGTTAGCAGCTGGCGCGCCGATCTGTTTCTCGTTCGAGAAAAACCACGCGCGCTCCACCTTCGCGCCCTTCAGCCGCGCCAGATCGCGGAAGTCCTCGACCGTGACGTGGTGAATGTTCTCGGTCTCGTACCAGCTCACCGGCAGCGCGCGCGTCACCGGCATCCGCCCGCCCACCAGCAGCGCGGCGCGGGTGCGCCAGTGGGCGAAGTTGGGGAACGAGACGAAGGCCCGCCGGCCGACGCGCAGCAGTTCGTCGAGCATCAGGTCGGGCCGCGTCGCGGTCTGCAAGGTCTGGCTGAGGATAGCGTAGTCGAAGGCCTTGTCGGGGTAGTTCGCCAGGTCGAGATTGGCATCGCCCTGCACCACACTAAGGCCGCGCGACACGCAGCGCTCGACCAGCGCGCCGTCGAGCTCCATCCCGCGCGCATCGCAGCCACTGACGCTTTCGAGCACCGCCATCAGCGCGCCGTCGCCGCAGCCGATGTCGAGCACCCGGCTGCCGGGCGCGACATGGGCGGCGATCGCGGCGAGGTCGGGGCGCAGGGATGCGGCGGGGGGCGTCATTCCACAAACCCCTTCACCACCCGGTCGAGCTGGTCGTGCTCGAGCAGGAAGCTGTCGTGTCCGTGCGGCGCGGAGAGCTCGACGAAGCTCACTTTGGCCCCCGCCGCATTCAGCGCGTGGACCACGTGGCGGCTTTCGGCGGTGGGGTAGAGCCAGTCGGTGTCAAAGCTGACGATGCAGAAGCGCGCCTGTGTGCCCGCGAAAGCGTCGGCCAGTTTCCCACCGTGCTCCTCGGCGATATCGAAATAGTCCATCGCGCGGGTGATGTAGAGGTAGCTGTTCGCGTCGAACCGGCGGGTGAAGCCGCTGCCCTGATAGCGCAGGTAGGACTCCACCTGGAACTCGGCGTCGAAGTTGAAGCCCTTGGCCTCGCGGTCCTGCAGACGGCGGCCGAATTTCTCGGTCAGGCCGGCTTCCGAAAGGTAGGTGATATGCGCCGCCATGCGCGCCACGGCGAGGCCGTTGTCGGGCTTGGAGAGGGCGTCGTAATAGTTGCCCTCGGCCCATGCGGGATCGGCCATGATCGCCTGCCGCCCGACCTCGTGGAAGGCGATGTTCTGCGCGGAGTGCCGCGCGGTGGAAGCGATCACCAGCACGCGCGCGGCGCGATCCGGCCAGTTGGCGGCGAGGCTGAGCGCCTGCATCCCGCCCATCGATCCGCCGACGACAGCGTGCAGCCGCGCGATCCCGAGCCCGTCGAGCAGCGCCACCAGCCCGCGCACCATGTCACGGATGGTGATGACGGGGAAGCGCATCGCGTAAGGGACGCCGTCGGGCGCGAGACTGGCGGGGCCGCTCGATCCCATGCAGCTCCCGATGACATTGGCGCAGATCACGAAATGCCGGTCCGTGTCGATCGGCTTGCCCGGCCCGACCATCCGCTCCCACCACCCCGGCTTGCCGGTGATCGGGTGGGGGCTGGCAAGATATTGGTCGCCGGTCAGCGCATGGCACACCAGCACCGCGTTGGACTTGTCCGCCGCCAGCGTCCCATAGGTCTCGTAGGCGATCTCGCAGCCTTCGAGCACCTGTCCGCTGTCGAGCGGCAGGGGGTGGGGCAGGCGGTAGACCGGGGAGACAGGCGGGGCGGCGTTCATCGGCCTCGCGACTTGGGGTAGCCCCCTGCCCGTGTCAATCGGCACCGCGGGCGGCCCTTCGTTTTCGCGCTGTATTCGCGGGGCCAAACTGGCTATCGCCCACCTCCCATGACCAGACCCGAGCCCAAGCCCTGGATCAGCGAGATCCACGCCTATGTCCCCGGCAAGTCCAAGTCGGCGAGCGGCAAGCCGCTGGTGAAACTGTCGGCGAACGAGAACCCTCTGGGTTCCAGCCCGGCCGCGCTGGCGGCTTTGGCCGAGGCGCATGTGGCGGCCGACTACCCCGATCCGGATGCCCGGATGCTGCGGGAAGCGATCGCCGCCGTCCACGGCCTCGACCCCGCGCTGATCGTGTGCGGCACCGGCTCGGGCGAGCTGCTGCACTGCGCGGTGCAGGCGCTGTGCGGGCCGGGGGACGAGGTGGTATGCTCGCGCTATTCCTTCTCGCTCTACCCCCTGCTTGCGCAGAAGGTCGGGGCCACCCCGGTGTTCGCCGCGCCCGAGGGGCACGGGGCGAGCGTCGACCAGCTGCTCGCCGCCGTCACGGCGCGAACCAGAGTGGTTCTGCTTGACAACCCCAACAACCCCGTCGGCACCTTCCTGCCGCCCGCCGAGGTCGCCCGCCTCCACGCCGGCCTCCCCGCCGACGTGCTGCTGGTGATCGACGAGGCCTATGGCGAGTACGTCGACCCCGCGCACCAGTCCGCCGGTTTCGCCCTCGCCGCCGCACACGAGAACGTGCTGGTCAGCCGCACCTTTTCCAAGGCCTATGGCCTCGCCTCGGAGCGGGTCGGCTGGGTCACCGGCTCGGCCCACCTCATCGATCTCGTCAACCGGATGCGGGGCGCGTTCAACGTCTCGGTGAGCGGGCAGAAGGCCGCAGCTGCCGCACTCGGAGACCAGGAATTCGTCGCACGCAGCCGCAACCACAACGCAACCGAGCGCGCACGACTGGCCGACGCCATCGCGATGCTCGGCAACCACGGCATCTCCGCCAGCCCAAGCGAGGCCAACTTCCTCCTCGTCCATTTCGAGGGCACCGTCACCGCATCGCAAGCGCTCGAAGCGCTGGCGGAAGCCGGATACGCGGTACGCCATCTGCCCGGCCAAGGCCTGCCGAACAGCCTTCGGATTACCATCGGCACCGCCGAGTCGACCACCGCCGTGATCGCCACGCTCCGCCGGCTGTGCGGGGAGGCGGCATGACCATCCGCTCGGTCGCGATCATCGGCCTCGGCCTGCTCGGCGGGTCAATCGGGCTTGCGGTCAAGGCGCGCGGGCTGGCCGTCACCACCACCGGCTGGGACCGCGACGCGGAGGTGCGCGCCCGCGCCGCCGCCCGGGGGCTCGCCGACACCATCGCCGAGACCCCCGAGGCCGCCGTCGCCGGGGCCGATCTCGTGATCCTGTGCGTCCCCGTCGGCGCCATGGCCGACGCCGCCCGCGCCATCGCCCCCGGCCTTGCGCCCGAGACAATCATCAGCGACGTCGGCTCCTCCAAGGCCGCAGTCGCCGAGGCGCTGGCCGAGGCGCTGCCCGGCGCGACCATTATCCCTGCGCACCCCGTCGCCGGCACCGAGCAAAGCGGGCCCGACGCAGGCTTCGCCACCCTCTTCGCCGGGCGCTGGTGCATCATCACCCCGCCCGAGGGCGTCGACCCCGCCTCGCTCGAGGCGCTGTCGGACTTCTGGGCGGCGCTCGGCTCCAAGGTCGAGACGATGGACGCCGCGCACCACGACCTCGTGCTCGCGGTGACCAGCCACATCCCGCACCTCATCGCCTACACCATCGTCGGCACCGCCAGCGATCTGGAGGACGTGACCCAGAGCGAGGTCATCAAATATTCCGCAGGGGGTTTTCGCGACTTCACCCGCATCGCCGCCTCCGACCCCGTCATGTGGCGCGACGTGTTCCTCACCAACCGCGGGGCTGTGCTGGAGATGCTCGGCCGCTTCACCGAGGACCTCACCGCGCTCCAGCGCGCGATCCGCTCGGGCGATGGCGACACCCTGTTCGATCTCTTCACCCGCACCCGCGCCATCCGCCGCGCGGTGATCGAGCAGGGCCAGGACGACGAGCGGCCGGACTTCGGGCGCGATCACTGAGCGGGTAGCCGATCGAGGGCTTGCTGCGCACTTCCCCGATCGGCGCGCCAATCCGCTCCACCTGAAAGCGGCGCTGTGCGGCGGGATGTCCGCTATTCGGGGACGACTGAGAAAACCTGCCGGTCCGCTATCGACCCCGAAGCGGCCAAGCGTCAGATGATCCTGGGTACTCCAGGGGTTCGATCCGCTGGGCTATCTCCGATGATCATCAGGTCCAAGAGCATCTCAAACCTGTCGGCTAGCTCTATGTTCTCCCGCGCCAAAGGCACATACGGCGCTTGGTTTCGTATGGCAGTCGATGCATTTCGCAGGCTTCCAAGTACTTGTTTTGAGATCACATAATCGCGCTTGATTGCTTCTGCCTTCTGCGAGAGATACTCCCAGAGTTCGGCGAACGCACCGGCGTCGAAGGTTTCCGCCGTAAGCAACCGCAAGGTCGCACGGCGATCAAGTTCTTCGAGTTGCGGATCGAAGTTGCTGGGCGTCATGCCGCAACCCTAACCACCATGATTTCCATTTTCCACCCACCCCCCGCCATCACCGCGGCCGGTGCTCTCTCCCGATAGCGGACATGACGCGGAACTCCCGCTACCCGTTTAGCGCGTTGATCGCCCGGTGCACCCGCGCCTCGATTTCCTCGCGCGGGAGGCCGGCGGGGATCGTCTCGCCGACCTTGTAGGTGATCCGGCCGGGGCGCTTCAGGGCGTGGTGGTAGAGCCGCCCGCTGTCGACCGCGATCGGCACCACCGGTAGGCGCAGCAGCTTGTAGAGCCCGGCAAAACCTGCCTGAAGCGGCGGCTGCGTGCCGTGGGCAACGCGGGTGCCTTCCGGGAAGATCACCAGCGGGCGGCCCGCCTCGGCGCGCTGCTTGGCGTGTCCGATCATCTGGCGCAGCGCCTTGGCGCCTTCCTCGCGCGCGACGGGGATAAGGCCGTAGACCAGCGCGGAATAGCCCCAGCCGGGGATGCGGAACAGTTCCTGCTTGGCGAAGACCGCAGGGTGGGTGAACAGGCGCGGGGTGTCGATCGCCTCGAAGAAGGCCTCGTGCTTGACCGCGATCAGGACGGGGCCGTCCGGGAGCTTGCCGTCGAGCACCACCTCGATGCCGAGGAGCTTCTCCACGCACCACAGATGCCACGCCCCCCAGCGCGCGACGATCCCGGCAAGCCAGGCGGGCCGGGCCGTGACCGCCACCACCGAGGCGATCACCAGCACCGCGCTGCCGCCATAGAACAGCACGTAGAAGACCAAGGAGCGCAGGGCCGCCAGCAGCGTCTTCAAAGGTCGACCATGCCTGCCGCGCGGCTCGCGATCAGCTTGTGATATTCGAGGAACAGCGTGCCGAGGTCGGGCTGCGAGGGCACCGCATCGCGGATCACGGTGACATGTTCGGGCAGGGTGCGGTCAAGCTCTCCGGCGGCGCGGCGCATGTGCCAGTCGGTGGTGACGAGGCGCAAGCTGCGGACCTCGTTCTGCGCCACCCACTTGGCGGTCTCCGAGGCGTTGGAGCGCGTGTCGACGGCGGTGAAGCCCAATGTGACGCAGCACGCCATGGTCTTCGGCGAGACGCCGAACTGCGCGGCGAATTCCTGCGGGCGGACTTCCTTGTCGACCCCGCTCACCAGCATCTTCTTCGCCAGCCCCCGGTCGAGCACCGTGAGGCCCCGCGCGATCCGCCCGGGGCCGCCCGTCAGCGCGATCACCGCATCGGTGGTCACCCCGTCCGACGGCCTCGGCAGGAACACGACGAACCACAGGAAGCCCAATGCCCAGACAAGGAACAGCAGGGACAGGGCACGGCGGATCATCGACATGGAATGCCCTAGAGCATGTCCTTGAGGGCAAGCGCAATGGTGATGCGCGCGGTCAGGCCCGCCAGCAGCACGCCTGCCAGCGGAACCGCGCCGATCACCAGCCAATCGGCGAGCATCAGGCCCCCGCCGCTCACCATGCCGCTGCCCAGCGCGGCGAATTGCTGGCCGAGCAGCCACACCGCCGCCACCCCGAGTCCCGCGCCCAGCACCGCGCCCAGCACCGCCTCGCGCAGCACGTCGCGCAGGAACACCGCGGTGATCTGGCGCTCGCTGGCACCGAGCAGGTGCATGATCTCGACCGTGTCGCGCGCGCCCGCAAAGGCGTTCTTCGCCGCGAGCCACACCGCCGCCGCGGTCGCCAGCGCGACCATCACCGCAACCCCGAACACCAGCCATTGCACCGCGACAAGCGCATCGTTCACCGGCGCGAGGAAATCCCCCTGCGCATCGACCCGCGCGCCCGGCACCTTATCCGCCAACGCGGCCTTGATCCGGGCCACGTCCGCCGGCCCCGCGCGGCGCGACAGTTCGACATCGATCAGCGCGGGGATCGGCACATCGCCGCTTGAGGCACCCTCGCCCAGCCAGGGTTCGAGCATCGCAACGAGCTCCGCCTCGGGCTTGACGCGCACGGAGGAGACCCCCTCGATCCCGGCGAGGATCCTTGCTGCCTCGGCTCCGCGCGCCTCGCGCAGGTCGGGGTTGGGTTCGATCACCTGCACGCTCAGCGCGCTCGACAGACTGGAGCTTGCCGCTTCGGAGAGATTGCGCATGGCGAGGCCGCCGGCGGCCGCGATCACCACCAGCGCAATCAGGATCGCGATCACCCAGGGGATCGGCCCGGTCAGACGCTGCGGCGGCAGCAGCCGCGCCGCCGCGCGCCCGCGCGGACGCTCGGGCGTGGGTTCGCCCTCATCTGCCTCGGCGGGGAGCGGGGGAAGCGTGCTCACGTCCCGCCCCCTCCGCCACCGCTCCCGCCCGGCCTTGGCGGATAGCGCAGCGCGCCGGTCGGGTCGGAGAGCTGGCCCTTGTGGAGCCGCATGATCAGCGAATCCGGAACCTTCTTGAGCAGGTGCACATCGTGGGTCGCGACCACCACCGTGGTGCCGACGCGGTTGTTCAATGCCTCGAACAGGCGGAGCAACTTCAATGCCATGTCGGGATCGACGTTGCCGGTCGGCTCGTCGGCGATCAGCATCCTGGGCCGCGCGATCACCGCCCGGGCGATGGCGACGCGCTGCTGCTCGCCCCCCGACAGGCTCGGCGGCACGGCATGTGCGCGGTGGGCGAGGCCGACCCATTCGAGCATGTCGCCGACCGCGCGCTGGACCTTCTTCTCCTCCGTCCCCGACAGCCGCAGCGGCAGCGCGACATTGTCGAAGGCAGTGAGGTAGGGGACGAGGCGGAAATTCTGGAACACCACCCCGAGGCGGCGGCGCAGCTCGGGCAGGCGGCTCTGCGGCATCGTCACCAGATCCTGCCCGAACATCCGGATCGCCCCGCGCGAGGGTCGCTGCGCAAGGTAGAGCATCTTCAGCAGGCTGGTCTTGCCCGCGCCGCTAGCGCCGGTAAGGAAGTAGAAGCTGCCCGGATAGAGCGTGAAGGAGAGGTTGCTCAGCACCTCGGGATCGGTGCCGTAGCGCAGCCCGACATTGTCGAATTTCACATGGCCCGCGAGATTTTCGCTCATGGGGCGCACCTATCAGCGCGGCGCGGGCCGGGAAAGCGGCAGAACGCGCAAGCAGGGCCGGTGACTGCGATTTACACCCCACAATCTTGGCGTAATCTCGCCGCAATGTGGAAAACGCGGGGTAAATACGGACGTGTGTCGCGCGCGCTCTTGTGCGAAAAGACGCGAGGACTATTGCCGTTTGTGACATGATCATAGCCTGCCCAGCCTGCGGCACCCGCTATGCGGTGCCCGATGCTGCCATCGGCAGCGAGGGCCGCACCGTGCGCTGCGCCAAGTGCAAGCACAGCTGGTATCAGGATCCTGCCTCCAGCACTCAGGCACAGGCACCTGCCCCCGCGCCTGTTCGCGAGGCCGAGGCTGCCCCGCCGCCGCCACCTCCGCCTCCGCCTCCGCCGCCTCCCCCACCGCCGCCGCCTGTGCAGCGTGCCGCACCCGAGCCCGCGCCCGAGCCGCGCCGCGATGGCCCCTCGATCAGCCACTGGCGCACTCCGGACGTCAGCGGCGAGAACCGGGCGAGCGCGGGCTTCAGCGAGGAGGACGCCGCGATCGCGATGCGCGCGCTGCGCCGCGGGCTCAACGCGCAAGGGCAGGCCGAATCACCCCCGCCGCCGCCCCCGCCGCCCGTGCAGCGCGCCGCGCCGGAGCCTGCGCCGCTCCCCGCCTTCCCCGATCCGTCACCGGCCGAGGATGACTACACCGACCCCCCGCTCGGCGACGACACACCCTATGCCGATGATGACGAGGGCGAGGACGATGGCGGTTCGCAGTTCGATTACCGTGCGCCCTTTACCCGGCGGCGCAATCCCTTGCGGATGTGGACGCTGGCCGCGGTGATCTTCGCCCTGCTTGCCGGCGGCACCGCGGTCGCGGTCAATTACTACGGCCTGCCCGAATGGCTCCCGCTCCAGCGCGCCACCTTCGGGATCGGGCGCCCGGGGCTGACGCTCGATTTCCCGATCCCCGCGCAGAAGAAGGAGACCCTCCCGACCGGTGAGGAAATCTTCCAGGTGCGCGGCACGATCAGCAACAGCGCGAGCGAGAGCATGGATGTGCCCAAGCTGCTGGTGGTGTTCTCCGACCATCGCGACCGCCCGATCGGCGATTGGGAGGTTGTGCCCTCCAAGCAGCGCCTTGCGCCGGGCGAGACCGTCACCGTGACCGAGGCGATCACCGACATTCCCGCTGGCGCCGCCGGTGCCGCGATCGGCTGGGCGCACCGCTGACCCCCTTCGATAGGGGGGTTTTTGCAGTCACCCGTCAAAGTGCTTGCGCGAGCGCAGACCCCTTGCTAGGGGCCCGCTCCTACCGCGGGGCCAGCGCTTTGGCTGCCCCGGCAAACCCCGAGTGCGGTCGTGGCGGAACTGGTAGACGCGCAACGTTGAGGTCGTTGTGGGCGAAAGCCCGTGGAAGTTCGAGTCTTCTCGACCGCACCACTTTTCCCTTTCCTGATCGAAGCTGAAAGCCCTCGCCTGCGGGCTGGTGGCAGCGGTTCCGGCTGCGCTTCAGATATTGCCGCAGAGGATCTGCCGCGGGGCCTGCCCGAGCTTGACATCGCCGCTGTCGAAGCCGCTGCCGCTGAAGTCCTGCCACAGGTCGATGCCGGTGATCCAGCACGTCGCGTCGGGGCGACGGGTGGCGACCCAGGCGCCGATCTGGCGGTATTCGGGAACGCCGGTCAGCGCGTTGCGGTGGACGTACCAGTCAGCGCTGTAAAGGTGGAGCTTGAGGATCGTCTCGCCCGGCACCAACCGCGCGAAGCCCTCGCGCAGGCTCTTTTCCCATGCCGGATTGCTGCCCAGCGGGGGCTTCATGCGCACCTTGGCGAGGCTTTCGGTGCGGTTGGCGACCACCCGCTTGCGCAAGCCCGCGTCATTGCCGATTCCCGCCAGCGCCGCATCGGCGGCGGCGAGCTGGGGGGCGACTTCGGTCATGTCGGGATAGACCCGCGCGATTGCTGCAAGCCCGGCACGCACCGCCTCCAAGGCGTGGCGCTGCGCACGGGCGCGGCAGAGGTCCGCTTCCAGCGGGGGCACATCGCTATCGGGCGAGCGCAGGCCGGTCGCCGCGAAGGCTTGGGCATAGGCGGCAATGTCGCGCGCGGCGCCTTCGACCTGCTTCACGTAATTGCGCCGCTCCAGCCCCAGCTTCTTGGGATCGGTCGGCCCGGCCAGGAAGCGGTCGACGCGGGCGTTGTATTCGCCGAGGAAAGCCTCGAGCCGCGCGGGGTCGCCGGCGCAATCCTGCGCGTCGAAGCGAGGGATGCCGAAGCGCTTGGTGAAGTCCCAGGTGCGCTTGACCGGGTTGGGGCTGTCGGGTTCGGCCCCGATGCTTGCGCCAGCGGCGGTGCCCCCGCGCCCGCCTTCGCGCGGCTGGCGCTGGGCGGCGGCGGCGGACTGGCTTGCGAGCAGCGCGGCAAGCGCGATGGCGGCAACGGGTGCAAGGCGGCGCATGATCTTTCTTCCCTCCGGTCAGTCGGCCAGAGAAGTGCGCCTGCCGCCATGCGCGACCAATCCCCCCAAGCAGAGGGGGGCGGCTCAGTCGGCGCCGGGGCTGGCGGAGACCGGCACTTCCAATGCCAGCCGCGTGCCCTCCGATCCGCTCTCGATCGTCAGCGCGCCGCCCAGGTTGCGCGCGCGTGTTTCCAAGCTGGTGAGCCCGCGCCCGCGGCGGAAGCCTTCGGGCAGCCCGGTGCCGTCGTCGCTGATGGCAATGCGGATCGGGCCGGCGGCGGGCGCGAGGCTCTTCACCGTGATCCGCCGCGCGCCCGAATGGCGCATCGCGTTGGTCACCGCTTCCTGGAGGATGCGCAGCACCTGCAAGGTCGGGCGCGGGCCGAGGTCTATCGCTTCGTCCACCTCGGCGAAGAAATCGAGCGCGATGCCCGCCGCCTCGATCTGGCTGCGCACCCGGTGCTCGAAGGCGCGCAGGGTTTCAGCAAGGCCCTCTTCGGCCGAGTCCATCGAATCGACGATCAGGCGCAGATCGGCGATGCTCGCCTGCAGCCCCTGCTCCACCTCGACCGGGCTCGCCCCGCCACCCCTCACCTGCATCATCAGCCCGAGCAACTGCCCGCCGATCCCGTCATGCATGTCGCGCACGATCCGCTGGCGCTCGACCAGCATCACCTCGCGCTGGAGCATCTGCTTTTGCGCCTCGTAGCTGGCTTCGAGCTTGGCGTTCTGCTGGACGAGTTCGGCGGCGAGGATGGCGTTGGATTGCACCACGGTGCGCCGCGCCTCGCTTGCCTGACGGGCGAGCGACAGGATCATCGACAGGCCGAGCGGCACGCCCACGATCGGCGACCACGGCAGGGTCAGCGGCACGGCAGGATCGAACAGCGAGTGCAGCTCGAAAATGCTCCCCAGCCGGTCGAGGATGAAGAAGCAGAAGCTGACGGTAAGCACCAGCCGCTCGAACCAGAAGGCCATGCCCCCGCGCGCCGCCGCCACCGCCAGCAGCACGCCCGCGAGCGCACACAGAGCGCTGACGAACCAGAACGACGCTTTGAGCGTGCCCGCATAAAGAGCAGCCGCGCTGGCGGGCTCGAGATGGGCCCAGACCATCGGCACAGCCACCAGCACCGGCAGCGCGAGCCATATCCAGCGCAGCACGCGCCCCGGCACGAGCGTCACCGCGCCATCGCTCTGGGCGTAATGCATCGCCGCAAGGCCGATCCCGGCGCTGCTGAGGACATAGAGGGCGATGGTGATCGCAAAGGGCCAGGTCGGCGGGATGTATGAAAGGGTCGCGCTCGAAGCGGCACTCAGCCCCAGCAGCAGCATGACCGCGTTGATCCGCGGCCGATCCTCGCGCGGCCACACCACCACCGCGCACAGCAGCACGGTGAACAGCTGGATCGCGATCCCCGCCAGCGGCAGATCGAGCAGCATGAAGGTGCGCCAGCGGTGCGCGCGGGCGAGTGCGTCGGCATCGCCGATCGCGAAGGTTGGGAAGTCGTTGACCGTGCCGGTGGCGCGCACGTCCAGTTCGAGCATGTTGGCCCCCTCCCGCAGCGCGGCGGACGGGAGGGGCACGAAATAGGGGCCGACATTGACGCTGCCCTGCTGGCGCGAGACGGTGACTTCGGGCTGCACGATCATGCCGTTGAGCCGGATTTCAGCAAAATCGTCGCGGCGCGAGGCATAGAAGCCCATCGGCACCTCAGGATCGATCACCGCGAAGGAGATGGCAAAGCGCGCATAGGCCGCGCCCGGCACCAGCGGGGCGTAATAGCCTTGCTGCTTCTGGCGCTTGGCAGTGAAGACCTCGCCGCCTGCGATCACCCTGCGGTCTTCACCCAGCGCGGTGAAGGTGATCGCGGGGCGCGGATCAATCGCGGAGGGGCGGGCGATCCGCTCGGCAAAGTCCACCAGCGGCCAGAACAGCATCTGCGAGAACAGCAGGAACACGGCGGCCAGCAATCCGGTGCGCAAGCCTGGCGACAGCGTCATTCACCCCCCTCGGAGCCGCTCGGCGGCCCTGTGTTTTCAAAATGCTCCTTGCGGAAGCGCCGAATGTCAATCCGGCACGGCCCGGTAGGTCTGGAGCCACTGGTGCAGCGGGATGCCGTAGCAGGGCGGCATTTCCACCGCGTCGACCATTTCGAACGCCGTGCCGGTCCACGCCCAGCGCCGCCGCCAGCCGCACAAGCGGCCGGAATAGGCGGTGAGCATGCCGGTGTCGGGATCGAAGGCGCTGTCGGGCAGGACTCCCGGCAGGGCGGCGCGGCCCTGTTCGGGGCGCGGGAAGGTGGCGCTCGCGATTCCCTGCCCCGGTGTCTCGATCAGCCACAAGCGGCGCGGCGCGTGGGGATTGGCGGAGCAGCCCAGCGCCCACAGATACTGCCCGCTCGCCAGCCGGTAGCGGGCGCGGTGGGGATCGGGGCCGTCGAAATCGACATTGGGGCAATGCTTCGCGCGGGTGACGAACAGGGCGGCATGGATCGCGGGAGTGGCATTATCGGCTGCCTCCTCGCCGCGCATGACCTTCACCCGCGGACGGGGCTTGGGGATCAGGACGCTGCGCGCAGGCTTTGGCCCCTTGGCGAAGCTCGCCGTCACCGTGCCGCGCCGCTGCTGGCTTTCGTCGATGAAGCGCAGCGCGGCGGTCATCCCGGCGGTAGTGATGATGCCGTGCATCCGCCCGTCGGCAAAGCGCGTCGCGGCATGGGAGGTCGTGGTGCTCTCGGCGAGGAAGGCGGCCACATCGGCGGGGGCGAGTTCGTGGCGACCCGGCTCCAGCGGGATCAGGCGATAGGCGCGGCCCGTGCAGTCGCCGTCGCATTCGGTATAGACATGGAGCGTCGTCGGCGCTTCGCCAGCGCCCGCCTCGCCCCACACCGTGGTGTCGAGGAACACCCGCAAGCGCGCGTCCGGCCCGGCGGCGCGCTTCACCCACAATTTGGGCTGCGCGTAATCGCCCGGATCGCTTGCCTCGAGGCGCGCGACAAATTCGCGCGAGACGCTGAGCGCGGTGCAATCATGCGCATTGTCGCAAGCGACCGACCAGTCGGAAAACTCGGCGACCTCGGGCGCGGTCCATTCGCCGGGCGCGGAGTCCTCGGACGCGGCCGGTGCCGCGGCGGCAGCGGCCAGCAAGAGGCCGAGCGCAGTCGGGATTTTACCCACGGCGCTTCCACGGCCCGGCCCAGCCGATCACCGCCAGCACCGCCCCCAGCACCAGCGAAATCGCGATGCCGGGATAGAAGCTGGCCGGATCGAAGCTGCGGATGTCCTCGATCAGTTCGGGCCCGTCGCCACTAAAGGGCGTGTCGACCACGAGGAAGCTGTCGCCGATCCTGGTGCGGGCATAGACATCCTTCGTAACCCAGATGACGTCGGAATACTCCCAGTCACCCGCCGCGCCCCCAGTGGAAGGCGGCGCGGCGGGGACCTCGACCCCTTCCTCATAGTCCCGAAAGGCGAGGGTCGATTTGGGATTGAAGCGCACGCTCAACACCTGAATGTCGGTCTTCGTGGTGCGCCCCTTGCGGCCGGTCCTGATGAGCTCGTCGGTCTCCATACCGGTCACCACGGCGCGCGAGACGGTGCCCTTGTCGCGGTAGCGTTCGGTGAAGGACTGCTCCTCCTGCATCCGCATGAAGAAGATGAAGGCGAATATCAGCGCGAGCGCTGCCGCGCATTTGAAGACGAGGCCGATCCACGGCCGGGCTGCATTAGTCATGGTGGATTCCCCCTTTATTCTTCGCGGGCAGGCTTACCTCGCCTGCGGCAGGGGGCGCATTCCCTCCATCCGAGGGGGGTGCCTCGGCATAGCGCCAGCTGGTGGGATACCAGACGCGGGGCCAGAATTGGTGCGGCACGCCGCGGCAGCGGGCATAGCGCTGCTCGCGGATCATGGCGAAGGCGCTCCCCGTCCAGCCGAACCTGACCACGCGGCCGCAATCGCTCCGCCCGCCTTCGCCGGGAAGCTGGAGCATCAGAAGCCCGTCCCCGCCCACCCCGGCATAATCGTGCCGGCGGATCTTGCCGGTTACCGTGTCGCGCATCTCGAAATGGATCGGGTCGGCCCCATCGGGCTGGAGGAAGACGTGATTGCCGTCAGGGCATTCGGCGATCCACAGCCGGTGCTGGGGGCCGATGCTGTAGAGAAAGGGCCGGTTGGCGAGCGCACGACCGGGGCATGCCGCCTCCACCGCGTCGGGCGCGAGGCCCTCGACCGGCTCGGCCGCGCTGCCGCGCAGCACGGTGTAGTGGTATTCCTGCAGCCATTGGACGCGCTCTTCGGGCGTCAGCGGGTCGGTGCCGGGGTGCTGGAGGCGGTCCATGCGGCGCATCAGCCGGTCGAGATCGCCGCGCGGCATGCGTGCGATCACCCGCTCGCCATTATGCACCGCCGCGCCCGGCCAGCGGCGCAAGGCGGCGATGATCGCAGGCGTGGCTTCGGGCGAAGCGCGGTAGGCCCCGTCGGCCTCCACCGGCCCCAGCCCCAGCGGCAAGGCCTCGCGGCGCATGAGCCCCCGGGCGATCAGCCGCCAGTGATCCTCGGGCGGGGGGACGGCAAGGGCGCCGAGCGAATCGAGGAAGGCGAGCCTGAGGCGCGGGGCCGCGCCCGCGGCGGGCCCGCGCTCGATCATCACCACGGTGCGCACCCCGATGTGATCACGCGGCGGCCTCACCACGCCGATGATCTGGCAGAACTGCCCAGAATTGCATTGCAGCGTCCAGTCGCCCGCATGCACCGCGCGGTCGAGCTGACGCAGGAAGCGCGGCATTTCGGGCGGCGGCGCTGCGCTCGCAGGCAGCGCCGCCAAACCAAGGAGCAAGGCCCATGGCAGAGTGAGGGCTGCCATCGGCCTTGCTCGTCCGGAGCCGATCTGGGTCGCTTTCGGGCTCCGGCTCCGGCGCGAGGGGGACCCGCGCCGAAGCTCGTCAGAAGGCAATGCTCACCCCGGCCTGAAGCGTTTGGCGTTCGGTCTGCGCGAACTCGCCGCGATAGCCGAGGCTGAAGCGCGCCCCGCTGCCGGTGGTGTAATCGAGCGCGATGCCGCCCGCACCCTGAAGCGTGTCACGGGTGTCGCCCTGGAGCACGATCCCGGCATTGCTGACCGCGAAGGTCACCGGGATTTCGCGGTCGCCCTGCAGACCGAGGTAGCGCAGGCCCAGATCGACGCGCAGGTCGAGCCCTGCCGCATCCTCCTCGGCCACGTTGCTGGCATCCCACAACCGGGTGGTGCCGATGAGGCGCGCCTGGCCCTCCACCGTGGTGGTGGCGAGCTCACCGAGTTGCAGGCGCAGCGGGCTGGTGCCGCTTTCGGTGTAGCCGTCCTGCTCCTGCCGGATCACGCTGCCACGCAAGGCAGCCTCGAAGTTCCAGCCCGCCAATGCGCCGAGCGGCACGCCGACCTCGGCAAAGCCACCGAAGATCGTGCTCTCGGTCGCGCCGTCGACGCTGCCGGTAAAGCCGTTGAAGCTGACATTGCGCAAGGTGGTCTGATCGACCCCGCCGAAGAGCGCGCCCGCGCCCAGCGACAGTCCGCTTGGCCCCTGCCAGCGCGCGGTGAGGCTGGCGAGGGTGTGGGTCTGGTCGCCGCCGCCGCCATTGCTGCCCAGCGTGATATCGCCGTCCGCCCAGCCGAACGCCGCGCCCAATGTGACGTTGCTGCCGACATCGAGATTGATCCCGCCGCTGATCCCCCGGGTGTCGTGGTCGTAGGCGAGCGTCGTGCCCGATGCGCTGCGCTGAGCCCAGGCGCCGAAGCCCGTCAGCCACAGCCGGTCGCCGCGACCGTGGCGTGCATCGGCAAGCCCGATCGCCTCGATGAAGCCCAGCGCGGTATCGGCCGCGGCGAGGTTCTGCGCGTTGAAGGTCGAAGGCCGCGCCGTCAGCACCGAGGGCGCCATCAGCGCCGCGTTCGGCTGGTAGAACACCGAGAGCGGCAGCTGCGCGCCGACGGTCTCGATGGTCGCGAAAGTGCCGGTCAGCGTCCCGTTGGTACGCAGGAAGGTGCCGCCCTGCCCCTCGGCCCCGCCAATCCCGACGAAGCGGATCGTCCCGCCGTTCAGCACCGCATTGCCGGTGACGTCGAGCAGGTCGATATTGCCGTTCGCGTCGAATTCGATTTCGAGCACCGATCCGGCGTTCTGGGTGTAGTTGCCCTGCACCGTCAGCGTGCCGATGGAGTTGCCCGGCGCCACGGTGCCGTTGTTGACGAGGTTGCCGACGATGCGCCCGGTGCCGTCAAGCGTCGCCCCGCTGGCGACGGTCGCGTTGGTGGTGGCAACCGCGTTGATGCGGGTGCGCCCGGCGGCGGCGTTCAATGCGCCCAGCGTGAAGGCGTTTGCGAAGGTCAGCTGCCCTGCGCCGAGCTTGGTGAAGGTCCCCGCCCCCGACAGCGCGTTGGCGAAGGTCGCGTTGGCGGCATTGGTGTAGTCGAGGCTCGCCCCGCTGCCGATCGAGACCGTCCCGGTGCCGAGCGCGCCGTTGCCGGTCACGGCCAGCGTCCCCGCCTGGATCGCGATCCCGCCGGTGTGGGTGTTGGTGCCGGTGAGGCTCGAGGTGCCCGCGCTGATCTTGATGATCCGCCCGGCGCCCGCGACATTGTTGGCAAGCTGGATGTCGCCGATCGCCAGCTCCGCCCCGCTCGCGATGGTGACCGCGCCGGTGCCGAGCGCATCGCCGAAGTTGAAGCCGAGCCGTCCGGCGTTGATCGTGGTGCCGCCGCTGTAGGTGTTGCCCTGGGCGTTCATCACCACCGTGCCGCTGCCGTCCTTCACCAGCGCGCCCGCGCCGCTGAGCACGTTCGTCATCACGGCGCTGTTCGCCCCGCTGTAGTCGACGATCAGCTGGGTGCCGCTCGCCATCTGCACGCTGCCGGTGCCGAGCGCCGACGGGCTGGTGATGCGCAGATTGCCCTGCTGGATCTCGGTCCCGCCCGAATAGGCGTTGTTGCCGGTGAGGGTCGCGGTGTTGTTGGCGGTCTTGATGACCCGCCCCGCGCCGATGATGGCATTGGCAACGCTGACACCGCCGACACCCAGGATCGCCCCCTGCTGAATATTGATGGTGCCGGTGCCAAGGCCAAGGCCGTCATTGAGGCCGATCCGTCCGGCGGTGATGGTCGTGCCGCCGGTGAAACTGTTGGCGTTGTTCATCACCAGCAGGCCCGCGCCGGTCTTGGTGAGCCCGCCCGCGCCGCTGATCACCGTGTTGCTGACTTCGGTTCCGGCGATGTCGAACACCAGCCGCGTGCCCGCAGCCGTGGTCACCGGCCCGCCACCCAGCGCCGCGGTGGTGCTGACGATCACCCGCCCGCCGACGATGTCGACCCCGCCGGTCAGCCCGTTGCCGAGCAGGGTGAGATCGCCCACGTCCGATTTGCGCAGGATCCCTGCGCCCGTGATGTTCTGGTTCAGCGTCTGCGCGCCTGCAATCCCCAGGTCGAGCGCCGCGCCCGCCTGCACCGTGATCGCGCCCGTGCCGAGGAAGCTCACATCGGTCACCCGGATCGCACCCTGCTGGATGTCGGTGCCGCCCGAATAGGTGTTCTGGCCCGTCACGAAGACCGTGCCCGCGCCCGATTTGACCACCCGGCCCGCACCATAAAGCACGGTCGCAAGGATGGTGCTGGTGGCGGTATCGATCTGCAAGGTGCCCGGCGCATTGATGAACACGCCGCCCGGGCTGGTGCCGATGTTCTGGTCACCCGCAATTTGCAGCGTGCCGTTCTGGATCGCGATGGTGCCGCCAAACAGCGTGCCGTTGCCGGTCAGCGTGACGGTCCCCGCGCCTGCCTTCTCGAACACGCCGTCGCCGGTGAGATTGGCAAGGACGGTCGAATCCGCCCCGGCGTTGACGATGACATTGTTGTCCGTGCCGATCTGCAGGGTGCCGCTGCCCAGCGCCGCGCCGTTGGTCACCACGACGTCGCCGTCATCGACCTGGATCGTGCCGGTAAAGCCGAGGTTGTTGCCGTTCAGCTCGACCGTGTTGCTCGCGGTCTTGCGCACCAGGCCGCTGCCGGTGAGGTCGTTGTTCAGGATGATCCCGCCGACGCCCAGCTCGGCGCCTGCGTCGATCTGGATCGCTCCGGTGCCAAGCCCGTCGCCGGTGTTCAGCCCGAGCCGCCCTGCGCGGATGGTGGTGCCGCCGGCATAGGTGTTGGCGACATCGATCACCATGTCGCCGGTGCCTTCCTTGATGAAGGAGCCCGCTCCGGAGAGGAACGGCGTGGTCTGGAGCAGCTGGCCCGCGCCGTTGTAGTTCAGGATCAGGCTT
>NZ_JAMNXL010000012.1 GCF_023653175.1 Erythrobacter sp. | reverse complement strand
GGGCAGCAATCCGGCCTTCGGGCGGCTCGGCCCGGCGGCCGAGCGCCATGCGCGCGATTTCGAGGCGCTGTTGGCCAAGGTCGAAAGCGGCGAGGCGGTGGCAACGGGCGCGCTCAGGCCGGAAGATCCGGGCGAGTTTGACGGCTTCATGGGCGCAAACAAGGCCCCCTACCCCTGTCCGTCCGCTTTCTCGGATGATGAATTAATGGCGGCATTACAAGAGAATGGGTGGAAGGAGTAAAGTGGACAGGCTGTAACCTTTGTCCGGTTACGCAGCTCTTTCGCTCCGGTTCCGTCCGGCCAGCTTGGCGCTGTACAGCGCCTGGTCGGCGCGGGTGATGAGGCGGCCGGGGGTTTCGTCTGCGGCCTGCTGGGCAAGGCCGAAGCTCGCGGTCAGGCGCCAGGGGCCGGCGGGCGTGATCAGCGGGGTCTCGGCAATGGCGGTGCGCAGCGCCTCGATGCGCTCGGCGAAACCGGCAAAGTCGGCAAGCTGCGCGGCGATGAGAAATTCCTCGCCGCCGATCCGGGCGACCAGCCAGCCCTCGGGCACCATGCGGCGCAGCATGGCGGCGAAGTGGACGAGGCTGGCGTCCCCGCCGTCATGGCCGAGCCGGTCGTTGACGCGCTTGAAGTGGTCGATGTCGGCGATGGCGAGCGCGATGGGCGCGCCTGCCTCGGCGGACCACGCGGCGAGCTGCGCCAGCGCCGCGCGGCGGTTGGCGAGGCGGGTCAGCGGATCCTCGAGCGCCAGCCGCTCGAGCTCGCCGCGCGAGGCCTCGAGCTGGAGGGTGAGCTGGGTGATCCAGCGGAAGGTGACACTCGCCACCAGCAGCGGGATCGTCGTGGCGAAGATCATGGTGTGCGAATACTGGACCTGGCCGAACAGCGAGAAGGAGGTGTGCGCGAAGAACACCGAGGCGGCGACCGATCCGCCGACGACGGCGATGCCGGTGCGGCGCAGGCGGCGGCGCAGCTCGGGCGGGGCGCCGGTGGCGGGGCCGTGGGCCGGAACAGGGGCGGGCAGCGGGTTCATCGAAGCGGGGAGGATAGCGCGGGAGGTGTCGCGAATGTCTTAACGCGCGCGGGGGGGGCGGGCTCCCGGGGTGCGAATGCGACGGGCCGATTAGGCGATCTGTGGAAAGCATGCTACTGCGCCGCCGCTGACGTCGAAATTTGCGACGGACTTCGAAATTTGCGCTTTACCACCCGGCTCCGGCCGCTTGGCGACTCCCAGACGACGACTTCCTTTCATCGGACGATACGACGCACGGCCCGCACGGCATGTCGCCTGTGGGCAACCTATTGTTCTTGAAAGGAACATCGCATGAGCACCAAGACCGGAGTCGTCAAGTTCTTCAACACCGAAAAGGGCTATGGCTTCATCCAGCCCGACGATGGCTCGTCGGACAGCTTCGTCCACATCACTGCCGTGCAGGCCGCCGGCATGCACAGCCTCGATAAGGACCAGCGCCTCAGCTACGATCTCGAGCGTGGACGCAACGGCAAGGAAAGCGCCGTGAATCTGGCAGCTGCCTGATCTGACTATCGGGAGCGGGGCGCTGCGGCGTCCCGCTCCCATGCCTAACGAATCCCGCCGATCCCCTCCCATGGCAGGACACCCCCGATGGCCCAGACCTACGAATTCTGCAGCGAGCGTGCCGACGAAGCCGCTGACCTTGCCGCCAAGGCGACGCTCGACAATGTGCGCGACCGCGAGTTGCGCTCCGAGAAGACCTGGCGCGGCCTAGCCGAACAGGCCCGCAAGACCATCGTCGAGCGCGAGAAGGCGGAAGCCATCAGGGCCGAGCGCCGCGCGGCAGACGCCCCTGTTCCCGAACGCTCCGTCGGATAGGGCTGGCACGCGGCACTTGCCGGGCGCATGGTTGCCTTGCGGGCAACAGGTGACCGACCCAGCAAGGAGACGAGTGCCATGAGCACCATGCAGTTCCAGTTCAACACCGACTGTTCGGTGATGGGCACCAGCGACGTCGCAGCCCGGATCGAAGCGCAGGTGCGCCAGCGTCTCGCGCGCTTCAGCGAGCGGCTGACGCGGGTCGAGGTCCATGTCTCGGACGTCAACAGCGCCAAACATGGTGCGGATGACAAGCATTGTACGATCGAGGCGCGGCCGCGCGGTTCTCGTCCGATCGGAGTGACCGGCAAGGCCGGCGATGTCGATGCCGCGGCGCGGATCGCGGCCAATATCATGGCCGAGCGGCTCGACCGGATCTTCGGCAAGGCCGAACGCCACCGCCGCGATCCCTCGCCCGACAAGCAGATCTGAGCCCTCCTGAAGGGCGGGGCGGTCAGAGCCCCTTGCGCCCGAAGACCCGCGCACGCACCCCGCGCCCGCTGACCCCGCTCAGCCCCGGCTCGGCAGGGGCGGGCGGCGGAGCAGGCGGCGGCGGCGGCGCTGCGGGCGCGTCGGGATGGCGCACCTCGAAGCGCCCGCCGATCCCCTCGGCAAGCTTGCGCTTCTCGAACCACTCGTTGGCGAGCGCCATCTTCGCCTCCTGATCCGCCGGCATGATGTCGAGCGGGAAGGCACGGTCGTCCACCACGCGGTCGTCGGGCACGTGTTCGGGCGAGACGAAGCCGTGGGCGAGGTGCTTTAGCGGCACCAGCTCGTAGAGCGGCATGTCGGCAGGCTCGGGATCGACCACGCCGATCATCGCGCCCGCTTCGTGGTGCAGCACCCGGTAGGAGAGGCTGCGGTCCTCCGGCCCGAAGGTGTCGCCATCGGAAATGACATAGCCGTTCTGCCCGGTGGCGATCCGCATGAAGGCGAGGATCGTCTCGAAATTGGCGGTCCAGGGCAGGACATTGGGCTCGATGATGATCTCGCGCCCCAGCCAGTGGCGGGCGCCGAAGGTGCGGATGCCGGCTAGCGGCATGGCGTCCGGCGCCGCGCGCGGCCGGAACAGCTGGGGATGGATGTGGAGCGGCCCGGGCACGCTGTCGCCCGCGGCGATGTGCTCGAACACCTCGCCCCCCAGCAGCAGGCCCGACTGGGTCCAGTGCACGGCGAGCGGCATGCCATGGTCGATCGCGATCCGCGTCAGCAGGGTGAGCACCGCGAGGCGCCGCTCGAACTGCAGCTGGCTCGCGCCCGAGCGCGGGCGGCCGATCGCCTCGAACATCGCCGCGATCTTGGGATCCTCCTCGACCCCGCCCATCACCCCGTGCGAAACCTCGAGCAGGACATGGCCATAAGTCCGGGCAATGCGGCTGCGGATGTCGGGCGTGACGATCCCGGTATAGGGCGAGGCGAGCGGGCCCGCGAAATGCCGTTCGTCGCACGGGCCGTCGGCATATTCGAGCGTGACCATCAGCTCCTCCGTCCCCTCGAACAGGCGGTAGAAGCGGCCCGGGTTCTGTTCGGAGAGATGGAAGCGCGCATTCGAACGGATGCCCTCGATCCGCTGGAAATCGCGCATCACCGCTTCGAGGTGATCGGCGCGGGTATCGAACATCAGCGCGGTCTGGATACGGTTGGGGTAGAGCATGGCGATGGCGGGCCCGGGGGTGGATGACAGCCGCAAGGTGTTACGCCAGCAGGGTTAACTCCCGGTTGAAGCGGGCGCCATGCCGCCGTGGATTCCGCATTCGGCGAGCAGCCCGTCGATCGCCTTGGCGACGCCGAAGAACCCCGCCTTGGCGAGCGGCCAGGTGGCGCGATCGAGTTCGCCGAGCAGCATCACCACCCGTCCAGCTGCGGCGAGCGGGGCGAGATCGGGGCCGAGCGCGTCGCGGGCCCATCCGGCGGGGACATAGGGCACCGCGATCCGCTTGAGCCCGGCCGCCGCCAGCAGGGGCGCGAGCGGCTCGCCCGCGCGCCATTCCACCGCAGGGCAGACGAAGGCGGCGGCTGCTTCGGCCATCCCGCTTGCGAGTGCGCCGTTAGCGAAGGCGAGTGCGTGCGAACCCGGCGCGCCGGGGGAGCGCGCTTCGGGCCGGGCGGCAGCGATCACCAGCGCTGGGGCGGCGGCGAGGGCGAGGGGCGCATGATGTGCGGCCTCGTCATGCAGCAGCAGCGCGAAGGGCTCGGCGAAGTCCGCCGCACTGAACGGCGCAGGCAGGTCGAGCTTCTGCCGCGCGTAGTCCTGCGGCTCGCTCAGCGGCTGCGCCTCGTCGCCCGCGAGCCGCGCCGCATCAAGCGCCCCCTCGGACCGCCCTGCGGTGTAGCGCGCGATGTTGTCGGCCCGCGCCAGGTAGTGCTTGCCCTTGGTGTGCAGCCCCGCGACCCAGCGCCACGACAGCGTGTTCGAGGCAGCATCGGCGTCCATCAGATGCCGCAGGAAGAAGTCTGCCCCAAGGCGCCAGTCGAGCCGCAACGTAAAAATCCAGATGCTCGCAAACCACATCCGCGCGTGGTTGTGGAGGTAGCCAGTTGCCACCAGCTCCTTGGCCCAGACGTCGAAGGCTTCGATGCCGGTGCGGCCCTCCACGGCTTCGGCATAGGCCTTGCGCAGCCCCGCATTGGCCTCGAGCGCGGCGAGCGCGCCGTCGCGGCCCGTGCAGTAATCCGCCCAGATCGCGGGGCGTTGTTCGAGATAGCCCTTGAAGTAGATCCGCCAGAACACCTCGGCGATGAATTTTTCGGCTGCGCGCGGCGAGTGGACGCCCAGCACCGCCTCCAGCACTTCGGTCTCGCTGATCACGCCTGCGTGGAGCCAGGGCGAAAGCTCGGAGACATTCCCGCGCCCCTCCGCACGCGGACCATCATCGGCGTTGCGGGTCTCGGCATAGCGGCGGCCGGCGGCGGGGAGAAAGGCGGCGAGGCGGGCGAGCGCCGCGGCGCGGGAAGGGGTAACGTCCATGGGCGGGCAATGCCTTGGCGCGGCCGAGGTTCCGGCCTATTCCTGCAAGTGAGGAGAGACCCGATGCAACCCCGCCTGCTGCCGCTTGCCGCCTTGGCCCTGGCCACCGCCGCCTGCACCCCCGCCCAGACCGACGGCATCGAACCCGAAGGCAAGCCCTTCGACAAGGTCGCTCCGCAAGAGGCGGTCACCATGCTCGGCACAGAGCCCTTCTGGAACCTCGCGGTCACAGGCGGCGAGGGGCTGTGGACCACCCCCGACAACCAGCCCGGCACGCGGTTTTCCGTCAAGCGCTTTGCCGGCAACGGGGGCCTCGGCTTCTCGGGCGAGGTCGATGGCAAGGCCCTCACCGCCACGCTCACGCCCGGCCAATGCAGCGACGGGATGAGCGACCGCAGTTTCCCCTTTGTCGCCACTATCGCTTTGGGCGGGGAGACTCTGAAGGGCTGCGGCTATACGGATAGCCAGAGGTTCACCGGCCCCGAAGCGCCCTGAAGCGCAAGGGGGCCGCGACAAGGGGGAGAAGAGCCATGACAATCACCGGAGGCTGCCTGTGCGGCAGCGTGCGCTACACCTGCGAGAGCGAGCCGCTGCTGTGCGTTACCTGCCATTGCAAGAACTGCCAGCGCCAGGCGGGCAGCGCGCTCTCGGTGATCATCGGCGTCCCCGAGGACGCGGTCGCCTTCGAGGGCACGCTCAAGACCTACAACGACACCGGCGACAGCGGCGCGACAGTGCGGCGGCAGTTCTGCCCGGAATGCGGCTCGCCCGTCTTCACCCGGGTCGGCAGCCCGCCGGGGATGATGTTCATCAAGGCCGGCACGCTCGACGACACCAGCATCCTCAATCCCGCCTTCCACTGCTATGCCAAGAGCAAGCAGGGCTGGGTCGACCTCGGCGACACGCCGAGCTTCGCGACGGTGCCCGAGGGGCTTTAGCCGTCTAGAACAGCCCGGGCAGTTCGCGCTGGACCGGCAGGGGCTTGCGCGGCTGGAGCGGTTCGCGCTCGGGCAGGTCGAGGCCCTGCCTCGCGCTCTGCCCGCCAGTCGCGCCCGTGCCGGCGATCTCGCTGCCGGTGTCGATGGCGCCGATCGGCGTGCAGGCGCGCCCGGCGAGGAAATCGAGCGCGGCTGCGATCGAGGCCTCCTGCGGGTCGCCAAGGGGCCGCGTGATGTCGTCCCCGGCGCGGCAGGTGTTGGGCACCACGCTGGCAAGGCCGGTGTAATATTCGCCCTGATTGCTGGCATTGACCGTCTGGAACGAAACCGCGCGGATGCGCAGGTCGCAGGCGGCCAGATCGAAGCCGAACTGGCCGACCGGCTTGCCGAACGAATTGGCCCCCACCAGCGCCATGTTGTTGCCGAGATAGGGGAGCATCGAATTGACCACCAGCTCGCTCGCCGAAGCGCTGGCCCCGGTGGTGATGAAGGCGACCTTGGTGGGGGTGATGGCGTTCGCTTCGTTGCGGAACAGCTGGGTCGAGTTCTCCGCGGCCTTGGAGGCGCGAAGCACCTCGCGGCTCCACACTTGCCCCACTCGGCCGCGGCCCATCAGGTCGCCCAGGCTGTCGCCCACGCTCACCAGCCCGCCGCCATTATATCTGAGGTCGATGATCAACTCGGTCACGCCTTGCGCATTGAGCGTGCCGAAGGCGCTGCGCAGCTGGTTGGTCGCATCCGCGATGATGAAGGTGCGCAGGTTGATGTAGCCGATCCGGCGCGGCCCATCATTGAGGATCACGAGGCCATAGCGGTCCGACACCGGGTCGAGCGCGAATTCGGTTTTGGTGACCGTGCGCTCCTGCGACGCACCGCCCGGCTGGACGAAGCGCAGCACGCGGCTCACCCCCGGGGTGGACGGCCCGAGCGCATCGGCCACCGCCTGCGACCCGCCGGTCGCGAACAGGCTGGAGACGCTCTGGAGGTTGGCGCTGGTGGTGCCGATCGCGGTGATCTCGGTCCCGCGGTCGATTCCCGCGCCAAGCGCGGCCGCGCCCTCGTAGGCCTCGACCACGAACAGCCGGCGGTTGGCCGCATCATAGGACAGGCGGATGCCAAAACCGGCCGAGGAGCCCGAGTTGATCAGCGCGTTCTCTTCCGCGATCGAGGTCGCGAAGGTGAAGAAGCGGTCGCGGTTGGCGGCGCGCGCCGGGGCGACACGGGCGTCGAGATAGTCGTCGAGATTGCTTACCGTGGCGCGGTTCACCGAAGCCAGCAGGTCGGGGAACAGATACCATTCATTGAGCACCTGGTCGGCGAAGTCCTGCCGTGCGCTCAGCGAGCATGCGGCAGAGGTCGAGGTTGGCGTCGGCGTCGGAGTGACACCGCCGCCGGTCGGCGGGGCGGACGATGACGACCCGCCGCCCCCGCAGGCGGCAAGCTGGAAGGCTAGAACAAGGCTCAGGGCAGTGCGACCGACACGCATGGCAGGAAAGTCTCCGGGGCGTTTTCACGTGCCGTCAGGGGCGGCGCGCGGTGACAGGAATGGCCCGCCAAACGCCCAAGAGCAAGCAGGCGCGATGCGGTTCGACCCGTTATGGCGCAAAAAAGCGTGACCTTTTTGCCTGCATTTGCAGGGTTTTCCTCAGAATCCGCCGAAAATGCCTTTGCCCAGTCTCGCAAGCCGCATCCGAAGGGACTAGCACGAGGGCAGTGAAAAGACAGAATCATGACTGATTTCCCCGCCTGGCTTGCACCCCATGTGCCCGCGTCCGCGCGTCATCCCGGTCTTGCGATCGCGCAGCTCGGCACGGCGCAGACCTTGTCGCGTGGCGGGTTTGCCCTGACGAGCCCGGCGTTCGGCAGCGGTGAGCCGCTCGATCCGAGCTTCACCGCCGAGGAAGAGGACGCGGTTGCCCCGCCGCTCGAATGGAGCGCGCCGCCGCCGGGTTCTGCCGAGCTGGTGCTGGTGGTCGAGGACGCTTCGTCCCCGCCCGCCGCCGATCCTGCCTGCCACTGGCTGGTGTGGGGCCTCGCCGGGCAGCGCGGCAAGCTGCTCGAGGGCGAGGTGCCGCCGCGCACGGGCAAGAATGCGGTCGGCAATTCCGAATGGCTGCTGCCCGCGCCCCCCGAAGGCGAGACGCGCCACTACCTGTTTCAACTTTTCGCGACTGACCTGCCGCTGGTGCTGATGCCGGGCGCAGGGCGTGCGGAACTGCTCGCATCGCTGCAAGGGTCGATAACGGCTTGCGCGGTGCTCCACGCCACCTTCACAGGGAGCGGGGACGAGGACGATGCGGGCTGGGAAGACGATGATTTGTGATCAACCTGCCACTGACATAAGGGAGTAGACAATGGCTGGAACAACCAACGCACTGCAGAAGCCGGTGCAGCTTTCCGGGGAACTCGAAGCGGTGATCGGCAAGGGCCCGATGACCCGCGCCGAAGTGACCTCGAAGGTCTGGGAATATATCAAGGCCAACAGCCTGCAGGACACTGCCGACAAGCGTCAGATCAATCCCGACGCCAAGCTTGGCGCAGTGATCGGCAAGGACCAGATCTCGATGTTCAAGATGACCGCTGCGGTCTCCAAGCACCTGAGCTGAGCCTTTCGGCATCCTGAGGCCTCATCGGCCTCACATCAGCGGCGCGCGATCCGGTAGGGTCCGCGCCGCTTTTGCATCTGGGCGCCCCGCCACGAGAGCCGCACCGCGCCCTGTTCGGCCAGCGCATCGACGGCGGTGTGGACCGCCTCCATCGCGGCGCGCCAGTCGCCCTGCGGCCCTGCCAGCAGGCGCGCGGCCTCGCTGGGGCAGATCGTGGCGCCCTCGGCCCGCTGGCCAAGCAGGGCGAGGATCGCATCCCCGGCTGTCACGCCGCCCTGCGCCTGAGCGGCAGGCACTCGCCCACCCACAGCGCGAGCCAGATGATGGCCGGCTGCGCAAACATGCGCGGCACGTGATAGGCAAGGCCGAGGCCGCCGTCCGCGCGTCCCATGTCGAGCGCGAAGTGGTTGATGTTGGCCGGCCAGACGCACAGCGCATAGAGCGCCAGCCCCCACCCCGCCGCCTGCCGCAGCGGCTTGGAGAAAGGCTGCACCAGCCCGATCGCGCCGAGCACCTCTGCCACCCCCGTCCACAGCACCACGGCTTCGGGCGCGGGCACCCACGGGGGCATGATGGTCAGGAAGGGCGCAGGCTTCAGGATGTGGATCACCCCGGCGGCGAAGTAGAACACCGCGAGCAGCCAGCGCAGGATCGTCTTCGTCATGCGCCGGGCTCCCAGCCCGGCTCGGCAAGGCGGAAGCCCGCAAAGTCGAACCCCGGCACCACCACGCAGGAGACGAGGCTGTAGCCGTGGACGCTTTCGCCAAACGGCCGCGCCGCCTGCCATTCGCTCAGGCCGACGAGGCCCTGCAAGTGCTGGCCCGCGGCAATGTCGCTGCCGAGGATCACCGAGCGCGCCGGGCCTTCGTCCGAAGCGGATAGCCGCAGCTCGACCGGATCGCCCGCCTGCCACAGCCACAGCTCGGCCGCATCGACCGTGTGCCAGTGCGAAGCCTCTCCGGCGCGCAAGAGGAAGATGATCGCGGTGCCGCTCGCGCGGCCATCGGGGCCCGGCTCGCCCCTCCACGTCTCGCGATACCACCCGCCCTCGGGGTGTGCCGCAAGGCCCAATTGTTCAATCAACGCGCTCGCGCTATCCATGCCGCATACCCCGTGCCTGTGTTGTCAGGCGCTCTAGCTTCCGGAGCCACCTCCATGCAACTTTCCGCGCCTTCGCACCCCCGTGCCTCTCGTCTCGCCCTTGTCGCCGCGCTGCTGCTCGCCGGCCCGCTTGCCGCGCAATCGGCCAAGCCTCCGGTGATCGACGACGCCACCGCGACCGCCATCGCCACTGCCGCGCTCGAAGCCGCGCCGGTGTTCGACGGGCACAATGATGCGCCCGGCCAGCTCCGCCAACGCTACGACAACCAGATCAATGCTTTCGACTTCACCGACACCATGGACGAGCACGACCACATCGGCGGTGATGACGGCGCGATGCACACCGATCTGATCCGGCTCAAGAAGGGCAAGGTGGGGGCGCAGTTCTGGTCGGTCTATGTGCCGCACAACGCCAACGAGGCGGCGGCGATCCAGCAGACCATCGAGCAGATCGACGTGACCAAGCGCCTGATCGCGCGCAATCCCGATACGATGCGGTATGCCCTGACCGCCGATCAGGTCGAGACCGCGATGCGCGAGGGCAAGGTCGCCTCCCTGCTGGGGATGGAGGGCGGCTATTCGATCGGATCGAGCCTTGCCGTGCTGCGCCAGTTCTACGCGATGGGCGCGCGCTACATGACGCTGACCCACAATTCGAACATCCCCTGGGCGGATGCGGCGACCGATGCCCCCAGGCACGGCGGGCTGACCGCATTCGGCATGGACGTGGTGCGCGAGATGAACCGGCTGGGGATGCTGGTCGACCTCTCCCATGTCAGCGAGGACACGATGATGGACGCGCTGGATGTGGCGAAGGCTCCGGTGATCTTCAGCCACTCTGGCGCGCGCGGGGTGACGCCCCATCCGCGCAACGTGCCCGACGCCGTGCTGGCCCGCCTGCCCGAAAACGGCGGCGTGGTAATGGTGGTCGCCCTGCCGCGCTTCATCGACGAGGACATCCGCCAGTGGGACGCGAAGCGTGCGGGCGAGCTGGCGCGGCTCAGGGTCGTCCACCTCGGCGATCCCGATGCCGCGAACGAGGCGATGAAGGCGTGGCTCGAAGCCAATCCCGAACCCAAGGCGGCGATCAGCGACGTTGCCGATCATATCATGCACATCCGCAAGATCGCGGGCGTGGAGCATATCGGCATCGGCGGCGATTATGACGGCATGCCGATCGGCCCGGTGGGGATGGAGGATGTCAGCGGCTACCCCGCATTGTTCACCGAACTGGCGCGGCGCGGGCTTTCACAGGCCGAGCTCGAGCTGATCGCGAGCCGCAATATCCTGCGGGTGATGCGCAGCGCCGAAGCCTATGCGGCAAGCGTGGCGGATCAGCCGCCGATCGAAACCCTCATCACTCCGCCCGCCAAGGCGGAGTGATGCAGGGTCAATGCGCCATGGCGATCGCAGGGACGATCCACACCAGGCTCATCGCGATCACCGCAAAGGCGAGGCTGAAGCCCAGCACATAGCGCAGGCCGGTATTGCCGACCGCGCCGCGCGCGGCTTCGTCATTGATGCGGATGGACTCGTTCTTGTCGGCCATTGTCGCTCTCCCTGTTTCGTTGATTTACGTAAGGGAATGTCCTTACGTAACGTCAATCAATCCGGGCAGCGACAAATGGTTCCCGCAGCGCGACGATGCGGGCAATTTTCGTGAAGTCAGCGAGGGGTTTCGCGTTCGGTTGTTGCCTCGTCCACGCCGTTCTCGGGATCGTCGGAGAGCACGCCGTCGATCGAACTCTCCGCGCCGACGGCGTCCTGATCGCGCTCGGCCTCGACCTTGCGCTCGACATTCATCTGGCTTTCGACCGGGCCCTGCGTCAGCGCGCCGGTCACCCAGACCAGCGTCAGCGCGACGATCGCGCCCGTGAGGCTGATCAGCAGCACCCAGCGCACCACGCCCTCCTTGCTGCCCGCCTTGGCGTCGGTCTCGTCGATGCTGGTGCGGCGGTCGGGATCGGGCATGGGCGTCTCCTGCTTGAAGGGGCAGGAAGCCATGCCGGGGCAGCGCGCATGTTTCGTTGCGCTGTGATGGGGGCGGAGCGGAAACGGGGCAGGACGGGCCTGTTGCCAGATCAGTCGCGCAGCAGCTCGTTGATGCCGGTCTTGGAGCGGGTCTGCGCGTCCACGGTCTTGACGATCACCGCGCAGTAGAGGCTCGGGCCCATGCTGCCATCAGGCAGCGGCTTGCCGGGCATCGAGCCCGGCACGACCACCGCATAGGGCGGCACGCTGCCCATGTGGACCTCGCCCGTCGCGCGGTCGACGATCTTGGTCGAGGCGCCGAGATAGACCCCCATCGAGAGCACCGCGCCCTCGCCAACGCGCACGCCCTCGGCGACTTCCGCGCGCGCGCCGATGAAGGCGTTGTCGCCGATGATGACCGGCTCGGCCTGCAGCGGCTCGAGCACGCCGCCGATCCCCGCGCCGCCGGAGATGTGGACGTTGGCGCCGATCTGCGCGCACGAGCCCACGGTCGCCCAGGTGTCGATCATGGTGTTCTCGCCGACATAGGCACCGATGTTGACGAAGCTCGGCATGAGCACCGCGCCCTTGGAGATATGCGCGCCGCGCCGCACGACCGCGCCCGGGACGACGCGGAAACCGGCATCGCGGAAGCGGTTCTCGCCCCAACCGGCAAACTTCAGCGGCACCTTGTCATAGGCGGGCGCGCCGGCCGCGCCGCCGTCCATCACGCGATTGTCGTTGAGGCGGAAGCTGAGCAGCACCGCCTTCTTGAGCCACTGGTTGACCTGCCACCCGCCGTTGCCGTCGGGCTGCGCGACGCGCGCCTCGCCGCTGTCGAGCAGCGCCAGCGCCGCGGTCACCGCCTCGCCCACGGCATGGCCGGGGGTCACGGAGGCGCGGTCTTCCCATGCTGCTTCGATGGCGGTGATCAGGTCGTCATGCATGCGCTCTCTCCGGCGGATAGTTGCGCCCGAGCGCCTAGCCGCGAGCGCGGTGCTCGGCAAGCGGAGGCTGCAAGCGCCGAGGCAGCATACGTAAACGTCGAAGGGATACTCAATTTCGGCCGGCAGGGCCGCAAGGCCGAACGGCCGCCCGCAGGTGCCCCGCAGCGCAGCGGAGGGAATTGCACCGAGGACGCACGCCCGGAGGGGCGTGCAAAAAACTAGGTATCCATCCCCGCTGCCAGCGCGAACTGATACGCCCGCTCCGCCAGCGGGCGCACGCGCTCGCTCATCGCCTGCGCGTGGGCGCTCGAGGCGGTGCCGTCGATCACGCGCTTCTTGATGCCCTGCATGATCCCGGCGAGGCGGAACAGGTTGTAGGCGAAGTACCAGTCCATCGGCGGCACGGGGTAACCGGTGCGCGCGACATAGCGCTCCACCGCTTCCTCGACCGTGGGAATGCCGAGCGCCTCCAGATCAAGGCCGAGCAGCCCCGCGCGGCCATCGGCAGGCTGGAACCAGTTGAGCATCAGGTAGCTGAAATCGGCGATCGGATCGCCCAGTGTCGACAGCTCCCAATCGAGCACCGCGATGATGCGGGGTTCAGTCTTGTGGAAGATCACATTGTCGAGCCGGTAGTCGCCGTGCACCACGCTTGAGCCGTGCTGCGGCGGGATGGTCTGCGGCAGCCATTCGATCAGCCGCTCCATTTCCGGCATCAGCTCGGTCTCGGACAGCTTGTACTGCTTCGACCAGCGCGCGATCTGGCGCGCGCAGTAATCGCCTGGCTTGCCGTAATCGCCCATCCCGATCCGCTCGGGCTGGTTCAAGTGCAGGTCGGCCATGGTGTCGATAAGCGCGTGGTAATGTTCGCGGCGATCCTCGGGCGTCAGGCCGGGCAGCGCGCCGTTCCACAAGCTGCGGCCGTCTGCCATGCTCATCACGAAGAACTTGGAGCCGATGACCTCCGGGTCTTCGCAGAGGCCGTAGGTGCGGGGCACGGGGAAGCCGGTCGGGTGGAGCCCGGTCATCGCCGCATATTCGCGGTCGACCGCGTGGGCGCTTGGGAGCAGCTTGCCGAAGGGCTGGCGCCGCAGCACGTAGCTCGCGGAAGGCGTGTCGATCCGGTAGGTCGGGTTCGACTGGCCGCCCTTGAACTTGGTGTAGCTGATCGGGCCTTCGAAACCCTCGACATGCGCCTCGAACCATGCCGTCAGCGCAGGCAGATCGAGCGCGTCCTTCTCGGTCACTGCGAGCGTGCCGACCATTTCCTTGTCGAAGTCGATCTGGGGAGCGTCGGTCATCAGTCGAACACCACCACCGTGCGTGCGGAATGCCCGGCGCGCATCGTGTTGAAGCCCTCGTTCACCTGTTCGAGCGTGATCCGCTCGGCGATGATCGTGTCAAGATCGAGCAACCCGCGCAGGTAGAAGTCGACGAGGCGCGGCAGGTCGACCGGGAAGTGGTTCATCCCCATAATCGCGCCCATCAGCTTCTTGCCGCTGAGGAGGTCAAATGCGCCGAGCCCGACCTTGCAGTCCAAGGGCATCATGCCGAGGATCACCGCGGTGCCCCCACGCTTCAGCGAAGCCACCGCAAGGTCTGCCGAGGCCTGCCGGCCGACTGCCTCGATCCCCCAGTCGACCCCGCCGGCGGACAGCGCGATGATCTGCTTGGCGGCATCCTCGGCCAGCGCATCCACCGTGTGGGTCGCGCCCAGAACCTCGGCGAGGGCACGCTTTTCGGGGAGCGGATCGGCGGCGATGATCTTGCCCGCGCCGGCGATCTTCGCGGCATTGATCGCGGCAAGGCCGACGCCCCCGCAGCCGACCACCAGCACGGTCTCGCCCGGGGTCACCTTGCAGGCGTTGAAGATCGTCCCCGCGCCGGTCGTCACCGCGCAGCCGAGCAGCGCGGCGCGGTCGAAGGGCATGGCCTTGTCGATGGCGACGCAGGCGTGTTCGTGGATCAGCATCTGTTCGCTGAGGGCCGAGAGGTTGAGCATCTGCGCGACCGGCGCGCCATCGGCAAAGGCAATGCGCGGTGCCTCACCCTTGCCGCGGCGCGTGTCGCCGCCGAGGCACAGCGCCATCCGGCCGGTGACGCAGAACTCGCAATGTCCGCAGAAGGCGCTGAGGCAGGAGACGACGTGGTCGCCCGGCTTCACTGTCTTCACCTCGCTGCCGACCGCGCGGACGATCCCCGCCGCCTCGTGCCCTGGAATGCAGGGCAGGGCGTGGGGGTAGTGCCCGTCGATGAAGTGCAGATCGGAGTGACACAGCCCGCAGGCCTTGGTGTCGATCAGCACTTCATGCGGGCCGGGCTCGGCATAGGTGACCTCGGCGATGCGAAGGCCTTGGCCAGGTTGTTCAAGGATGGCGGCTTTTGCCAATTCTTCTCTCCCGAAGCCCCCTCCTCCACCGGAGGAGGGGGAGACTGATCAGCGCGCCACGCCCATGTCGCCCGAGCTGAAGCTCTGGGTGTCATTGACCGCGCGTCCGTGATTGCCGCGCAGGGCATTCGCCGTCGGCCCCGGAACGGGGGCGTGCTTGGCGAACTCCATGTGCGCGATCGAGCGGGCGTGAACCTCGTCCGGCCCGTCGGCAAGCCGCAGGGTGCGCTGGTGGGCATAGGCCGAGGCGAGGCCGTAGTCCTCCGACACCCCGCCGCCGCCATGCGCCTGGATCGCATCGTCGATGATCTTGAGGGCCATGTTGGGCGCCTGCACCTTGATCATCGCGATTTCCTGCTTGGCCGCCTTGTTGCCGACCTTGTCCATCATGTCGGCGGCCTTGAGGCAGAGCAGGCGGGTCATGTCGATATCGATGCGGGCGCGCGCCACGCGCTCTTCCCAGACCGAGTGCTTGTAGACCGGCTTGCCGAACGCCTCGCGCTCCTGAAGGCGGCGGCACATCTTGGCGAGCGCCTCTTCGGCGACGCCGATGGTGCGCATGCAGTGGTGGATGCGGCCCGGCCCGAGGCGCCCTTGCGCGATCTCGAAGCCGCGGCCTTCGCCGAGCAGCACGTTGGCGACGGGGACGCGCACGTCCTTCATCTCGACTTCCATGTGACCGTGCGGGGCATCGTCATAGCCGAACACGGGGAGGTGCCTGAGGATGTTCACGCCGGGCGTGTCGATCGGCATCAGCACCTGCGATTGCTGGGCATGACGCTGCGATTCCGGATTGGTCTTGCCCATCACGATCGCGATCTTGCAGCGCGGATCGCCGAGGCCCGAAGACCACCACTTGCGCCCGTTGATCACGTAATGATCGCCGTCGCGCTCGATGCGGGTCTCGATGTTCGTGGCGTCCGAGGATGCGGTGTAGGGCTCGGTCATCAGGAAGGCGGAACGGATCTCGCCATTCATCAGCGGCCGCAGCCACTCTTCCTTCTGCTCGCGCGTGCCGTAGCGGTGGAACACCTCCATGTTGCCGGTGTCGGGCGCCGAGCAGTTGAACACTTCCGACGCCCAGCCAAGGCGGCCCATTTCCTCGGCGCACAGCGCATATTCGAGGTTGGTGAGGCCCGGGCCTTCGAATTCGAAGGTATCATCGACATGGTGGTGGCTGTCATTGCGCGGCGGCATGAACAGGTTCCAAAGCCCCGCCTCCTTGGCGAGCTTCTTCTTGTCCTCGATGATTGGGATCACCTTCCAGCGCCCGCCCTCGGCATCCTGTGCCTTGTAGACATCCATGTTGGGGCGCACGTGCGTCTCGATGAAATCGCGCACGCGGTCACGCCAATAGGCCTGCCGTTCGGTGGGTTCGAAATCCATGGGGGGTTCCTCTCGTCCTCAATTGCAATCGAATCTGCGGGTGACCGTGGCAGAGCATCCGCCACGCGCCAAGCTCTCTTTTGTAGTGCCTCAGGCGCCGATCGAATGGCCCTCCGGATCGGCGCGGGCGGCTTCGGCAAGCGGATCGGACCGCTTGCGGTGGGCCAGCCGTTCGAGCCGCGCCTCGTGCTCGGCGCGGCTGATCGGGAAGCGGGCAAGGAAGAAGGCCGACACCAGCGCCAGCCCCACGCCCGCCACGCCGAAGCACACGATCAGTCGCGTCAGCACTTCGGGAGGCACAGAACCCGGCGCGGCATTGGGAGCGAGGCCCGCAAAGGCGATGATCTGGCCGGTCACGAAGATGCCTGCGCCGGTCGCGCATTTCTGCACCAGCCACCCGCCCGAGAAGAACGAGCCCTCCGCGCGCCGTCCGGTGCGTTCCTCGAAAGCCTCGACGATCTCGGCCATCATTGAGGTTGCCGAGACCAGCGACACCACGCCAAGCGCATTGGCGAACAGCATGAAGGCATAGAAGCCCGCAGTCGAGGCGAGCGTGCCGGGCTGCGCCCACAGGCCCGCCAGCAGCAGGCCATAGGGGCAGATCCCGATCACCGCCGAACCGACCGCGCTCAGCGCCGCGCTCCCCGCCTTGCCGAAGCGGCGGTGCATCGGGCCGACGATCACGAACATCAGCACGACGGACGCGAACAGCATCAGCGGATAGGCGATCAGCTGTGCGCGGGTCAGCTGCCACACGAACAGGTTGAGGTAGTTCGAGATCGAGAAGGTCATCCCCTGCGCCACGTAAGCGGCAAGCCCGCCGGCCGCGAAGATCAGGAAGGCGCGCTCGGAGAAGGCCTCGGCGATCTCGGCGAAAGCGCCCTTGAAGGTGAAGGGTGCAGGCTTCGTCGCGGGCAGGCGCGCGACCAGCGGGTGGAGCCCGGCGGCCGAGCCGATCACCGAGACCGCCATCAGCACCGCGCCAAAGATCCCGAAGGCCTGATAGCCCTCGACCGCCAGCATCCCTTCCGCGCCCGGCATGAACACGGTGTAGGCCAGCACCATCATCCCCAGGCCGCCGATCCAGCCCGACAGGAAGCGGTAGCGGAACAGCGTGGTGCGCTCGTCGTAGTCGGCGGTGAGTTCGGGGACGAGCGCGATCGAGGGCACCTCGCAGGCCGACAGCAGGATGCGCACCGCGACGGCGATGGCGACAAGACCGCCAAAGCTCGGCACGGTGCCGCCCGGCGGGCTCCACAGCAGCACCCACAGGAACGCGAGCGGCACGGGCGCTGCATAAAGCCACGGCAGGCGGCGGCCCCAGCGGGTATAGGTGCGGTCCGAGAGGTTGCCGAGCAGCGGATCGACCAGCGCATCGACCAGCAGCGCGATCAGCAGAGCAAGGCTCACCAGCCCCGCGTCCATTCCCAGCACCTGATTGTAGAAGATCAGCAGGAAGAAGGAAAAGCCGTTGTCCTTCACTCCGAAGGCGACCGAGCCGAATCCGGCCAGCAGCTTGACCCGCATGGGCAATTTTCCGGCGATCACGCCCATGCGCGTCTCGCCCCGCCAACGAGGTGTCCGGTCACGTTTCTCTCTCCCATTTCGGTTGCGAACCTAGACCGATTGCAGGGCGCGTCAATCTCGCGTCTTGAGCATTGGGGCTGACGCTACGGCATTCCCGTTCGAGCGAAGGACGCTTGCAGGCAGCGGCAAATTGCTCCTAACGTAAGCGTCAAGTGAGAGACGAGAGAGGAGAATCGGTCATGGCCGATCTTGAACAATTCCGCACTGAAACCCGCGCCTGGCTCGAAGCCAACTGCCCGCCCGAAATGCGCGAGCCGGTGCGCGGCGAGGACGACATCTACTGGGGCGGCCGCCGCGCGACCTTCAAGAACGATGCCCAGAAGGCGTGGCTCGAGGCGTGCATCGCCAAGGGCTACACCGTGCCGATGTGGCCCAAGGCCTATGGCGGGGCGGGGCTCTCGGCCCCCGAAGCCAAGGTGCTGCGCGAGGAAATGGGCCGCATCAACGCGCGCCCGCCGCTCAGCTCCTTCGGGATCTGGATGCTCGGCCCCGCGCTGCTGCATTTCGGCACTGAGGGGCAGAAGCAGCGCTTCCTCAACGAGATCGCGCGCGGAGAAATCCGCTGGTGTCAGGGCTATTCGGAACCCGGTTCGGGGAGCGACCTCGTCAGCTTGCAGACCTTCGGCGAGGACAAGGGCGATTCCTGGGTCGTCAACGGCCAGAAGATCTGGACCAGCTATGCCGACCAGGCCGACTGGATCTTCTGCCTCGTGCGCACCGACAAGGCCGACAAGTATCAGGGCATCACCTTCATGCTGTTCGACATGGCATCCGAAGGCGTGACCACCAAGCCGATCCTGTTGATCAGCGGTTCCTCGCCGTTCTGCGAGACCTTCTTCGACAATGTCGAGGTGCCCAAGTCCTATGGCGATGATTGCCCGGCTCAGGTGGGCACCATCAATCGCGGCTGGGATGTCGCCAAGTATCTGCTCGGCCACGAGCGCGAGATGATCTCGGGCGCCGACGGCGGCGAGCGCGCGGCGGCGATCGGGTCGATGATGAAGCGCCATGCGGCGAAGCTCGGCGATGAGCTCGATCCCTGCTTGCGCGCCGAGCTGGCGAATTTCGATGTCGACGCTCTGGCCTATGCCGCGATGGGCGAGAAGTTCCTCGACGAGATCAAGGTCGGCAAGGCGCACCCCGCGCAGCCCAACATGATGAAATACGCCGGCACCGAGCTCAACAAGCGCCGCCACGAGCTGATGATGGCGGTCGGCGGTTCGCGCTCCCTCGAATGGGAGAGCGAGGCGACCGAGAAGGGCAAGCCGGCCAGGAACTGGCTGCGCACCAAGGCCAACTCGATCGAGGGCGGGACGAGCGAGGTGATGCTCAACGTCATCGCCAAGCGCATCCTCGACCTGCCGGGGGCTTGATGTTGGATTTCGCCATCTTGGCGCCCGTTCCGAGCAACCACCTCGTTTCTGGGCTTCAGCATAGCGCCAAGCACGGTCGCATTGCGTACGGCACGAACAAGTGGGAATGGTTGCGCGAGGTCGAGAGGGATCGTGACGGTGAGCCTGTCCCAGTATTGATTTATTCTTCTCATGAAGGGAGCGATGCTGACCTGTCTTGCGTCGTCGCTTGGATCGCAAAGCTCGTAGCATCCTCGGAGAAGGAGAAAGAAATCGCGGATGCGCGGCCACCTTCAACAGCGACGGACGGTAAGTGGGCTTCCTTTTGGCTGGTTGAAGACTTGAAGCAGCTTCCGAAAGAGGACGCGCTGCCCATCAGTGCCATTCAAACGACGGCGGGAGGCTGGCGGAAAGAGTCACCTCCTAGAGGCCCTGAACGCGTGGAGCTGCCCGCGTCTTTGTCGCACTATTTCTGATTTAGCAAAGAACACTGGAGCAAGGGATGCCCCTGTATCACAATGAAGATCAGGCGATGCTCGCCGACACAGCGCGCGGGTTCATTGCCGAGGAAGGCAATATCGCCAAGCAGCTGCGCCACTGGCGCGACCGCAACTGCAAGGACGGCTTCGGCCACGCCCTGTGGAAGCAGATGGCCGAGATGGGCTTTACCGGCATGCTGGTCGAGGAAGCCGACGGCGGGCTCGGGATGGGCCATGTCGAAGCCGGGATCGTGCTCGAGGAAATCGGCCGCAACCTGACGCCCTCGCCGTTCCTGACATCGTCGGTGCTCGCCGCGACCGCGCTGAAGCACGGCTCGGCGGACTTGAAGGGCCGCTACCTGCCCGGGCTGATCGCGGGGGATTCGGTGTTCGCCGTCGCTATCGACGAGACCGCCAAGCACCGGCCCTCGCGGATCACCACGCGCGCCGAAAAGTCGGGCAACGGCTTCAAGCTGACCGGCGCCAAGAGCTTCGTCATCCACGGCGGCAGCGCCGACATGATCGTGGTCGCCGCGCGCACCTCTGGCGGTGACGAAGATGCGGACGGGATCACGCTGTTCGCGGTGCCCAAGGACGTCGCCGGGCTGTCGCACGATCATGTGCGCCTCGTTGACAGTTCGATGGCGAGTCATACGCGGCTGGATGGCGTCGAATTGGACGGCGATGCCGTGATCGGCGAGATCGACGGCGGGCGCGCCGTGCTCGATGCGATGCTGGTCGCGGGCCGCGTCGGCGCGGCGGCGGAAGGCGTGGGCGTCGCACGCGGGGCGATGGACATGACGGTCGATTACCTCAAGCAGAGGAAGCAGTTCGGCCGTCTGATCGGCGAGTTTCAGGCGCTCCAGCACCGCGCCAGCCACCTCTATTCCGAGGTCGAGATCGCCCGCGCGGCGACCATCAAGGCCCAGCAGCTGCTCGACGGCGGTTCGGCCCATGCCGACCTGATGGCGAGCGTTGCCAAGGCCAAGGTCGCCAAGACCGCGCGGCTGGCGGTGCAGGAAGGCGTGCAGATGCACGGCGGCATCGGCATGACCGACGAATACGACATCGGCCTCTACATGAAGCGCGACCGCGCGCTGGCCGAGTTCCTCGGCGATGCCAACTTCCATGCGAACCGCGTGGCGGAGCTGAGCGGCTACTAAGTCCCAAACGCCTCCCCGGGCTTGACCCGGGGCCCCGCTTCTTTCTCGCGGCGGGCAAAAAATGAGCGGGATCCCGGGTCAAGCCCGGGAAGACGGAGAGATTTGAAATGGACATTCAATCACTTTTCAGCCTCGAAGGCCGCATTGCCCTCGTCACCGGCGGCAGCCGCGGGATCGGCAAGATGTTCGTCGAGGGGCTGCTCGCGGCGGGCTGCGCCAAGGTCTACATCTCGGCGCGCAAGGTCGAGCAGATGCAGGCCACCATCGACGAGTTCGGCGCAGACCGCGTGATCGGCATCCCCGCCGACCTCAGCCAGATGGACGGGATGGTGGCGCTCGCCAATGAACTCAAGGCGCGCGAGACCCGGCTCGACATCCTCATCAACAATGCCGGCGCCGCCTGGGGCCAGCCCTATCTCGAATTCTCCGAGGCCGGCTGGCACCGGACGATGGACTTGAACGTCAAGACCCCGTTCTTCCTCACCCAGAAGCTCCACGATCTGCTGGTCGCAGGCGGCAAGGCCGGGCATCCGGCCAAGGTCATCCACGTCTCCTCGATCGACGGCCAGCGGATCAACCCGTGGGAGACCTATGCCTATCAGGCATCGAAGGCGGCGGTCATCCAGCTCACCCGGCGCATGGCGGCGCGGCTGATCCGGGACAATATCGTGGTGTCGTCGATTGCGCCCGGTGCCTTCCCGTCCGAGATGAACAAGGCCGCCAAGGACGCGCCTGACGCGAGCGCCAGCGGCATCCCGGCCAAGCGCATCGGCACCGCCGAAGACATGGCGGCAGCCGCGATCTACCTGTGCAGCCGCGCGGGCGACTATGTGGTGGGCGAGACGCTGACGGTCGATGGCGGCGTGGTCAACGCGCTGCTGCCGAACCACTTCGCCGATCCCAGCGGCGGCGGCCACTGATCGGCAAAAAAAGAGGCCCACACCCCCTCTCACCAGGAATGTGGGCCTAGGAGGCGGAGGAGAATTGCTCCTCCGCCCGGGTCGCGCCCCGGCTATCGCGCAAGGCGCGCACGCGGTCTGTGATGGCCGTCACGGTTTTGCGGGCCGATGCGATTTATCGTGCCCCTCGTCGGCCGTTGCGGGGGACTTTCGCTGCCCCTATCCTCGGCCAACCGAAGGGGGCTCTCATGATGTTGGATACGCTCGACGATCTCATCGCCCGTCTCGCGCCCGAATCGCTGCTGCGTGCGCTCGCGCCCGACCAGCTCGAACAGCTGCTGCGCGAGGCCTCCCGCCGAGACCTGCGTCCCGGCGAGCCGATCATCTCGCAGGGCGACGAGGACGGTGACTTTGCGGTGGTGGTGCTGTCCGGCGGGCTCAAGATCACCATGGTCAGCGCCAGCGGGCACGAGATCATCCTCAACTATTGCGGGCCCGGCGAACTGGTCGGCGAGATTGCGATGCTCGACAGTGGGCCGCGCACTGCGACCGTGATCGCGGCGGTGCCGTCATCGGTGCTGCTGCTGCCCTCGCGCACCTTCCTCGCCGCGGCGACCGCCAACCCGGTTTCGGCCGCAGGCGTGATGCGCGAACTTGCGCGGCGGGTGCGCCAGCTCAATCTGGTGATCGAGAGCGACCGCACCTTCTCGATGGCCCCGCGTCTGGCCCGCGCGCTGGTGCGGCTGATCGATCCGGCGCGCGATGACGGCCGGCTGCGCTTCGATCCCAACCAGAGCGACCTTGGCGCCTTTGCCGGCCTCGCGCGCGAGAATGTCAGCCGCCTGCTGTCTGACTGGGAAGCGCAAGGCGTGATCGCCCGCGAGGGCCGCGCCCTCAGAGTGAGCAACCTGCCGTTCCTCCAGACCCTCGCCGAGTTCGGCGACGACGCCTGAGGGGCGGGGGCGCGGCTGCGCGCAACACCGCAAGATCGGTTACGGTGCCGCAGGCCCGCACCTGCCGGCGGCGCGATCAGGGGGTATCGAGCGACGGTGTCGTCTCTTTCCCCCGGTTCGCGGAGCCCGCCATGCCTGCCTTGCTGAACTCTCCCCGGCCTGCCTTCACGTTGATCGCCGTCACTACCGCTGCCGCCGCCGCCTCACTCGCGCTCGCTTCGCCAGGGGCGGCGCACGAGCGCGAATGGCAGGATCTGCCCGCCGCCGCACGAGGATGCCGGTGCCGCAGGACACCGGCATCCTCGTGCGCGAGGTGGCGCCCGGGGTGCACATGGTCACCGACGGGCTCTATCAGGCCCTGTTCGCGGTGACCGACGCGGGCGTGGTCGTGGTCGATGCCCCGCCCTCGATCGGGCCGCGGCTCTCGCAGGCGATCGCGGCAGCGACTGACAAGCCGGTGATCGCGCTGATCTATACCCACAGCCATATCGACCATATCGGCGCGGCCGACCAGTATGGTCCGGAAGTCCAGCGCATCGCCAGCGTGCCCACGCGCGACAAGCTTGCGCGGCTGGCCGATCCGCGTCGACCGGTTCCGACCCGCGTGGTCGGGCCGGGCAGCACGGGCATGCGCTTCGGTGCCACCGAGGTGCAGCTCGACCTTGCCGGAGCCTTCCATGAACCGGGGAACCTCATCGTGCTTTTCCCGCGCGAGAAGGTCTTGATGATGGTCGATATCGTATATCCCGGCTGGGTGCCGTTCACCAATCTCGGCATGGCCGAGGACGTGCAGGGCTTCATCGATGCGCATGACGTGCTGCTGGGCTACGATTTCTCGGTCTTTGTCGGCGGGCACCTCTCGCGCCCGGGCACGCGTGAGGATGTCGAGACCGCGAAGACCTATGTTACCGATCTAGTCGCGGCGGCGCGCGAGGCACAGGGCAAGGTCGACTTCATGGGCGTGGCGGGCGAGATCGGCTTCGCCAACCGCTGGCTGCTGGTGAAGACGTGGATGGACCGTGTGGCCGATGCCTGCACCGTGTCGATGCTCGGCAAGTGGGAAGGAAAGCTCGGCGGCGCCTCGGTTTCCACCCCGGGCCACTGCTGGATCATGCAGGAGCACCTCAACATCAACGGGCTGCCCGCCACATCGGCGCCCGAGCCCAAGCCGGTGTCCTAACCCATCAGCCCTCGCACGAAGGGGATCAGCCCGGTCTGCCGGGCACGCTTCATGCGTTCCGCTTCGAGGATCGCGCGGACCTTGTCGAAGCACACGTCGATATCATCGTTGATGATGACGTAGTCGTAGCCGTCCCAGTGGCTGATCTCGGCCCGGGCGCGCTCCATGCGGGCGGCGATCACCTCGGGGCTGTCGGTGGCGCGGCCCTTGAGGCGGCGGTGCAGTTCCTCAAGCGAGGGAGGCAGGATGAAAACCCGCACAACGTCCTGCTGGTCCTTCTGGTAGAGCTGCTGGGTGCCCTGCCAGTCGATGTCGAACAGGAAGTCCTGCCCCTCCTTCAGCCCGGCGCGGATCTTGCCCTTGGGCGTGCCGTAGCGATGGCCGAAGACCTCGGCCCATTCGTAGAAATCATCCTCGTCGATCATCGCCTCGAACTGTTCGGGCGAGACGAAGTGGTAATGCACCCCGTCGATCTCGCCCGGGCGCGGCGGGCGGGTGGTCGCCGAGACCGAGAGCTTGATCTCCGCGTCCTTGGCCAGCAGCATCCGCGACAGCGTGGTCTTCCCCGCGCCCGAGGGCGAGGAGAGGATGAACATCAGGCCCCGGCGGTGAAGCTGGTCTGCGGCATTGTGTGAGGATTCGCCCATGGGCTCCGTTGCACCAAGCGGGGCTGCGAAATCAAGCGCGGATCAGGATTCGCCGGAGGGCGGGGCCGGGAGCGGCCTCTCCGCCTGCCGCTTCTTCTCGAGCCGCCTGCCGCGGTCGTAGAACACCTTCGCCGCCAATCCCCCCGCGACCACCGCGAGCCCCAGCGGCGAACGGCGCGCGAGGTGGCTTGCGCTCCACAGTGCCAGAGTGGTCATGGCACCGCGCCCGTCGACCAGCTTGTCGGCCTTGGCCTGCCCGTGGCTCTTGACGATCAGGCCCTTCTCCAGCCGGTCGCGCAGCAGGCCACCCGCGGCGCGCAGCACGATGTCGGCGATGACGAGATTGGTGCCGGCCGAAGAGCTGGGGAGGGGAAGGCCGGCGGGGCCGGCGGGCTTTGTGTCGAGTTCGGCAGGGGCGGCCTTGGCCTCGGCGGCAGGCGTGTCCGGTTTCCCGCGCTTGCCTTTGCCGGTCCGTCTGGCCCCCGCCATCAGGGGCCTATTTCTTGCGGCCGAAATCGACCGAGACGACGTTCGAGCCGTCCGGATCCGTGTCCGGCCCGTCATTCTCGGCATCGTCGTGCGCTTCGGGCTCGAGCTCGTCGACCGCGGCCTGGAATTGCAGGCCGAAATCGACTGCCGGATCGACGAAGGCGGTGATCGCGGCAAACGGGATCGTCAGCTTGGCGGGCACCTGGTTGAAGGTGAGGCTGACCGAGAAGCTTTGCGGCAGCACCTCCAGGTCCCAGAACTTGTTCTGGAGGACGATCGTCATCTCGTCGGGAAAACGTTCGCGCAGGTGCTGCGGGATCGACACCCCGGGCGCGGCGGTCTTGAAAGTGATGTAGAAATGATGCGCGCCCGGCAGGCTGCCGCCGCCGCTGACGATCGAGCCGAGCACACGGCCGACGACGGCGCGCAGGGCTTCCTGCACGATTTCGTCGTAGGGGATCAGGCTGTCGGGCGTGTCGCTGTTCATGGCTGGACGGATTCGTGGCGGCATGCGCGAAGTTGGTCAAGGGGCTTTGGCGTGTTCGGGCCGTGTCATGCCGCATTGACACCGGTATTGGCGCGATGCGCGGCCCGCTTGTCATGCGCTGCCAGCCGACTATAGCGCGGCTCATGGCCAGCACTCCCCCCCGCACCGGCGCGGTAGACCGCAACACCACCGAGACGAAGATCGCCATTGCCGTCAATCTCGACGGCACGGGCGCCTATGACGTGAGCACCGGAATCGGCTTTCTCGATCATATGGTCGAACAGTTCAGCCGCCATTCGCTGATCGACGTGACGATGAAGGTGGAGGGCGACCTCCATGTCGACCAGCACCACACCACCGAGGATTCGGCGATCGCGCTGGGGCAGGCGATCAGCAACGCCTTGGGCGACAAGGCCGGGATCGGGCGCTACGGCGCGGCCTATTCGCCGATGGACGAGACGCTTTCGCGGGTGGCGCTCGACATATCCGGGCGGCCCTACCTCGTGTGGAAGGCGAAGTTTACCCAGGAACGCCTCGGCGAATGGGACACCGAGTTGATCGAGCACTGGTTCCATTCGGTGAGCCAAGCTGCGGGCATCACGCTCCACATGGAGCTGCTCTACGGCACCAACAACCACCACATCTGCGAGAGCCTCTACAAGGGTTTCGCCCGCGCGATGCGGCAGGCGGTCGAGCGTGACCCGAGGAAGGGCGGGGCGATTCCGAGCACCAAGGGGCAGCTCGGTGGCTGAGGTTGTGGCCCTTGTCGATTATGGGGCCGGTAATCTGCATTCCGTTCACAACGCCTTGAAGGCGGCGGGGGCTTCGGTAGCCGTCACCGCCGACCCCTATGTGGTGCGCGCGGCCGACCGGATCGTGCTCCCCGGTGTCGGCGCCTTTCGCGCCTGTGCCGAAGGGCTCCGCGCGCTCCCCGGCATGGTCGAGGCGATGACTGAGCGCGTCCGCGTGGGCGGCGCGCCCTTCCTCGGCATATGCGTGGGGATGCAGCTGCTTGCCGACCGCGGGCTGGAATTCGGCGCGCATCCCGGCCTCGGCTGGATCCCGGGCGAGGTGCGGCTGATCGCGCCCTCCGACCCCGCGATCAAGGTCCCGCACATGGGCTGGAACGATGTCGCCCTGCTGCCTCACGCCAAGGACCATGCTGTTATCGAGGAAGGCGAGGCCTATTTCCTCCACTCCTTCCACTTCGCCGCGTCCGATCCCCACCATGTCGCCGCGATGACCGACCACGGCGAGGGGCTGGTGGCGGCGGTCGCGCGCGACAACATCCTCGGCGTGCAGTTTCACCCGGAGAAGAGCCAGACCTATGGCCTTGCGACACTCCGGCGCTTTCTGGAGTGGTTCCCGTGATCATCTTCCCCGCAATCGACCTCAAGGGTGGCCAAGTCGTCCGCCTCGTGGAAGGCGACATGGAGCGCGCCACGATCTACGGCGATGACCCGGCCGCGCAGGCACTGATCTTTGCCGACGCCGGGGCCGAGCACCTCCATGTCGTCGACCTCGACGGCAGCTTCGCAGGCGAAAGCCGCAACCGCGCGGCGGTCGAAGCCATTGTCGCGGCCTTCCCCGGCTATGTGCAGCTTGGCGGCGGCATCCGCGACGCGAAGGCGGTCGAGGGGTGGTTCAACCTCGGCGTGGCGCGGGTGGTGATGGGCTCGGCGGCGCTCAAGAACCCCGAGTTCGTCAAGGACATGGCCCGCGAATGGGAGAACGGCATCGTCGTCGCGGTCGACGCCAAGGACGGGATGGTCGCGACCGAGGGCTGGGCGGAGGTCTCCGACGTCCCGGTCACCGATCTTGCCCGCCGCTTCGAGGATGCGGGCGTCGCTTCGCTGCTGTTCACCGACATCGGCAGAGATGGCCTGCTCAAGGGCGTGAACATCGAGGCGACCGTCGACCTCGCCCGCCGGGTCGACATTCCAGTGATCGCCAGCGGCGGGGTGAAGGGGCTGGACGACATCCACATCCTCTCCCTCCACGCGCATGAGGGTATCGAGGGGGTGATCACCGGACGCGCGCTGTATGAAGGGCGGCTCGATCTGGCGGCAGCGATTGCGATGGGCGCGCGGGCGTAGATATGCCTTGGATAATCATCCTTATTTCTGCGGTAATGCTGATGAGTACCGCGTACATCACATGGCGCGATCTTGGCCGAGCTGATGCCGAGGTTCAGTATACCCAAGGCATTTTCACGAAGGTCAGCAGGAAAGCCCAGCCGCGCCTTTACTGGTCTGCGTTTGCGTTTAGGCTCCTTATCATTCTGATGCTTGCCTCGGGCTTGATGATGGGTTTGGCAGACAAGCTATGACCGTCCGCATCCGCGTCATCCCCTGTCTCGACGTGGCCGAGGGCCGCGTGGTCAAGGGCGTGAACTTCGTCGACCTCAAGGACGCGGGCGATCCCGTGGAGCAGGCGCGCGCCTATGATGCGGCGGGCGCGGACGAGCTGTGCTTTCTCGACATTTCTGCCAGCCACGAAGGGCGCGGGACGCTGCTGGGCATGGTGCGGCGCACGGCGGAGGTGTGCTTTATGCCATTGACCGTCGGCGGCGGGGTGCGATCGCCTGAGGACGCCCGCGCGCTGCTGCTGGCGGGGGCGGACAAGGTTGCGGTGAACTCCGCCGCCGTCGCCCGGCCCGAGCTGGTGGGCGAGATCGCATCGCGCTTCGGCAGCCAATGCGTCGTCGCCAGCGTCGATGCGCGCCGCACGCCGCGCGGGAACTGGGAAATCTTCACCCACGGCGGCCGCAAGCCGACCGGGATCGACGCGGTCGAATATGCGCTAAAGGTCGCCGACCTCGGCGCGGGAGAGTTGCTGGTGACCTCGATGGACGGGGACGGCACGCAGCGCGGCTACGACCTCGCCCTGACTCGCGAGATCGCCGACGCGGTCAGCGTGCCGGTGATCGCGAGCGGCGGGGTGGGGAGCCTCGAGCACCTTGTGGACGGGGTCACCAAGGGCCACGCCAGCGCGGTGCTCGCCGCGAGCATCTTCCACTTCGGCCACCACACCATCGCCGAGGCGCACGCGGCGCTGCGGGCGGCGGGGTTGCCCGCGCGCGGGGTTTGACCGAAAGAGGCTGCATGGAAACCCTCACCCGACTTGAAGCGACCATCGCCCAGCGTCTGACGGCCTCGCCCGACGAAAGCTACGTCGCGAAGCTCCACGCCAAGGGTCTCGCCAAGATTGCGCAGAAGCTCGGCGAGGAGGCGACCGAGACGGTGATCGCCGCGCTGGCGGGGGATGAGGCCGAACTGGTGGGCGAGGCGGCTGACCTGCTGTTCCACCTGATGGTGCTGCTCGCCGAGAAGGGCGTGCCGCTTGAACAGGTGCTCGCCGAACTCGACCGCCGCGAGGGGCTGTCCGGCCTCGCTGAAAAAGCCGCCCGCACGGAGTAACCCATGCCGATCGACCCCACCCTGCCTTATGACGACGCCAACATCTTCGCGAAGATCCTGCGCGGCGAGATCCCGAGCAAGAAGGTCTACGAGGACGACTGGGCCTTCGCCTTCGAGGACATCAACCCGCAGGCCGAGATCCACACGCTGGTGATCCCCAAGGGGCGGTATGTGAGCTGGGACGATTTCTCGGCGAAGGCGAGCGATGCCGAAATCGCCGGCTTCATCCGCGCGGTGGGCGAAGTGGCGCGGGCCAAGGGGCTGGTCGAGCCCGGCTACCGCCTGCTCGCCAATATCGGCGCGCATGGCGGGCAGGAGGTGCCGCACCTCCACGTGCACATCTTCGGCGGCCAGTTCCTCGGCCCGATGATCGCGCGGCGCTGACACCTGCCAGCCGCCGTTAGCCTGCGGTTCATCGACACATTGCAAGTGTCCCGGCTTTGCAACGGATTCCCCGCTAGGCTAGGTGGCAGCCATGACCTCCCCCAATCTCCCCGGCGGCGTCCTCGATGGCGCGCGGCACCTTTATGCGGTGCGCGTCTATTACGAGGACACCGACCTTTCGGGGATCACCTATCACGCCAATTACCTGCGCTGGTTCGAGCGCGCGCGCTCCGACCTCTTGCGGATGCTCGGCATCGACCAGCGCGCGGCGATCGAGAGCGGTGAGGGGGCTTATGCACTCAGCGAGGTCAATCTGAAATACCTCGCCCCCGCGCGGCTCGATGACGACGTGGTGATCGAAACCCGCTGCACCGAGCTTGGCGCGGCATCGTGCCGGATGCACCAGATTGCGCGCCGAGGTGAGCAAATCCTGTGCGAGGCGAGTTTGCGCGTCGGCTTCATCACGCTAGATGGCCGTCCGCGCCGCCAACCCGCCGCATGGCGCGCTGCCTTTGCCACTTTCATGAACGAGGATCTTTGACCCCGTGACGTTCGACCTGCTTGCCGCCGCCACGCTTCCCGCTCCGACCCGCCTCGATCCGGTCGAGCTGTTCGTTCAGGCCGACATCATCGTGCAGGCGGTGATGATCGGCCTGATCCTCGCGAGCGTGTGGGTGTGGATGATCATCGTCTCCTTCTCCCTGCGGATCGGCGGGCTCACCAAGAAGTCGCGCGAATACGAGGGCGAGTTCTGGGAGCAGCGCGACCGCGAGGGCCTGCTGACCAAGCAGATGAGGAAGGAAGTCCCCGCCGCCCGCGTCGCTGCCGCCGGGCTCGACGAGTGGCGCAAGTCGACCGCGAAGCAGCCGGTCGACCGCGACGCCGCCCGCCAGCGCATCGCCGCCGTGATGGACAGCCAGATTGCGGAAGAAGCCGACGCGCTTGCCGGGCGATTGAATTTCCTCGCCACCGTCGGCTCGGTTGCGCCCTTCGTCGGCCTGTTCGGGACGGTGTGGGGGATCATGAATTCCTTCTTCCAGATCGGCGCGCAGCAGAGCGCGAGCCTCGCGGTGGTCGCCCCGGGCATCGCCGAGGCGCTGTTTGCGACCGCCATCGGCCTGTTCGCCGCAATCCCCGCGGTGATCGCCTACAACCGTTTCGGCGGGGCGGTGGACCGCTATGAGGCGGGGCTGCAGAGGTTCGCCGACAGGCTCCACACCGGCCTGAGCCGCGAGCTGGATCGCGCCTGATGGGGGCCAAGCTCTCATCGTCCCGGAAGGGATCCTCCCGCCGCTCGCGCCGTGCGGCCATGTCGGAGATCAACGTTACGCCGCTGGTCGACGTGATGCTGGTGCTGCTGATCATCTTCATGGTGACGGTCACGCTCCCCGCGGTCGGCGTAGCCGTGGAGCTCCCCGATAGCCGCGCCGCGCCGGTCGAGGAGAAGCCCGACCAGATCACCGTCTCGATCGACGCGGGCGGTACGATCTATATCGAGGACGCGCCCGTGCCTGCCGGGGGCTTGCCGGCCGCGCTCGAAGCGCTCACCCGTGGCGGCGAGCCACCGCTGGTGGTGCTGCGCGGCGACCGCAGCCTTGATTACGGCAGAGTGATGCAGGTTATGGGCGAGCTGGGCAGGGCAGGCTTTACCTCGATCTCGCTGGTCACCGATGGTTCAGTTTCGGCCCCATAACTCAGGGTGCGGTGATGGGTGAGATGACGCTCCGCAATGACGAGAAGATCGGCCTCGGCGCCGCCGTGCTGCTGCATGGCGCGCTGGTGGGCGTGCTCGCGATGCAGACGATGCGGAGCGAGGTCACGGTTTTCCCCGAACGGATCAACGTGAGCCTCGCGACCGAAGTCGGCCTCGATGCTGCCGCGCCTGATCCGGTGAGCGAGAGTCGCATGGCATCAGCGCCGACGCTCGACATCAACCCTGCGCCCGCGCCCCAGCCTGCCAGGCCCGAGCCTGCGATACGGACCGCGCAGACGCCGCCCAAGCCGACCACGAAAACCGCAACACAGCAACCCGCGCCCAGCCGCGAACGCTCGCGCCCCGATCGGACGCCTCCCAAGCAGGCCGCCACCACGCCGCGCCAGACCGCGCCCAAAGCGGGCGGTGGCCCATCGTTCGACGAAGCCTTCCGCGACGGCGCGGGAACGTCCCGCACAACGACCGAAACCCGCGCGCCGGCCCCCAAATATGGCCCGAGCGAACTCGCTTCGCTCGACAGCTCCATCGGGCGGCAGGTCAAGATCAAGTGGCAGGGCCGCGTGCCGCAGGGGCCGGATGCCGAAAAGCTGGTCACCCGCGTGCGTTTCAAGCTCAATGCGGACGGAACACTGGCGGGGGAGCCTCAGGTCGTGGATACTGTCGGCATAACCGCACTCAACCGCAATCAGGTGGCGAGGCACCGCGAAGAGGCCGTTCGGGCTGTCAAGCTCGTCGGAACTTTCAAGGTTCCCTTCCCGGTTCCGGCGGATAACAACACATTCACTCTGAAGTTCGAGAGGAACCGGTAATGAAAGCGGCAGCAATGAAGGCGATTGTTTCGCTTCTGCTTGCGACAGCGTCCCACCCCGCTTTTGCGCAGGACTTGTCTGCTCCTCTGCCCGAGGACAGTCCCGTCGAAACGGTGGAGAGTGCGGCGGGCGAGCGTGATATCGTCATCACCGACGAGGCCGCATGGTCGGACATCGGCATCGCCATCCCCGCCTTTGCCACCGACCGCGAGCGGGCCACGCCTGCCAATGCCGACGGCACCGGCGCATTGGGCCGCGAGATTGCGCGGGTGATCACGGCCAACCTGCGCAACAACGGCCTCTTCAAGCCGGTCGGCCCCGACAGCCTGCCGCAGCCCGCCTTCTCCGCCGTGCGTGCGCCTGCCTATGGCGCGTGGAGCGGGCAGGGGGCAGAGATGCTGGTGCAGGGCTATGTCACCGCGCGAGACGACGGGCGACTGGTGGTCGGCTGCTACCTCTACGACGTCGCGCTCCAGCAGCAGCTGGTGAAGGAAGGCTGGGTGGTCGCCGCTGCCGACTGGCGTCGCGCGGCGCACAAGTGTTCGGACCTCATCTTCAGCCGCCTCACTGGCGAGAGCCCGTTCTTCGACAGCCGCATCGCCTATATCGCCGAGACCGGCCCCAAGGATCGCCGCGTCAAGCGGCTCGCGGTGATGGACAGCGACGGTGCGAACCACCGCTTCCTCACATTGGGCAGCGCCACCGCGCTCACCCCGCGCTATTCGCCCGACTATTCGAAGATCCTCTACCTCAGCTACGTCGACGGCAACCCGCGCATCTATGTCTATGACATCGGCAGCGGCAAGCAGACGCTTGTCACCGAGAACCGGAACCCCACCATCGCCCCGCGCTGGTCGCCCGACGGCAAGCATATCCTGTTTTCGATGGCAGTCGCGGGCAACACCGACATCTACCGTATCCCGGCGACCGGCGGCACCGCGCTGAAGCTCACCGACAATCCAGGGATCGACGTGGGCGGCTCCTACTCGCCTGATGGCAGCAAGATCGTGTTCGAGAGCGACCGTTCGGGCAGCCAGCAGTGCTACGTCATGGACGCCGACGGCAAGAACCAGAAGCGCATCAGCTTTTTCGGCGGCCGCTGCGCCACGCCCGAATGGAGCCCGCGGGGCGACCAGATCGCCTTCACGCGGATCGCCGGCGACTTCAACGTCGCGGTTATGAACACCGGCGGCGGCAACATGCGCGTGCTGACCCGCGGCTGGCAGGACGAGGCCCCCACATGGGCCCCCAACGGCCGCATCATCCAGTTCTTCCGCACCGAGAAGAACTCCGGACGTTCGGGCATCTGGCAGGTCGACCTCACCGGCCAGAACGAACGCCGCCTGCCCACGCCGGTGGACGCCTCCGACCCCGCATGGGGGCCGATCCGGCGCTGACCCAGATAATGACAAGAAAGGAACCCTGAGCGATGAACACCAAGCTTGCGACGATCCTGCTCCTCGCTTCGGCGAGCGGCCTTGCGGCCTGTTCGAAGAAGGCCCCCGACGACCTGCCGCCCGATCCGATCCAGACCACCCCGACCCCCACCCCGACCTCGCGCCCGGTCACGCCGACCGGTGCGGCTGTCGGCACCCAGGCGCATTTTGCGCAGGCCGTCGGCTCCTCGACCACGATCTATTTCGAAACCGATCGCTACAATGTCGACACCCAGGATGCCGCCGCGCTGCAGGCGCAGGCGCAGTATTTCGCGCGCTATCCGCAGATCACCTTCACCATCGAAGGCCACGCCGACGAGCGCGGCACGCGCGAATACAACATCGCACTGGGCGAAAAGCGCGCCAATGCGGCCAAGGCCTATCTGGTCAGCCTCGGCGTCGATGCCAACCGTATCGCGGTGGTGAGCTACGGCAAGGAGCGCCCGGTCGCGCTCGCCTCTAACGAGGCCGCATGGGCGCAGAACCGCCGCGCGGCGAGCGTGATCATCAATTGAGGTGACTGCCCTCCTCTTCGGGGGAGGGGCAGCACGCGGCTCAGCCCTGAAGCAGGCCGGACGAAAGCTCGGCCTGCACCGCGACCGGGGCTTCGATCCCTGCCAGCTCGCGCGCGCCGGTGACCACGCACAGCCCGGCGAGCGCGAGCACGCAGAACAGGCTGGAGAGGGTCAGTTGCTGGCTCATGGCGGATCGTCCTTTCGCAATGCAACATTTCACATTGCAACCGGTTCCCGTGTTCTCATGCCTTTCCATTCGGGGCCATAGCGCCTAGATTGACCGCGTGACCCAATCGACCAACGACATGACCCCGGGCAAGGCCCGGTGAGCCGCGCGCGCCGGTCAATGGACTGGGGTTTCCCGCGCTGGCGCGGTTATGGCTCATCGCAGGAAGCCGCGAATGTGCGCATTTGCGACCGCCACGGCTGCGACGAGCCCGGCGACTGCCCCGCGCCCAAGGCCCCCAACAGCCGCGACCGCTGGTATTTCTGCCAGAAGCACGCGGCCGAATATAATTCCAAGTGGGATTACTTCGAAGGCCTCGACAAGGCCGAGCGGGAAGAGCGCGCCCGGGCGGAACAGCAGGAAAGCGCAGGCTATGCCGAAAGCGCGCATTACGGCTGGGCGGGCTCGGGCGACGGATCGCGTTCGGCGGACGAGATGCGGGCGCTCGAGGTGCTGGGGCTCGAGCCCGATGCCGATTTCAACGCGGTCAAGAAGGCCTACCGCGCCCGCGCCAAGGAAGTGCACCCCGATGTGAAGCCCGGCGATGCCGAGGCCGCCAAGCAGTTCCAGCTGATCCAGACCAGCTACGAAGTCCTTCGCGCGGCGGAAGAACGGCGCGAGTGGCGGGGCTGAAGCTCTAGGGCTGCGGCCCCGCGAACCCCTTGCCCAGCGAGTCGATCTTCGGATCGGGGTTGTCGTTCCACCATGGCACGTCGGTCCAGGGTCGCACGTCGACCTCGTGGCTCCAGCAGTTGCGCGGCTGGTGGGCGAGGTGCCAGTAGGTTTCGGCCAGTGCGGCCGGGTCGATGATGCCGTTTGCGCCCTTGCCCGCCTTAAAGGCATCGAACTTGTCGCCGAGCAACTTGCCGAGCGTGTCGGGAGCGTCGACCGGCCCGTCGACGATCACGTGAGCAACGTGGATGCCTAGGGGCGCGAACTCGGCGTTCAAGGTCTGGCACAGCATCCGCCGCCCGCCCATCGCCGCTGCGTGGCTGTGCTGCCCGGCATTGCCGCGCACCGCCGCCGTCGCCGAGGTGACGAGGAGGGTGCCGTGGGGGCCGCCATAGCGGGCGCGCGCGGTCATGTGCGGGAACAGCGCATGGGCGAGGCGGAAGACGCCGTAGGTGCCGAGCCGCCAGCCAAGCTCGAAGATGCGGTGCGGGGTCTGATCCAGCGCGCGGTTGCCGATTTGCGCGCCGAGGTTGTAGAGCGCGGCATGGATCGGGCCGATCTCGGCCTCGGTGCGTTCGACCAGTTCCTCGATGCTGCCATCCTCGGCGGCGTTGAGGAGGGTGCCGGTGGCGCTGCCGCCTGCCGCCTCGATCTGGCGGGTCATGCGGGTCAGGCCCTCCTCATCCGAGCGGCGGGCGAGGACCGCGTGGTAGCCCCCGGCGGCAAAGCGCGCGGCGGCGTTGCCGCCGATCCCGGCGCCCGCGCCGATGACAAGGAACACCGGCTTGCGGCTGTCGGTCATGTGCTCTCTCCCTCAGGCCGCGAAGCTTACCGCGGTGTCACACGCTTGCAAGCCGGGCGCGCTAGGGAGGCCTTCAGAAATCGGCAGCTTGGCAGGCCGGACGCTGCCCGCCAGTCTTCCGCCAAAGCCGCAAAGGCGCAGGTCGCATTCCATACCAACCGGGAACCGCAAGGCTCCCGCCACGAGGGGGATTGAGGCATGAACGATCCGTTCCTGATGCAGCGCGAGCTGCGCTACGGCTATCCAGTGTGCGACCAGGTGCTGACCGGCCGCCATTTCACCATCGGCTACTCCTGGTATTTCCGCCAGGCCAAGTGGACGCTCGAGATCATCAACCGCGAGCTGCTGCTGGTCAACGACACCGTTCCCGAAGTCGACCGGCTCGACAACTTCCGCGCCGACACCCGCATCCCCGAGCGGTTCCGCGCGGGTCTCAAGGCCTATGTCGGCAGCGGCTATGATCGCGGGCACTTGGTGGCGAGCGCGAACCAGGACCTGGTCGAGATCCAGAACTCGGAGACCTTCCTGCTCTCGAACATGTCGCCGCAGCACCCCGATCTCAACCGCAAGCGGTGGCGCGAGCTCGAGGAGGCGATCCGCAAGCTCGACGCGCGCAAGGACGTGCTGGAAACCTACGTGCTGACCTGCCCGGTGTTCTACTTCGGCGAGCCGGTGGAGCGGATCGGCAAGAACCTCCCCGATTTCGGGATCAGTGTGCCAGTGCCCCATGCCTTCATCAAAAGCGTGCTGGTCGAGGACCGGCAGGGGCGGCACCGGCTGTGGACGTTCATGATGGCCAACCCGCCGCTGGTTGCCGATCCGGCGGCGCCCGATCCGCTCGCGAACCGCGATCTCGGCAGCTACCTCGTCAAGACCTATGACGCCGAGCAGATCGTCGGCGGGCGGTTCTGGGACGGGATCTCGGGCGGCGACATGCATGAAGCCAAGGGCGGCAAGAAGAAGCTGGAAGCGATGTGGCCCGATGATCGGGAGGCGCCCTTCCCGGGGCTCAAGGTCTTCCCGCCCGCGCCCTAGACGAGCGCCGCGATCCCCCACACCACGGCGACGATCAGCACCGCCCCTGCCACATCGAGCAGCGCGCCCGCGGTCACCATCGCGCCGATGCGGATGCGCCCCGTCGCCCAGGCAATGGCGTTGGGCCCGGTGCCGGCCGGGAGCATGAAGCCCCAGCTTGCCGCCAGCGCTGCGGGGAGCGCGAGCAGCACCGGGTCGACGCCCAGCGCAACCACCAGCGAGGCGACAACGGGGATGATGCCCGTCGCGGCCGCGACATTGCTCGCGAACTCGGTGATCACGATCACCAGCACCGTCACCGCGAGCGCGACCAGCACCAGCGGCCAGGCCTCGAGCGGGAGCAGCGCGGCGCCGATCCACTTGGCCAGGCCCGAAGCCGACATGCCCGCCGCCAGCGCGAGGCCCCCGCCGAACATGAAGATGACGCTCCACGGCGCGCGCTCGGCCTCGTGCCACACCAGCAGCGGGCGGCCGGTGCCGTCGGGCAGGAGGAACAGTGCCAGCGCGGCGATGATGGCGATAGTCCCGTCGGTCCACGCGCCGACCGGCAGGGCTGCGGCGACCAGTGGCTGGGTGACCCAGGCGATGAAGGTGACGAGCGCGATCGGCACCAGCCGCTTCTCGGGCGCGGTCCAGCCCACATGGCCGTCGATCGCCGCGCGCGCGGCGGCCACATCGAAGGGATGCCCGGCCACGCGCTGCACCCGCGCGACGATGAAGGCGGCGAGCGGCACGCTCAGCAGCACCAGCGGGATGCCGTAGAGAGACCACTCGGCAAAGGTGATGCGCACGCCCGCCAGCTTGTCGAGCACGCCCACCGCAATCGCATTGGTGGGCGAGCCGACGATGGTGCCGAGCCCGCCGATGCTCGCGGCAAAGGCGATGCCCATCGGCAGCGCGCCGTGGATGCCGGTCTGGAGCGGCGCCGCGCCCTCGTCATCGCCGGAAGATCCCCCCTCCAGCACCGCCAGCGCCATCGGCATCATGATAAGCGTGGTCGAGGTGTTGGAGATGAACATCGAGAGCAGCGCAGCCGTCAGCATGAAGGCGACCAGCAGCCGCACCGGCCCGCCGTCCGCGCCCACCGCGCGCAGGATCGCGAGGGCCAAGCGGCGGTGCATGCCGGTACGCTCGATCGCGAGCGCGATGAAGGCGCCGCCCAGCAGCAGGAACAGGATCGGGGAGTAGTAGGTGCTCGCGGTCGTCTCCGCATCCGATACCCCAGCCAGCGGGAGAATCACGAAGGGCAGCATCGCGGTCACCGCGAGCGGCATCGCCTCGGTCATCCACCAGGCGGCCATCCACAGGGTAAGGCCCGCGACCAGCCACGCTCCCTCGCTCATCCCGGCGGGCGGGGCGGTGAGCGCAGCAAGGGCAAAGGCCAGCGGTCCCAGGAAGAGGCCGATCCGGCGTGCAGTCATGCGGTGTGCTCTCCCCCGTGCATGGGAGCACGGCCTATCAGCACGGACGCAGGCGGGGCAAGGAAAAGGGGCGAAGTCGTCCGGCGACCCGCCCCTCACCAATCGTGGCAGCGTGGCTGCGCGCTTACTTCGGCGCGAGCACCATCAGCATCTGGCGGCCTTCGAGGCGCGGGAAGGCCTCGACCTTGGCGACTTCGGCGACGTCTTCCTGCACCTTCTTCAGAAGATCCATGCCGAGGTGCTGGTGCGCCATCTCGCGCCCGCGGAAGCGCAGGGTGATCTTCACCTTGTCGCCATGTTCGATGAACTTCGTGACGTTGCGCATCTTCACGTCGTAATCGTGCGTGTCGATGTTCGGACGCATCTTCACTTCCTTGATGTCCTGCGTCTTCTGCGTCTTGCGCGCGAGGTTCGCCTTTTTCTGCGCCTCGTAG
>NZ_JAMNXL010000191.1 GCF_023653175.1 Erythrobacter sp. | reverse complement strand
GCGCGGCTTCAAGCAGGAAGCCGCGCCGCCGGGACACTATTCCATCGTCACCACGAGCTTGCCGACCGCCTCGCGCGCTTCGAGCTTGGCGATGGCGTCGCCGGCGCGGGCGAGGGGGAAGGTTTCGCTGACCAGCGGGTCGATCTTGCCGGCCGCCATCAGGTCGAACAACTCCATCACCTGCGCATGGAAGCCCTTCGGATCGCGCGCGGTGAAGGCGCCCCAGAACACGCCGCAGATGTCGCAGGACTTCAGCAGGGTGAGGTTGAGCGGCATTTTGGCGATTCCCGCCGGGAAGCCGACCACCAGGAAGCGGCCCTCCCAGGCGATGGCGCGCAGCGCAGGCTCGGAATATTGCCCGCCGACGATGTCGTAGACGATGTTCGCGCCGTTCGGCCCGCAGGCCTGCTTGAAGGCTTCAGCGAGCGCCTTCGAGGCGTCCTTGTCCATCGCCTCGCGCGGGTAGATCACGACCTCGTCCGCGCCCGCCTTGCGCGCGACTTCGCCCTTGGCCTCGGAGGAGACCGCCGCGACGACGCGTGCTCCGAAGGCCTTGGCGAGTTCGACAGCCGAAAGCCCCACGCCGCCCGCCGCGCCGAGGATCAGCACGGTGTCGCCCGCCTTGATGTGCCCGCGGTCCTTCAACCCGTGGATGGTGGTGCCATAGGTCATCAGCAGCGAGGCGGCCTTCTCGAAGGGCACGCCGTCCGGCACCTTGAACATCCGGCCTGCGGGCACAACGACCTTCTCGGCCAAGCCACCATTGCCGATCCCGGCGAGCACCCGGTCACCGACCGCAAAGCCCTCGACCCCCTCGCCAAGCGCCTCGATCACGCCGCTGATCTCGCCGCCGGGCGAGAAGGGGCGCTGCGGCTTGAACTGGTACATGTCGCGGATGATCAACCCGTCGGGATAGTTGATCGCGCAGGCCTTGACCGCGATCAGCACCTCGCCCGCGCCGGGGGTGGGGGCTTCCACCTCGTCGAGGGTCAGGGTTTCCGGCCCGCCGGTCTGGTGGGTGCGAATGGCTTTCATGATGTCCTCTCCCTGTTCTGTGAAATTCTAGGCGGCGGTGCCGCGCATCAGCCAAGGCTGGGCGGCGGTGCGGCTGGCTTCAAAACCGCCGATCGCGTCACTGCGCGTCATGGTCAGGCCGACCTCGTCGAGCCCGTTCAGGAGGCAGTGCTTGCGGAACGGGTCAATCTCGAAAGTGAAGCGATCCTGATAGGGGGTGGCAACGGTCTGCGCTTCGAGATCGACGGTGATCTCGAGCCCCTCGCGCGCCACTTCCAGCAGCCGGTCGACCGCATCCTGTGGCAGCACGACGGGCAGGATGCCGTTCTTGACCGCATTGCCCGAATGGATGTCGGAAAAGCTCGGCGCGATGACCACGCGGATGCCGAGGTCGAGCATCGCCCAGGCCGCGTGCTCGCGGCTCGATCCGCACCCGTAGTTGTCGCCCGCGATCAGGATCGGCGCGCCCTGATAGGCGGGATCATCGAAGACATTGCCGGGTTTAGCCCGCAGCACCTCGAAGGCGCCCGCGCCGAGACCCTCGCGGCTGATCGTCTTCAGCCACTTGGCGGGGATGATGATGTCGGTGTCGACATTTTTGAGGCCGAGCGGAATGGCGCGGCCTTCGACGCGGGTGAGGGGCTGCATGGGGTTCCTGTCAGTCGGCCAGAGTTAATCGGTTTGCGGCGGCTCGCCCGAGGGAATGGGGCCGGGCTGGGTGGGCTCGTTCGGCTTCTTCTTGCGCTTGCTGGCATAGAGCAGTGCAGCGGCCACGGCCGCCGATCCGATGGCACCCGCAGCGGCAATCGCGGCATTGCGGGCGGTGTTGTTCTTGGGCTTGTCAGTCATGGATATTCCATGCGCCTCGCAGCGGCGGGTTTCAAGGGGTTGGGGTCATGCAGGTCGATGGCCATGCACGGTGTAGTAGCGCAGAACCTCCTCCGGCGAGATGCCATCTCGCTGGGCTGCGGCCAACGGGTGCTCGGGCGCGGTGACGTGCAGATGGGGCCGCTGGCGCTCGGCGCGCGGCTGCATGGTGCAGGCCAGCGGCTCGCGCAGGTCAAAGGGCTTCAATGAATTGCACAGCCAGCTGAAGAACGGAGCTTGCGGCGGGACCCTGCCGGTATCGAAGTGGTCGACATAAATCTCGAAATTCTCGCGCTTCAATGTGCCCCAGCAGCCGAAGCCGAATTCTTCGTCCATCCCGTGGACTGGGATAGGCAGCACGCAGCGCACGAAGAAATATTGCCCCCCCAGCACGCAGAAATCCTCGCTGAGGAAGTCGCCTTCAAGGCGCAGCGCGTGATTGGGTTCGTACTGTTCGGGCCCAGTCCACGGGTCGGGCGCCCATGAGGAGAGGTGGAACATCTCACCGTGCGGTTCGTCGCAATCGGCGCAGTGGTAGCCGCGCCGAAGCTTTCCGAGCGCGCCGCCTTCGACGAGCCGGAACGGCCCCGGCATCACACCAGCTCGCGCACATCGGCGAGACGCCCGGTCACCGCCGCGGCGGCAGCCATCGCGGGTGAGACGAGGTGCGTGCGCGCGCCGGGGCCCTGCCTCCCTACGAAGTTGCGATTGCTGGTCGAGGCGCAGCGTTCGCCCGGCGGCACCTTGTCAGGGTTCATGCCGAGGCAGGCCGAACAGCCCGGCTCGCGCCATTCGAAGCCGGCTTCGATAAAGATTTTGTCGAGCCCCTCGTCCTCGGCCATCGCCTTGACCAGCCCCGAGCCGGGGACGACGATCGCCCAGCGCACATTATCGGCCTTGCGGCGGCCCTTGAGCACCGCGGCGGCGGCGCGCAGGTCCTCGATGCGGCTGTTGGTGCAGGAGCCGATGAAGACGTTCTCGATTGGAACTTCCGTCATCGGGGTGCCGGGGGTGAGGCCCATGTAGTCGAGTGATTTCTGCGCCGCGACGCGCTTGCTCTCGTCGGCGAAATCTTCCGGCGCGGGGACGCGGCCGCCGATCGGCACGACGTCCTCGGGCGAGGTGCCCCATGTGACGCTGGGTTCGACAGCGGCGGCGTCAAGGCGCACGCTCTTGGCAAAGGTCGCGCCTTCATCGGTGTGGAGCGTGCGCCAGTAAGCGACCGCCGCGTCCCACTCGGCACCCTTGGGTGCCATCGGGCGGCCCTTGAGGTAGGCGAAAGTCGTGTCGTCAGGCGCGATCAGGCCCGCACGCGCGCCCGCCTCGATGCTCATGTTGCAGACCGTGAGCCGCTCCTCGACGGTCATGCGCTCGAACACCTTGCCGCGGTATTCGATCACGAATCCCGATCCGCCCGCCGCGCCGATCTTGCCGATGATATGGAGGATCAGATCCTTGGCGCTTACACCCGGGCCGAGATCGCCGTCCACCCGCACTTCCATCGGCTTCGATTGCTGGAGCAACAGCGTCTGGGTGGCGAGCACATGCTCGACCTCGCTCGTCCCGATACCGAAAGCCAGCGCGCCGAGGCCCCCGTGGCAGGCGGTGTGCGAATCCCCGCAGACGATGGTTGTGCCGGGCAGCGAGAAGCCCTGTTCGGGGCCGACGACATGGACGATCCCCTGCTCCTTCGCGGTCGCCGGGATGTAGCGGATGCCGAAGGCCGGCGCGTTCACTTCCAGCGCGGCGAGCTGGGCGGCGCTCTCGGCGTCGGCGATGGGTATCGGCCTGCCGTTGCCATCTTGTCGCGCGGTTGTCGGCAGGTTGTGGTCGGGTACTGCGAGGGTCAACTCGGGTCTGCGCACCGGGCGGCCCGCCACCTTCAGCGCCTCAAAGGCCTGCGGGCTGGTCACTTCGTGCACCAGATGACGGTCGATATAGATCAGCGCCGTCCCGTCGTCGCGAGTCTCGACGACATGCGCGTCCCAGATCTTTTCGTAGAGGGTGCGGGGGCGGCTCGCCATGGCTCGTGTCCATCACTTGGGGGCTGGAAGAGCGGCCCAAGTGTCACGATTGCCGGGCCGTGGCAAGATTGCGGCGATTTACCTTCACCTGGTGGTGGAAATTGTAAAATTCTTGCGATAGCTTACATCCATGTCAGCAATCGCGCCTCTCTCGCCCGCCTTTTTCCACCCGATCAAGGTCGTCGCGTCCGACATTGATTTCATGGGCCACGTCAACAATGCGCGCTACCTCAACTGGGTGCAGGACGCGGTGCTGGCGCATTGGCGCGGGATCGCTCCGGCCGAGGACGTGGCGACCAAGGCGTGGGTCGCGCTGAAGCACGAGATCACCTACCGCAAGCCCGCCTTCCTCGAGGATGATGTGATGGCGCAGACCGTGCTCGAACGCTTCAACGGCGCGCGCGCGTTCTACTCGACGCTGATCAAGCGCGGCGAGGAAGTGCTGGCCGAGGTGCAATCGAGCTGGTGCTGCATCGATGCCGAAACCCTGCGCCCGGCGCGCATCGGCGAGCATCTGCGCACGTTCTTCTTCCCTCAGGGGGAATGACGCGATAGTCTCGCTCGCGTCCCGCCCCGGGGACGGGAGGGACGCAATCGTGAACAGCTTCAAGGCTTTGGCCATTCTTGCAGGCGGCTATGCGATGACCGCCTCGCCGCTCGCCGCTCAGGACGCCGCCGCGCCTGCGCCGCAGATGACCGAGGCTGCCGCCGTTCAACAGGCGGTCGATCTGGGGTCGAAAATCTATTCCTACGATCAGGCCGCCTGGCATGGCACTGATGCCATGCTCGAAGACCTGCCCGGTGCGCGCAAGAACGGGATCGCAGGCTGGATCGTCAACGAAGTTGCTGGCGGCTGGGAAACGGTGTTTTTCCGGCTCGCGGGCGAGGGCTACGAAGCGGTCTGGGCCGGGGTCTATGATGGGAAAAAGGTCATCCGCGCCGCCACCTATGCGCCCGGCGAACGCGCGCTGACGCCTGCCGAAACGGCGCTGGTCACCGCAACCCAGCTCGCCCGCAGCCAGCGCGTCCAGGGCTGCTCGGCCAAGCCGTTCAACACTGTTGTCTTCCCCACCGGCAGGCCCGATGGCGGGTTCTATGCCTATCTGCTCACCCCGCAGGAGAAGGTTGGCGAGATTCCCTTCGGCGGGCATCATCGTTTCGAGATCGTGGCGGGCCAGATCAAGGCCAGCCGCAAATTCACCAATTCGTGCCTGACCATGGCCAGCCTTGCGGCGGACGGGAAGCGACCCGAAGCCCTGAGCATCAGCCACCTGCTCGACCCCGTGCCGACCGAGATCCACGTCTTCTCGGTCTATGTCGCGGGCCTTCCGGTCTATGTCCTCACCGCCAGCAACAAGACGGCATGGGCGGTCGAGGTGTCGGGCGGCAAGCCCCGCATCCGCCGGGTCGAATAGGACTGCGCCCCCGCCATGCGCGTTCCGGCCGCAGTGATTTTCGATTTCGACGGCGTGATCGCTGACAGCGAGATGCTCGCCAACCTCGTGCTGGCCGAGGAACTCACCCGCCTCGGCCTGCCGACCACCCTCGAACAATCCTACGACCGCTATGTCGGCACACGCTGGGGCGAGATGATCGCTCTGATCGAGGAGGGCCTTGGCCGCCCGGTGCCGCCCGAGTGGGGCGGGCACCTTTCCGATACGATGATGGCGCGCTTCCGCCGTGATCTTGCCGAGGTGCCCGGGGCAGGGGACTTCGCCCGCGCGCTCGGGGAGCGCCCGCGCGGCATCGCCTCGTCAAGCTCGCCCGCGCGCCTCGCGCTGTGCCTCGAGGTGCTGGGGCTGGCCGAGGCTTTCGGCGCTCACGTCTACAGCGCCGAGCTGGTCACGCAGGGCAAGCCTGCGCCCGACATCTATCTGCTCGCCGCCGAGCGCCTCGGCGTTCCGCCTTCGGCGTGTCTCGTGATCGAGGACAGTCCCTCTGGGGTCAGGGCGGCCAAGGCGGCGGGGATGGAAGTGATCGGGCTGCTCGCCGGGGCGCATATCCGGCCCGGACATGATGCCCGGCTGAGCGCTGCGGGCGCGGATCAGCTTGCGGCAAGCTGGGCCGAGGTCACCGGGCTGATGCTGCGCGCCTAGCGCCGCCGCAGCGCCGCGCTCAGCGCGCCTGCCACCCCTGCCACCACCACCGCGCCGGCCAGTGCCGCGAGCGGGTTCGAGCGAGCGTAGGTGTAGAGGCTGGTCCGGCGCATCGGTAGCACGCCATAGACCTTGCCCTCGCCCCCGCCGGTGCGGAAGCCCTTGACGCCGCTGTTCTGCGCGGGCTTGTCCGGGTCGATCGCCGTGCTGAAGAAGGCGTATTGGAACACGCGGTCGGCGAGGTGGGGGAGGGTCCTTGCCAAAAGCGTCATCGCCCGTCCGCCGCCGCCAACGATCAAGTCGCGCGTCGGGTGAACCGCGGCATGCAGGATCGCCTCCGCTACGAGATCGGGCGAATAGATCGGCGGCGGGATCATCGCCCGCGCTTCCATCTGGTTCAGCGCCTTGTCGACGAAGGGCGTGTTGACGCCCGATGGCTGGATCAGGCTCACCGAGACAGGCGCCTTTTCGTGCATCAGTTCGAGCCGCAGCGAATCCACATAGCCCTTCACCGCATGCTTGCTCGCCGTGTAGGCCGAGAGCACCGGCGAGGGCATGTCCGAGGCGATCGAGCCGGTCACGATCAGCGCGCCGCCGTGCGCCTTGAGGTGGGGCAGCGCCTCGGTCGCGCAGTGGACCGTGCCCCAGTAATTGGTTGCGAACACCTGGCGGTGGTCGGCGTCGGAGATTTCCTCGAGCAGGGCATAGGCGCCCACGCCCGCATTGCTGACGAAGGTGTCGAACCCGCCGTGGCGGGCGATGACCTCCTCGACCGCGGCGGCGACATCCTCGC
>NZ_JAMNXL010000190.1 GCF_023653175.1 Erythrobacter sp. | reverse complement strand
GAGGCAGCGGCGGGCATGTAGGCGACGCGGCCCGATTGTTCCTCGATCGAGATGTCGGAGGACTGCTCGACCGCGGTCTGCCCCTGGCTGAAGGGCGCGGGCTGGACCACCGTCGGGTTCTCGTCGATGCGGATCACCAGCTTGCCGTGGCTCACCGCAGCGGGCGCGAGGCGCACCGCATCATTGATGACGACCGTTCCCGTGCGGCTGTTGACGATCACTTTCGCCGCGACCGGCGCGGGCGTGACGGCGAGCATCTCGATCTCGGCCATCATTCCCGAGCGCGCGTCATTGCCCTGCGGCAGCGCGAGCGCGATCGACACCCCGTCGGCTATGGTGGCGATGCCCGGCCAGCGCGCATTGATCGCATCGCGCACGCGGCTCGCCGTGAGGAAATCGGCCTTGTGGAGGTTGAACCTGAGGGCGGGGGCGGTCTCGAAGCCCGTCGCGACCGCGCGCTCCACCGACGCCCCGTCGGCGATCCGGCCGACGGTGGCGACATTGACGCTCACCTGCGAGCCGTCCCGCCCGCTCACGCCAAGCCCGCCGACCGCGACATTGCCCTGCGCCATCGCGTAGATCTGCCCGTCCGCGCCATAGAGCGGGGTCAGCACCAGCGCCCCGCCCCTGAGGCTCGAGGCCTGCCCCAAGGTCGACACGGTGATGTCGATGCGCTGCCCCGGCTTGGCGAAGGCGGGTAGTTCCGCAGTCACGATCACCGCGGCGGCATTGCGCAAAGTCGGGCTCACCCCAGGCGGGAGCGGCAGGCCGAGCCGGCCGGAGACCCCTCGCATCGCCTCGGTGGTATAGGCCAGGTTGTTGTCGCCCGTGCCTGCAAGGCCGACGACGATGCCATAGCCGGTCAACTGGTTGGCGCGCAGCCCTTCGAACTGGCCGAGGTCGCGGATGCGTTCGGCCTGTGCAGGCAGCGGGATCTGGCCTGCGATCAGCGCGATCAGCAGGTAGAGGATCGGGGCAAGGATGCGGGTTCGGCTCATCATGCGGCCCTCTCAGAACGGCGAGATCGCGTTGAAGAAGCGGCTCAGCCAGCCGGGGCGGCTCGCCTGCTGCACGGCACCTTTCCCCGAATAGATGATCCGCGCATTGGCGACCTGCGAGGAGGCGAGGCGGTTGTCGCCGTCGATATCGACCAGCCTGATGCGGCCGGCGAATTGCACCCACTCGTCTCCCTGGCTGAACATCATCTGCTTTTCTCCGACCACCTCGGCGGTTCCGTTGGGGTAGATCGCGGCGATGGTCACTGCGACCGCACCGTTGAGGCGGCTCTGCTGCGCGGCATTGCCCCCGCCGGTGAACGACGCTTCGGCCGCAGCTTTAAGGGCCTCGGGGTCGAGGAAATCGAGCGGGCCCTTGGTGGGCGGGGTGATCCCGAGGCTGCCTTCGCGCGCCGTCTTGCCGGTGGTGCTCTTGGAGGTGGCGGTGGCCTCGGTGAGGATGATCGTCACCATGTCGCCCAGCGCCCGCGCGCGGGTGCCGGTGACGAGGCCCGAGTAGCCGTTGGCGCTCTGGAAGATCGCTCCGGCGCTGGCGGGCTGCGGGGCCACGCTGATTGCCGTCCCCGGCGGTGGGGGCGCGGTGAAGCCCGGCTGCGGCCCCTTGCCCCCGAGCCCGCCACAGGCACCAAGCAGCAACGCGGCGGCAACCACCATGCAACGACCTGTCATCGACCCGCTCACGCAATACCTCACAGCGTCTGGTTGGCGTTTTGCAGCATCTCGTCGACTGCGCTCACCATCTTGGAATTGATCTCGTAGGCGCGCTGCGTCTCGATCATCTCGACCAACTCCTCGACGACATTGACGTTCGAGGCTTCGAGCATCCCCTGCCGGATCTGCCCGCGCCCGTTCTCGCCCGCAAAGCCGACTTCGGCCGGGCCGCTCGCGGCTGTCTCGACGAGGAAGTTGTCGCCGATGTTCCTGAGGCCCGCCGGGTTGAGGAAGCTTGCGACCGAAAGCTGGCCGATCAGCGTCGCCTCGGCATTGCCGGGGGTGATGGCGCTCACCGTGCCGTCGGGAGCGATGGTCACCGATTGCGCGCCGGCCGGGATCTGGATCGGCGGCTGGAGCGCGTAGCCCTGCGCGGTGATCAGCGTGCCGTCGTTCGAGAGGGTGAAATTGCCCGCACGGGTGAAGCCCGGCTGGCCGCCGCCCGGCAGCTCGACCTGGAAGAACCCGTCGCCGTCCAGCGCAATGTCGAGATTGTTGCCGGTGGGGTTGAGCGTTCCCTGCGTCCCGATCCGAGTGGTGCCCTGGATCTGCACCCCCGTGCCGAGGTTGAGCCCGACCGCAAAGGCGGTCTGCCCGGTCGAGGGCTGGCCCGCAGCGCGCTGCTCCTGATAGGCGAGCGTCGCGAAGTCGACGCGGTCGCGCTTGAAGCCGGTGGTGCCGATATTGGCGAGGTTGTTGGCGATGACGCGCATCCGCGCATCCTGTGCCTCGAGGCCGGTGCGCGCGACGTGAAGGGCGGAAGTGGGCATGGGTCAGGTCTCCGTTGTGATTTTCAGCGCAGCGCCATCAGGGTGCTGCCGCTCTCGTCGAGCTCGCCCGCGGTGGCGATGATGCGCGCGCGCTGCTCGAAGGCGCGCTGCGCCTCGATCATCTGCACCAGTGTGTCGGCGGTCTCGACATTGGACATCTCGAGCGCCCCGGGGGTGAGGCGCGCGGTGAGATCGGGGGGCAACACGCCGGTGCCGCCGGCGTTGGTGGGCACCTTGAGAAAGCCGTCGATCCCCTTGGCGAGCGGGCTGCCCTCGGGATTGACCAGCCGGATGCGGCCGATCGGTTCGGGCGGCGCATTGCCGGCCGCCGGATCGCTCGCGAGCACGGTGCCATCGGCCGCGATGTTCAGGATAAAGCCCGGCGGCACGGTGATCGGCGTGCCGGTCTCGCCCAGCACCGCCAGCCCCTCGCCGTTTTCCAGCACGCCGGTCGCGCCGACACGCAGGTCGCCGCGCCGGGAGTAGACCACGCCCTGGCGGTCGGGGGACTGGAAGGCGATCAGCGCCGACCCCTCCAGCGCCACGTCGAGCGCATTGCCGGTCGGCACCACGCGTCCGGCGCGCATGGCCGCGCCGCGCACATTGCCGCGCGCGGGCGCCCGCGCCTCCAGCGAACCATCGCGCAGCGTCGCCGGGGTGACCGCGAAGATCTCCTGACGAAAGCCCGGCGTGCTGGCGTTGGCGAGGTTGTTCGCCGTCACCCGCTGCCGGTCCATCGCCGCGTTCATCGCGGTCATGGCGGTGTAGATCAGCCGGTCCATTACGAGCGCAGGTTCAGCACGGTCTGCGAGATCTGGGTCGCGGTATCGATAGCGCGGGCATTGGCCTGGAAATTGCGCTGCGCGGTGAGCAGCGCAATCATCTCCTCGGCCAGTTCCACGTTCGAGCGTTCGAGCGCACCGCTGATCATCTCGCCATAGGTGCCGATGCCGGGATTGCCGAACACCGCCGCGCCGGATTCGCCGGTCGCCTGCCACTTGGTCTGGCCGATCGAGCGCAGGCCATTGGGCGCGGCGAAGGTGGCAAGCGCAACCTGTCCGACCGGCTCGGTGCTGCCGTCGGCATAGGCGGCGATGATGATCCCGCGGTTGTTGATCGTGACATTGGCGAGCGAAACGCCGCCGGCATTGGTGACCGGCACGGCGACATCGGCGGCGGTGGTCGAGGTCGGGTTGCCCGCGGCATCGACCGGATAGGCCTGCAGGCGGTTGCCCCAGGAATCCTCGAGCTCGCCCGCTGCGGTCAGACGCAGATTGCCGTTACGCGAGTAGCTGACCTCGCCCGAAAAGGGATTGGCGAGCGCAAAGAACCCGTCGCCGTCGATCGCGAGGTCGAGCGCGCGGCCGGTCTGTTCGAGCGGGCCGAGCACGACGTCCTGCGTGAGCCCGGCGATGGTCGCGCCGATGCCCGGGCTGCGGCGCGGATCGGTGGCGGAGCCGGTCGCGACCAGATCGGCGAACTGCACCGAGCTCTTCTTGAAGCCCACCGTTTCGGCGTTGGCGATGTTGTGGGCGATGACTTTCAGGTCGGTCTCGGCGTTCTTGAGGCCGGACAGCGAAGTGAAGAACGACATGGGGCTTTGATCCTCTGCTTGGGGAAAGGGGTCAGGAGGCGGGGGTGACGGGCGTGGCCGGGCGCGCGGCAGCGGCCTCTTGCGCGGCGATCAGGCGGTCGAGCTTGGCGGCGATATCCTCAAGCGTCGCGCCGCTCTCGGTGGTCGCGGCCAGCGCGGAGAACTGCGCCATCTGGGCGAGCATGTCCTGATTGTCGGTCGGCTCGAGCGGGTCCTGAAAGGTCAGCTGGGTGGTCAGCAGCCGGATGAAGTCCCCGCCATCGAGCGAGGCGAGGCCGCCGCCCCTGAGGGTCGAAGGCGTGTTGAGCCGGTCGAGCGTCGCCTGCGCGGCGGGGGTGAGAGACGTGGTATTGGTGGGGGTCATCACTGGCTCCTCAGGGTTTCGAGCATCAGCTGCTTGGCGGTCTGGAGCGCCTGCACCAGGTTCTGGTACTGGCGGGAGGCGTCCATGATCTCGACCATCTCGGCGGTCTCATCGACGGGGGCTTCGAACACGTCGCCATTGGCATCGGCGAGCGGGTTCGAGGGATCGTGGCGCTTGGTTGGCGCGGTGTCGGCGCGCACAAGGCCGCTGGTGGTGACCCCGGCGAGACCCGAGGCACGGTCGAGCTCCACGGCGAATACCGCGCGGATCGGGCGATAGGCGCCTTCCTCGGTCGAGGAGACCGACCCAGCATTGGCGAGGTTCGAGGTCGCCGCGTTCATCCGCACCATCTGCGCGCTCATCGCGCGGGTGGTGAGGCTGAACAGGGTCATGGGGGAGCGCTCGGGCATCGGCCTTACTCGCCCTTCAGCGCGCGGGTGATGGTGTTCACCCGGCCCTGCACAAAGCTGAGCGTGGCCGAATAGGCCACGGCGTTTTCGGCAAAGGCGACCTGTTCGCGGTTCAGCTCGACCGTGTTGCCGTCCATCGAGGGCATGGTCGGGTTGCGGTAGAGCAGGCGGGTCTCGCCGCCGAGACCGGCCACGCCGCGGCCATTGGCCAACCGGGCATCGAGCGCGGGGTTGAAGTCAATGTCGCGCGCCTTGAAGCCGGGGGTGGCGGCATTGGCGATGTTCGACGCGATCACCCCCATGCGTTCGGAGCGCAGGGTCAGCGCGGCGCCGTGGATACCGAAAAGTCGCTCGCTCACGATTCAGAAGCCTCCTTGCTGCGGGCGGGTGCGTCCCGCGGGGTCGCCACCGGATGAGCAGGAAGCGTGCCAAATCCGGCGCAAGGCGGCGCATGAGGCCCTTGGCTGCGCGACCGGCGGCAGGCTTTTGCCGGTCGCCGCCCGCGCGGTGCGCGCCTGCGGGCAAACCCCTGCCGCTGCCTCCCGGCGCTTAATCGGCCGGGCCCGCTGCCGTTCTTCGGTCTGTTGCCACGAGGAGGGATCCGCCATGCCGCCCACTATGTCGTCGCTGTTCGATCCCGCCGCGCTGGCGGTCGTGGTCATGGGGACGGTGATCGCGACGCTGGCGCGCTGCGGCTTGGCCGATTTCCGCGAGGCGCTGGGCGCGGCGACAAGGCTGGTGCGCGGCGGCTTTGCGGGCGAGCCCAACCGCAAGGCGCTGGCCCAGGCGGCGGGCGCGATCCAGCGCGACGGGCCGCGCCGCGCCGATCCGCCGCTGCCGCCCGACCCGGCGCTGGCCGCGCTGGTCGCCTCTTTTCTGCGCCACGGCGCGCTCGAGACGCTCGCAGGCCTGCGCCGCGCCGACCGCGCGATCGAGGACGCGCGCCGCTATGCTGCGGTGCAGGTGTACACCTGCGCGGGCGAGCTGGCCCCGGTGTTCGGGCTGATCGGCACGCTCTACGGCCTCACCCAGCTCGCCCCCGTGGGCGCGGCGGGTGTGAGCGCGACCGCGACGATCATGGCCGCGGTCTCGACCGCGGTGCTGACCTCGCTCTACGGCGCGCTGATCGCGCATCTCGTGTGCTTCCCGCTGGCGAGCGCGATCGAGCGCCGAGGGCTGGCCGATGAGGCCGCGCGCGAGGCGCTGGCCGACTGGTTCGTCGCCCAGGCCGGCGGCGCGCAGGCCGCTGCGCGCGAGCACCGCGCCCATCATCTGCGGGGTGTCGCATGAACCGCACTGCCGCGCCCCTGCGGGCGAGGTCGCGAGCAGGTTCGGGGCGGGTTGGGCACGGTTGGCAGCTGATCCTCGCCGACCTTGCGCTGATCCTGTTCCTGCTCACGCTCTCCGCCCTGCCCACCGCCGAGGCCGAGGCCGGCCGCCATCTCGCCGCGCGCGCGGTGCAGGAAAAGACCACGCGCGAATCGCTCCGGCCCAAGGGCGAGATCGCCGCCGCCCACGCCCTGTTCCGCCCCGTGGCGGGCGGGCCGAGCCTCGGCGAATGGCTGGAGACGCAGACCCCCGATCCGCGGGCGACGCTGACCATTTTCGCGGTGCACCCGCCCGGCGAGGAAGCCGCCGCCTGGGCCCGCGCCGGGGCGCTCGCCGCCGAAGCGCGGGCGCGCGGCGCGCGGGTGCGCACGATCATCACTGCAGGGAAGGAAGCGGAGATCTACGCCAGCCTAGCCTATGACGCCGAGGTGACGGGGCCGTAACGGGGTCCTAGCCCAGTTCGATCCGGTTGCGGCCCAGCTGCTTGGCGCGATAGAGCGCCGCATCAGCGCGGGCGAGCGCGCCGCGGGTGTCGGCGTCCTCGATGACCTCGGCGACCCCGCCCGAGAAGGTGATCTTCCCGAAAGGCTGGCCAGTGTCGCGGTTCATCAGCACCCGCGCGGCAAGCGCGCGGCGGATCGCGTCGAGCCGTGCGCGGGCGGCGTCCTTG
>NZ_JAMNXL010000189.1 GCF_023653175.1 Erythrobacter sp. | reverse complement strand
CTTTTCGATCGGCCTGCTGACCCCGCTGCTGGCGCTGTTCGTGATCCTCGATCTGCTGTCGTTCTGGATCTTCGCTTGGATCGTGCAGGAGCATGTCGCCGCAGACCGCTTCACGGTGCTCGGCGTGCTGGTGTTCTCGAGCGCCTATTTCCTCGCCAGCAGGCTGGTTTTTCCGAGCGATCCCGAGAATTTCACCGATCTCGACACGCACTACTTCCGCGTGCGCCGCGTGGTGTTCGCGATGCTGCTGGTGATGGTGGCGGTGCAGTGGGCGTTCCTGCTATCGGTCCCGGGCCTCGGGGACAGGCTGATCTCGCCGCTGAGCATCGGCCTGACCGGCGTTCTGGTCGCGCTGATGGGGGCGGCGATGGTGCTGAAGGGCAAGCGCGCCAGTATCGCCGTGCTTGCCCTCCTGATCGCGCGCTACCTCGTGATCTACCTGCAATAGCGCGCGGACTGCTCAGTTCGGGCAGCGCACCGAGTATTCGCGCCCGTCACGGTCGACACGGTAGCAATCGCCATTGTCGCGCTTCTTGATGAGCGTGCCGCCGACGCCGCCCGCCGCCGCGCCGATCGCCGCGCCGGTGCCGATGTCGCCGCCGGTAACGGCGCCAACCGCCGCGCCGGCAGCCGCTCCGACACCTGCGCCTTCGACAGCGTAATTATCGGCGCAGGCACCGAGCGAGAGCGCGGCGGCAGCGCCGAGAAGGGTTGAGGAAAGACGATAGGTCATGATTGTCTCCGAAACATTGGGTTGATGCGCAGTGCTATCGCTAGGACCGCGCCCATGTTCCGCAGCCTGCCGCGCCCAGCGGTGATCGCAGCGCGAGGCGTGCCGCGCGTGCGGCAACCGAAGTTTCAGACTGTCGTGCTATGCCGTCTGATGGAAGGAGCCAGTGCCCATGGAGCGATTTGCCCGCATCATCACCTTCGACAGCCCCCATTTCCTGCGCCACGAACGCGACGAGGAGCTCGCCAATGCCGAAGAGATGTTCAGCTTCGCCCTCGCCAGCCATATCGGCGAGGCGCTGGCCGAGCGCGGCACCACCGTCACCGCCTACATCGCCGAGGACTGGGGCTGGTATTGCGAGGTGCGCCTCCCCGGAACGGCAATTGCCTATGGCGTGGTGGGCGGGCCGGACGGCGACGCGTTCCTGATCCAGTTCATCCCTGACAAGCCCTTGGTGCGGAAGCTCTTCCGCAAAATCGACGTGTCGGAGCCGCTCGCGCGGTTGCAGGACGACGTCTTCGCCATCCTGCAATCCGCACCCGCGAGCAGCCCGCCAGTGTGGAGCGAGGGCTAGTCCGGCGCCTTCGCCACCGCCACCATTGCGGCGCGCAGAAGGCGGTCCTTGATCATCCAGCCAGCCTGCATTTCCGACACGATCGTGCCGGGTTCGTGATCGGTCGAGGGCACCTCGATCATCGCCTGATGCTGGTTGGGGTCGAGCGGCAGGCCAACGGCTGCGATGCGGGTGATGCCGTTGCCGGCAAAGACCTTCTCGAGCTCGCGCTGGGTCGCCTCGAGGCCGATGACGAGGCCCTTCATGCTCTCGTCCTCGCGCAAGGACTGGGGGATCGCCTCGATTGCGCGCGACAGATTGTCGGCGACGCTCAGGATATCGCGGGCAAAGCCGGTCGCGGCATAGGCGCGCGCTTCGTCCTTCTCGCGCTCAAGGCGGCGGCGCACGTTCTGGGTTTCCGCCTGCGCGTAGAGCACTTCCTGCTTGGCCGCTTCGAGGTCGCGGCGCAGCGATTCGAGCGCTTCGGCGAGCGGTGCGGCATCCTCGCCGTCCTCGCGCAGGTGTTCGGGCACACCCTTCAATTCGTCTTCCACCGCCTGATCCAGCGGCTTGTCGTTCTCGGTCATGTCGTATGGCTTTCCATTCAAGCGATCAGCTTGCCCAGCGATCGGGCGGTGAGGTCCACCATGGGGACAACCCGCGCATAATTCAACCGCGTGGGGCCGATCACACCGAGCACGCCGACCACCCGGCCCTCGCGATCGCGATAGGGCGAGGCGATGACGCTTGAGCCCGAAAGGGCGAACAGGCGGTTCTCGCTGCCGATGAAGATGCGGGTGGCATCCGCCTCGCGCGCCGAATCGAGCAGCTGGGCGACAGACTGCTTGTTCTCGAGATCCTCGAGCAGCATCCGCACCCGCTCGATGTCACCGAGCGCCGCCTCGTCGAGCAGGTTCGCCGCGCCGCGCACGATCAGCACGGGGCGCGCGGCGGCATCCTCGCTCCAGACGGCAAGGCCCCGCTCGACCAGATCGCGCGAGGCATCGTCCAGTTGGGATTTGCCGGTGCTGATCTCTGAGCGCATCGCCAGCGCCGCCTCGGCGAGCGTGCGCCCGGCAAGCCGCGCGGTGACGTAATTGGATGCTCGGTCGAGCGATCCGGCGCTGAGCGCGCCGCCAATGTTAAGGACGCGGTTTTCCACGCCACCGTCCTCGCCCACCAGAATGGCAAGCGCCCTGCCCTGCCCGAGGTCGACAAGGCTGAACTGGGCAAGCCGCTGTTCGCGCGGCGCAACCAGCACCATCCCGGCCGCGCCCGACAGATCGGAGAGGATCGCCGATGCCTGCTTCAGCGCCGCCTCGAGCGGGCCGGCCTCGGCCAGCCGCGACTCGATCGCCGCCTGTTCCTGCGCGGTCGGCTCGGCGATGCGCATCATCCCGTCGACGAAGATCCTGAGGCCCGCATCGGTCGGCATCCGCCCTGCGCTGGTATGCGGCGCGGCGAGCAGTCCGGCGGTCTCGAGGTCCGCCAGCACCGAGCGGATCGAGGCGGGCGAGAGGTTCAGCGTCCCGTCTGCCGCCAGCGTCTTGGAGCCGACCGGCTGCCCGCTGGCGATATACTCCTCCACCACGCGCTGGAATATATCGCGCGCGCGCTGGGTCAGTTCGGTGACGGGGAGCGAGGTCATCTCAGGAGCCCTTCCTCTGCGCGCCGAAGGTATCCCCCTCGAAACCCGCTGCCTCCAACCCCTTGCGATGCGCCTCGTGGAAAGCGGTCAGTGCCCGTGAATAGGCGATGGATGAGCAGGACGAATTGTACATGACAGCTTGATTGGCGCGCTGGCGCAGATTGAATTGAACGCCGACCGATCCGCCGTCAAAAATCTCTCCCGTGCACCGCATAACCGGCGCAGTCAGGTAGGTTTCGGGGTTAGAAAGGTCTGCGCCCTCCGGAAGTTGATCGGGAAAGCGGTTGTAACGCGTAAACCGGGACAGGCTGCCCAGCAGTTCTTTGGCAAGGGCCGGGTTGTGTCCGCGTGCGACCTCGCGCGTCTTCATCCCCACCTCGTCAATCGGTTCGAGCACCGCGATGGTGCCGCCTGAATCGATTTTGACCTGGATGGAAGGTTCGAAGTTCCAGCCGTCGGTAAACCCTATGGTGATGGAAGTGAGGTCGGGATCGGGCGCAACGACTTGCCAGGGGTCACAGGCGGCGTCGCTGTCGATGAGGTGCGCATAACCCTCGCCCAGCAATTCCCAATGAAAGCTGCCATCGGGGGCACGCGAACATTCATCCGTGCCAGCAGCATATGCGACGGACGCCCCGCCAATCGCCACCAGTTCAATTGCTCCCAGAATGAATTTGGCTTTGCTCACTTTCCGCATGGTAGCTAGGGCCGGGGCTCATTCCAAGTGGAGACGAGAATGCGCCCTTCAGGACGCGCGCCCGATGAAATGCGCGCCATCACGATTCAGACAGGCTTCACCAAGCACGCCGAGGGCTCCTGCCTGATCGGCTTCGGCGACACCAAGGTGCTGTGCACCGCGAGTATCGAAAAGGGCGTGCCGCCATGGATGCGGGGCAAGGGCGAAGGCTGGGTGACGGGCGAGTACTCGATGCTCCCGCGCGCCACCCACACGCGAGGCCAGCGCGAGGCGGCCAAGGGCAAGCAGTCAGGACGCACGCAGGAAATCCAGCGACTTATCGGCCGCAGCTTGCGCGCCGTGGTCGACCTGCAAAAACTCGGCGAGCGGCAGATCACCCTCGATTGCGACGTGATCCAGGCCGATGGCGGCACGCGGACTGCGGCGATCTCGGGCGCGTGGATCGCGCTGCGCATCGCCATCAACGGGCTGATGGCATCGGGTGATATCAAGCATGACCCGATCACCGCGCAGGTCGCGGGGATTTCGTGCGGCATCTTCAAGGGCACCCCGGTGCTCGACCTCGATTACGACGAGGACTCGAACGCCGAGGCCGATGGCAATTTCGTGCTCCTGTCGGGCGGCAAGATCGCCGAAGTGCAGGCGACTGCCGAGGGCGCGACCTATGACGAGGAAGCCCTGCTGCGCCTCCTGCGCCTCGCCCGCATCGGCTGCGACCGGATCTTTGCCGCGCAATTGGACGCGGTGAAGTGACACGCCGCCTCGGCTCGGGCTCCCTGGTGATCGCCACGCATAATGCCGGCAAGCTCAAAGAGATTTCAGCGCTGCTCGATCCCTACGGCGTGCGCTGCATCTCTGCCGGATCGCTCGGCTTGCCCGAGCCGGCCGAGACCGGCGTCACCTTCGCGCAAAATGCGCTGATCAAGGCGCGCGCGGCGGCGGAGGCTTCGGGCCTTGCGGCACTTGCCGACGACAGCGGGCTCAGCGTTGCGGCGCTGGGTGGCCGCCCGGGCGTCTACACCGCCGACTGGGCCGAGCGGCAGTGGTTCGAGGGCGCTCCCGGGCGCGACTGGTACATGGCGATGGGCAAGGTCGAGGGCATGCTGGTCGAGAAGGGCGCTGACGTCGACCGCTACGCTGCCTTCCACTGCGTGCTCGCCCTTGCCTGGCCAGATGGCGAACACGCGATCTACGAAGGCCGGTGCGACGGCGCGCTGACCTGGCCGCCGCGCGGGACCCTCGGCTTCGGCTATGATCCGGTGTTCGTGCCGACCGGCTCTGCGCAAACCTTTGCCGAAATCTCGCCCGAGGCAAAACACGCTGTCAGCCACCGCGCGGACGCTTTTGCGAAACTCGTCGCCGAGCAATTCGGATAAGCGCTCAGCGGCGCGTCAGGTGCCGCCCCGGGTCGAGCCGGTAGCCCATCACGTTGCCGGCAGGCCAGTAACGGCACACCAGCACCTCGTGCTTGGCGTTGAGCGCGGTGGCGCAGCCCACTTCCTGCGTCTCGGGCCAGATGATCTGGGTGTAGTGGCCGACATCGCTCCAGCGTCCGGTGCGCGAGACATCGGGGAAGACGCCGGGGCGAAAGGCGGCGCGTTCGGCGATGAAACCGTCGATCATCTGCCACGGGGCATAGCGTTCGCGTGTGCCCATCCACAGGTTCTCGCCCTGCCCCTGCCGCATGAGGTCGGGTGAATGGTGGAAGGCGCGGCGCGATGCGAGATCCTCGGCCCAGTCGCGGGCGTCGCGCATCAGGCCATGGTTCCAGCGCAGTGGCGGCAGGCCGACAGCGGCGCGCGCCGCGTTGTGTTCGGAGAGCCATTCCTGCTCGGCCGGGAACAGCGGGCGCTGGTCATTGCCGCGATCTTGCGGCAGGGCAGGCGCGGCTGCCATAAGCAGCATTGCGCCGAGCATGCGGGCAAGCAAGGTCATGAACGGAAGCTCCGCATGATATTGGTCTATGCGGCAACGGTTAAGCGAGGCTGAAAATTCCACCCCCAACCTCCCCTGGCCCCCGCGCGCTGTACATTCACTGGCCGTTCTGCGCGAAGAAGTGCCCCTATTGCGACTTCAACTCGCATGTGCGGGGCGACGTGGACGTGGCGGCGTGGCAGGCTGCGCTGATCGCCGACATGAGGGCTGAGGCGTTGGTGGCCCCAGGCGAGCCTCTGACCTCGATCTTCTTCGGCGGCGGAACGCCCTCGCTGATGCCCCCTGCCCTTGTCGCCGCGCTGCTGGCCGAAGCGGAGCGCCTGTGGGGCTTTGCGCAAGACATCGAGATCACGCTCGAGGCCAATCCCTCCTCGGTCGAGGCGGCCAATTTTGCCGCGCTGGCCGGCGCCGGGATCAACCGCGTGTCGCTCGGGGTGCAGTCGCTGGACGATGCCGAATTGCGCTTCCTCGGCCGGCTTCACGGTGCCGAGGAGGCATTGTGCGCGCTCGACACCGCGCAGGCCCATTTCAGGCGGGTGAGCTTCGACATGATCTACGCCCTGCCCGGCCACAGGCCGCAGATGTGGGAGCAGCGCCTGACCCGCGCGCTCGGGTTCGGCACCGGGCACATGTCGCTCTACCAGCTGACCATCGAGCCGGGCACGCGCTTTGCCAGCGACGTGCGGCGCGGGCGTCTGGTGCCGTTGGATGATGATGCGGCGGCAGAGTTGTTCGACATCACGCAGGCGCTGACGGGTGCGGCCGGACTGCCCGCCTACGAGACCAGCAATCACGCGCGCCCCGGCGAAGAGAGCAGCCACAATCTCGCCTACTGGCGCTATCAGGATTACGCTGGGATTGGCCCCGGCGCACACGGGCGGCGCGGCGGCGTGGCGACGGTGCGGCACAAGAAGCCGGAGAATTTCCTCGGCGCGGTCGCGCGGCAAGGCGACGGGATCGCCGAAGCTCGCACGCTCGCCGTCAGCGAACAGGCGGCCGAAGCGCTGCTGATGGGGCTGCGCCTTGTCGAAGGGGTCGACCTCGCCGCGCTTTCGGCGCGCTTCGGTCTTGCGCGGGCGGGACTGATCGACGAGGGGGCCCTCGCACGGCTCGCAGGGTTAGGGCTGATGTGGGCCTCAGGCACACGGATCGGCGTTGGGCCGGAGGGGCGCGGGGTGCTCGACGCGCTCCTCGCCGAGGTGGTCGCCGACACGCTGGTGACGGCGTGAGCGCGGCCGAGGTTCTCGAGGCGTGGCGCGCGCATCTTGCCGACAATCGCCGCCGCTCGCCCCATACCGTGCGCGCCTATGTCGCGGCGGCTGCGCGGCT
>NZ_JAMNXL010000188.1 GCF_023653175.1 Erythrobacter sp. | reverse complement strand
GGGACCTTCGTGCCGCTGGTCTTTGCGTCAGGGGAGGCATTCCAGTTCGACTGGAGCGAAGACTGGGCCGTAATCGCTGGCGAGCGTGTGAAGCTGCAAGCGGCCCACACCAAGCTCGCGCACAGCAAGGCCTTTATCGTCAGAGCCTCCCCCGCCCCGCGCTTCGGCATCGACAAAGGCGGCGATGGTCTCCGCCAGGCGAACCGTGACCATGTGCTGGCGCGGCGCGCTGAGCTCCCGGCTGACCCAGGCTGCCCAAAGGAGCGCGGCGACAAGCGCGAGCACGGCGACGAGCTTGATGGCCAGGCGGCGGTCGATGGTGGGGATGCGTTTCGCCTCAGCCATTCTGGCTCTCCCCAGCTTGCTGGTGATCGATCTCGCTCATGAGGCGCTTGAGGAAGCGCGGCATGCGCAGCAGCGTCAAGGTCTCCGTGCGATCATCCATGTCGAGCCGGGCATTGGCTCTGAAGTCGGCGATGGTCTCAGCCTTTTGCTGAAGCACCAGCATCCAGTCGCTGTTTTCGAGCGCCGCCCGCGCGCCATCCGACTTGTAGTAGTCATTGAGCGACTGGGTCGCGGTGGCGAGCGCGCCGCCATATTTGCGCGCCGTGCGGGCATAAGTCTCGACGAACTCACCCATCGAGCCGCCCTTGAGCATCGCCCAGGCCTCGTCGATCAGCAGCAGCTTGCGGGTGCTGCGCGACGTCCGGGTCATTGCCTGGCTGGTCATGAACATGATCGCCGAGAGCACCACGCTGCGCAGTTCCTCGCGGCTTGCAAGGTCGCTCATCTCGAAGACCGTGAAGTCATCATCGAGCGCGAAGCTCGCCTTGCCCGAGAAAAACCCGCCGTAGCTGCCGCCGCGGCAGAAGGGTCCGATCGCGGTGGCAAGGTCACGGCCCGCCTCGCTTTCGCAATGCGCGAGCGCGTTGGCGACATCGTCGATGGCGGCCCCGCTTCCCAGCGCCTCCCAGGTGGCATTGACCGCGCGGTCAATGAGGCCGCGCTCGGTATCGCTCGGCGCTGTGCCCGGTCGCGCCATCTGGCCGATGATCGCCTTGATCATGGCAAAGCAATCGAGGCGGTAATCCTCGTCCTGATGCGCGCGGGCATCATCGACCATCGAGAAGGGGTTGAGCGAGAAACCCGAGGCGAGCGTGAACTCGACAAAGGTGCCGCCTTGCAGCTTGACCGAATGCTCGAAGCTGCGCCCGTCATCGATCACCACCACCTTGGCGCCGGCGCCGCGCAGCGCCGCACACAGCTCCTGCAGCAGCACCGATTTGCCCGAACCCGACTTGCCGCAGATCGCGATGTTGTGATTGCCAGCAGTGTTTTCGAACGGCGACCACCAGAAGGGTTGTCCGCGCCGGCCGACCAGCAGCAGGTGCGGAACCGGGCCGCCGAGATATTCACCCTGGAGCGGTGCGATATTGGCCGCCGTGGTCGAGAGCATGGTCTTGAAGCGCTTGAGCCGCGCCATGTCCTCGCCAAGCCCGTCGGCAAGGCTCAGCGGGAAGGCGGCGACCAGGCCCTGGAGCTGAAGGAAGCGCTCGTCGGCAAGGTCCCATCCGGCAGCTTTGTAGATCGCCTTGATCACCCGCTCATGCGCGTCGCCCTGCCCCAGCGGCGAAATGCTGGTGAGCCCGTAGAACAGCTTCACGAGCTTCTTGCCCGACTGAAGCTCGGTCTGGACATGCCGCCATTCGGCCGATTGTTCAGACAGGCGCGGCAGGAAGCGCGCGCTCTTGGTCGCCTCGAGGCTGGTGGTGCGCATGAACTTGAAGCCCGCACGCGCGGCTGCTGCTTCCTGGTCGGGATAGACGAGGCAGAGCATGGTCGCGACCGGGCAGGGAAATCGCAACTTGTCGGTAAACATGTCGCCGATCAGCCGCGCGCATTCCCACGGCGCCCAGCGCTGCGGCGTGCTTCGCACCGCGAAGTGACGGATATCGAAATGATCGGGATAGCAGGCGCCGATCTCGGGATGACCCTGCGCATCGCGGCCGGTCTCGCGGAACCGTTCGGTCCGCAAGATCAGGCGGTCATCCTCGACTTCGAGCTCGATGTCGCGGCGGATCGCCTGAACATCGAGCGTGTCATGCGGGTTCCAATCATGTGCGTCAGCCTCTTGCGCCGTGGTGGGCGAGGTCAGCTCGTCGATCAGCGCGAGCAGGCCCGCGGGCCGCAGCTCATGGGCTTCGAGCCCAAGCGAGCGCAGCATGCCGATGAGGCCCTCGCGGCATTCGCCGAGCTCTGCATCGGTGACCGGCCCCGGCACCGGCACGCCAAGCGAGACGATCACCCGGACATTGCGGGCATGGAACGGCGCATGCGCCGCCCCCGAGGTCCAGACCAGATCATAGAGCCGCTGCGTGCGCGCCCGGGCGATCGCCTCGTAGATCCCGCCCTGCTCGTAGCGCGGCGCAAACCACGGGCCGATGATCGAGCCGATCCGTGGCGAGCCGAAATTGAGGAGCTGCAGGCAGGCACCGGGCGGCAAGCCTTCGGAGAAGAACTGGCCGAGGATCTCGCCGGTGCGCTCGTCTGCTCCGATCAGCGGGGTGACTTCGAGGATGAAACCCTTCGAGCGGGCGTTGCGGTAGAGCTTCGCGCTCTCGTCATAGACACGGTAGGGCAGCCAGTCGGAGAGCATGTCGAGGCCAAAGTGCCCGCGCGGCCTCTCAGGCTTTGCCGTGTCGGCGAAGAGGCCGCGCGACAGCGCGTCGCGGGCAGCAGAGAATGAGAGGGTCACCGGCGTTCTCCTTCAGGGTGATCAGGGTGGGGGACCGGCGCGCGGGGAGGCGGGAACGCGCCAGGTCCCCCGAGATCCGGCGCATCAGCGCCGGGGATTGCCGGATTGGGCTGGCCGCGCCCGCCGCGAGGAGGTCGGGATTGAGCTCGAGCAGTCGCGCCGCGGTGACATCGCGGCGCTCTTCCATGTCGTAGAGGCGCCCGACAAACAGGTAGCGCGCGGCCTCATCGACATAGAACAGCGTGTCGCCCGACACGACTTCGCACCACGGTCCCAAGACGTCGCAATTGATCGCATCGATCGGCGTCTTAGGGAGGCGCAGCTTAAGGGCAGCCGCCACATCGGAAGCGGCTCCCGCCGCATTGGCTGGGTTGGCGGTCACCAGCGAGACCCCGAGGGTCAGCACGGCAGCCGCGCTCGAGGCAGCAAGGGCAAGGTGGGCGGCGCGAGCCTTTCGGCTCGGCCGGCGGCGGTCATGGTAGTTCATTTGGAGGGGCTCCTGACGTGGACGCCGTCGAGAAACACGATCTCGACCTCGATGCCGGTCGGCATCTCGACGACGGGTTGATATTGTTCAGCGCGTTCGATGAGGTATTTGCTGACCGTGTCGGCCGCCTCGCCCGCGCCCTGGCCAAGGCCGCCGGCGAGGATATCGGTCGGCGAAAGCGGCTCGCGCTGCTGGCCCGCAGCGATCTGGCCTGCGAAGATGCCATTGGCATTGGCTGAAAAGCCGCGGCCGAAGCCGCCGACGATCCCGGCAAGCAGCGCCTGGGCGACCAGACTGCCTTCGCGGCTGACGACGCGGCCACGCACGCCCGACTTGCCAGCAAAGGCGATAAAGCCCTTGATCTCGCTCACCGCGAAGCGCCCGCCGGGCTGCGCGCAGGTCATGCGCACCAGCTTGACGTAGACCTTCTCTGCCGAGAGATCGCCGCGCGCCGCGCCATTGACGAGGCAGCCGGTGATGTCGGTGGTGATGAGCTTGCCGCCGCGCATGACCGACCGGGCCGGCCCAGTGATGCGCAGCACCACGGGCAAAGGATCAGTTTGGCTGGCGACCCCCGTCGAGGCATCGACCCCGACGATCACCTTGGCCGGCGCATAGGAATTGGGCGGCAGGTAATCGCGGCTCGCCTCGAGCAGCAGCGCCGGCGCGGTCGTGCTGACAGGCTGGCGGTCCTTCTCGGTCTCGCTCGCAAAGCTCAAGAGGCTGAGCTTGCGCTCTTCCGGCAGAGGTCCGGCGAGCGGGTCAGCCGCAGCGCTCGCAGGTCGGACGCCTGCGCCGTAGGCTGGCGGCGGCGGAAGCGGGGGCGGCGATGTCTTCGCGACCTGTTCGAGCTGGCCGCGCAGCGCGGCATTCTCGGCCGAGATCGCATCGATCGCGGCCTGCCCATCGCTGCGCATCTGCGCGTTTTCGCTGCGCAGCGCCTCGAGCTCCTGCTCGATTGCGGGGCGCGGGAGCTGCGATTGCTGCAGGTCCTTGATCGCCCGGCCCTGGGCATCGAGCCGGTTGCCGTAGCTCGCCACGAACTCGCGCTGCGAGAGGTTGCGGTTGACGAGCCCGCCGGTGTCGATCGTCGCGGCGCCGTTGGGATTGCTGCCTGCGCCCTTGCTGTCGCCGCTGAAGATGAAGGCGGTCCCGCCCAAGAGCGCGACCGCGCCAATCCCGGCGAGCAGCATCTTCTGGCGCTGGGCGATCTGCGCGTTGAGTTCGCGCCGCGCGGTCTCGCGGGCCTCGGGTGATCCCGGGAGCGGCTTGGTCTCAGGGGTTTGTGCCTCGGCCATTACTCGAGCCCTCCCTTGGCAAAGACCAGGAAGGCGCTGGTCGCCTCACCGTGAGCGAGGCTGTCGCGGCCGTAGGCAAAGGCGAGCGCGCCGGCCGGCGCTTCGCGCTCCGCGGCCAGCACAAGGCTATCCTTGCCGAGGTTGCGGACCAGGAAGTGCTGTCCGGTGAGCGCATCGCCTTCGTATTCGGCGACCAGCTGGACCTCGATTCCCTCGGTGCGGCGCGGCGCGGAGAGTTCAGCGCGCGCCCGGTAGCCGGGCAGCACGGCATCGCTCGCCATCGCTTCGATCAGGCGGACGGCGGCATCCTTAGGACTCGCGGCGGTCTCCCACTCGGCTGCCTCGATTTTGGCGAGCGCCGGGTTGGTGATGAACACCTGCGTCGCTTCGTCAGAGCCAAGCCGGCAAGCAAACTTGTAGACGTAGCCCGCCTTGCTGGTGGCAAAGAAGCTGACCCTGGCAGCCGCATATTGCGGCGGCACCGAGATATAGATGTCCCCGCGCACCGGCTCGTGGGTCACCTGGAAATCATTGTAGGGAAAGCCGCTCGCGATCTTCGAGACACTGGCAAAGCCATCGCCCACGAGCGCAATGCGGGTCAGCTCGCCGCGCGCGAGCTCGCAGGCGATCGTCGCATTGTCGGCCGCCTCGACAAACTGGTCGGCATGCGCAGGGACAGCGGCAAGGCCGAGCGCGAGCGCGGCGAGGCTTGGATACGGGAATGGGATGCGGGTCATTGGCCCTTGTCCTTCTCGTCGGAGGGGAGTTGTTCGAAGCCGGTCAGCTGAAGGCTCAGCCCGCGCTGCGACCAGCGGAAGCGGAAGGCGCGGCGCTGGCTCGCGATCACCTGCGCGCCGACAAAGGTCTTGAGCGTGCCGGTGACGGTCGAGGTGAGGCCGCGCGGATCGACCTCGATCCGGGCGATCACGAAGGCCTGGCTGATATCCGAGCCGCGCTGCTCCTCGACGATCTGCACCAGCTCGGCCTTGAGGCGGCCATGCGCGGCAGGATCAGCGAGCTTGAGGATGCTCGCCATCCAATAGTCGAGGCTTTCGGGTGCCCGGTTGAGCAGCATCAGCGCCGTGTCGCGGGTCACCAGCTCGAGATAGGGCGCATCGACCCCAGCGCTCGAGAGGCTGAGCCGCTCTGCGGTGATCGGCACCAGCACGACTTGCTCGTCACGCGTCACCGCAGCGCCAAGGCTCAGAACGCTGGTGAAGCCAAGAACGCCCGCCAGCATCGCGAAGCGGTTGCGTTGGCGCAGGTACGCCTGTGCCTGTTCATGTGCGAATTCGGCGCGCATTGCTGGTCCTCCCTCAGCCCGCCAGCAGGCGGCAGTGGGAGGGCGGCGTGGCCTTTAGCCCGAGAAAAGCCCCGGGCAGGTACCAATAGGCAGCATGCACCAGCGCCGATCCAGCGCCGCGTGCCTTCGCCTTCCGCAAGGCAAACCAGGCTCCGGCGGCCAGGCCGATACCGATGAAGATATGCTGCGCGAGAATGCCCCAGGCGAAGGGGATCAGGATCCCCGCAAACTCGTCGATGGTCCAGAAGCCGATGAGCTCCGGGTCGTCGAGCCGCCGTGGCACGAGGTACTTGTCAGCCATGATGCCGCCCTCCTGTCGTGAACCGCAGCCGCCGGTCAGATGACCGCGGTCACGACCGAGGTGACGATCGGCACGCCGGTGCCGACACCGATCCCGACACCGACCGGCACCGCGACCTGGCCGAGCGAGAAGCGCCCCGAGGCGAGGCCGATCAGGCCGCCCGCGAGGCTGAGGACGGTGATGATCTTGCCGCCCGAGCCTTCGAGAAAATTGGTGAACTGGGTCAGCGCCGGATCGAAGGTGGTGTCAGCCCCGGCGATCGCCGCGCTGGCACCGGCAAGCGCGACGAGCGCCGGAAGGATGTAGTCGCGGCGCTGGATGCGGCGCGCCGCTTGGGGCGGAACGGCAGTCTTGATGGTCATGGGGAGGTACTCCGAGGGTTGAACAACAGCCAACGATGCGTTCGCTGTATGTTCTTTCCTCTCTCCTGAGCCGGGCTGTAGGAAATCGAAGAGTGAGATGTGCAGGCCTAGCCCAAGCGAAAAATGACATTGGGCAGCTCGCAGGCCGGTCATCGCGCCGGCTGTTCGGCCGCTTGCGCTCAAGGTGCCGGTATAGCAGCCAGGTTACTGGCATTTACCGTTGATCTTCTGCTGCCTGCGCGCTCGAAGCAGGGATCGCTCCGAAAGGCTGCGCTGCAACGGCCTCGACCGGTGGCTGGGCTAGCTCTTGCAGTGTGCTGGCGAGGTGCGGCAAGCGCCGGTCAATTGCAGCGGCGATGCTCGCGTGGACTTCCTCTGAGAAGTCTGCCGGCATCGCTGCGCGGGCTTGGCTGACAGCGTCTTCCGCCTGGTCGAGTAGCTCCG
>NZ_JAMNXL010000187.1 GCF_023653175.1 Erythrobacter sp. | reverse complement strand
GGGGACGCCCCTTCACCCCCTCTTTGGGGCCGGAACGCATGTGGAGGAGGACGGGGGGCGGCTGATTTGCTTCGCGATGCAAAGCGAGGGCTCGTCCCTCGCGGCGGAAATCAGTCGCCCCCCGTCCTTGAAGGGGCGGCCCCTTTGACGGCCGCCTGCCCATCTCTTGAAGGCCGTGCGGGGAATGCGGGGATCGAATGGCCCTCGGGAGAGGCAAGAGATGAGGGTCCAGAGACGGAACAGGAGAGATGCCCCCTGCCCCGCTGTCCTGAGACTGCCCCCTGCGTAGAGTTGCCTCAGCGCTCCAAGCGCTGCCGATCCTCGGGACCGATCTGCTCTACCAGATGCTGGCGCAGTGCCTTCTGACCGTGCGCCCTGAGATCGTCGTTGAAATCCCCGAGCCTTGGCTCCAGCACCCGAACGGCAATCCCAGCCTCGGTGGCTCTGGTGGTCAATCTATCCGACGCACGTCGCCCCGCTGGATCGCGGTCGATGGCAATGTAGAGGCGCTGCAATCCTACCGGCAACAGGACGGCTCCGAGGTGAGACGACGAGAGCGCCGCCCAGACGGGAAGGCCCGGCCCTGCCTCCCGAACGGAGAGCAAGGTTTCGATGCCCTCGCCGACGACAAGGATGTCTTCACATGGGGTCAACCTGACGGCATTGCCGAGAAGGTGACCCATCGCCCGCCGTTGCGTCTCGACAGGTGCCTTGTCCTTGCCGTCGGGTGCAAGCCAGGTGCGGTGTGCGCCTTGGCACACCCCTGCCCCATCGGTGACCGCCGCAATCAGCGCCGGTCTGGGGATGGATCTGGTCTGACCCTCATCCCGATGCCAGCACTTCGGGTGGAAGCGAAGGGCCGTGCTTGAGACCGGCAAAGTGATGCCCCGGCTGCGGAGATAGGTTTCTGCAAGACTGCCTGCGACCGGCACCGAGGCTGCGAACAAGCGCGCGGCGGCTTCTGGTGTCCCGCCCGGGGGATTCGGCTTCTTCGGAGACGGTGCATCCGGGACAATCGGCGCCGGACGGCCAAGATGCGCGCGGGCCTCGGCGAGAAGATCGGGGAAGCGGGTGATCCCGGTCCGCTCACGGATGATGTCGAGGAGATCACCATGATCGCCCGTCGCCGCGTCGGTATACTTGCCTGCCGAGCCCGGTCCCGAGGTCGGCCCGACGAGCCGCACGAAGAGCGAGCGGCCCGGGTTGTTCTGCAGATTGCCGACCATCCAGTAGGAGCCTTCCCGCCTGCCAGCGGGAAGGTAATGACGACAAACGCTTTCGGCATTCAGCGCAAGCTCGCGCAAGAGTTCTTCTGTTTCCAATGACATGAGCACACCAATCAACCATTGCGTGCATGTAGGCCGGTGACCGGGGCGCGCGCAAGCAGACGCTCGAGGATTGTGGTGCCGCTGGAGTCCTTCGGGCAGAACAGGCGCAGCTTCCAGCTGATGATCTCCGAGAAGAAGCCATCGGCCTTGAGCCGGTCTTTGGCGGCACCCGAAAATCCCGACAGTTCTATCCGGTTCACACCCATGACGCGGGACCGAAGCAACTCCATCCCCTCGGCCAGCCGCACGACGGTCTTGCCCTCCAGAACGAGGGCATGAACCTGCGCGGCTGTCAGCTGCGGCGCGTCCCCCGCCAGCGTGGTCGCGACCCAGGCGGGGGAAACCCGGCGCCCGATCATGCGCTGACCGTCATCGGTTTGCAACCGGTAGACGCGGGTTTCGTCCTGGGGAAGTTGCTTCCAGATCGGCAGCAAGAGGCCCGCCACGATGTGGAGCGTGGACTTGCTGAACTCCGGCACTTCAGCCAGTTCCGCGGTCCAGGCAGCGGCGAAGGCCACGCGGTCGGCTTCCAGCCAGTGGGTGTCCTCCATGATCTTCGCAGGAACCGTGCTGGCCTCCGTCGGGCAGATGAGCCTCAGCCGCGGCTCGATAGTGCCGTCATCCAGCATCAGGCTGGTGGCAGGCACTTGAAGTGCGGCCCGGCCCGAACGGCTGTTGACCAGAAGCCGCGCCTTTGGGTCATCGAGCCAGTCGAGCGCATCGGCGAGGGAAGTCGGCGTGTTGCGGCGCTTTTCCGCAATGGTCAGGAGCTGGGTTTCTGCGCCAGAGCCGGGATGGGTGTAAATCACCCGGGCGTCGGTGACGCGGAAGCTCTCGGCGCGCAGCGTCTCGAGCCCGAGGTCATAGACCCCGGCGGCGATGGCGCCCTCGATCCGCTGGTCGAGGAGGTCCTCGAAAGCCGAGAAGAGCACAGCCTGCATGTCAATCGTCAGCGCCAGCAGGCGGTTGAGGAAGGTCTTGATCGGGGGCAAATCGTCCTTCAGCCCGTTGTCATCGGTCAGCCTTAGGCCGGTCGCATCCTCGAAAGCCCCGAGGGAGCAGCCCGTGACATCGCCGCGATAGATGCGGCGATAAAGCTGACGCAGCGCGTCGCGAGCATAGGGGGACTCGAGGTTATCCTCGGGCCGGAACAGCCCCTGCCCACCGGTCTGGCGCTGGCCACGCGTGATCGCCCCGAGCGTGTCGAGGCGACGCGCGATGGTCGAAAGGAACCGCTTTTCTGCTTTCACATCGGTAGCGACGGGCCGGAAAAGCGGTGGTTGCGCCTGATTGGTGCGGTTGGTCCGCCCGAGGCCTTGGATGGCGGCATCGGCCTTCCAGCCCGGTTCCAGGAGATAGTGAACACGCAGGCGCTGGTTCTTCGCACCGAGGTCGGCGTGATAGCTGCGGCCCGTGCCCCCGGCATCCGAGAAGATCAGGATGCGCTTCTGGTCGTCCATAAAGGCGGCGGTCTCGGACAGGTTGGCCGAGCCGGCACGGCTTTCGACGACGAGCCGCGCGGCAGGACCCTCGCCTTTGCGCACGATGCGGCGCGAGCGGCCTGTGACCTCGGCCACGAGGTCGGTGCCGAAGCGCTGGACGATCTGGTCAAGCGCCCCCGGAACCGGCGGCAGGCCAGCCAGCTTTTCGATCAGGGCGTCGCGACGGCGGGCAGCATCCCGACACTCGACGAGCTGGCCATCGCAGAACACGGGCCGCGACGACAGTTTGCCCTCGCTGTCGGTGAAGGGCTCGTAGAGTTGCACCGGGAAGGAATGGGCGAGGTAGTCCATAACGTAATATGCCGCGTCCGCGTTATGCAGAGCGCGGCGCTTCATGTCGTTGATATGATGTTTCATTTTGGGATCTCCACTTGGCATAATCATGATGCCTCTGCTCTCAACCGCAGAAGGACACCCCGACATGACCTCCCCCTCCAACTCTCACCCCGGCGGCGCAGCCGCTGCGCCCCACCGGAGTGGGGCGCACGCACAGTGCTAGCGCGGCTTCGCCCCGGTTGCGGCAGCGAGGATTGCCATCAGCTTGTCCGACGGCGGCCGGAACTTGCCCGGCTTGATCAGTGGGGCATGATGCGCTTCGAGAAGGGCGAGCTTCTCAGTCGGGTCCGCGCGCAAGTACATCTCGGTCGTCTGGAGGCTGGCATGACCCAGCCAAAGTGCGACCTTGCGGACATCACCTGTAGCCTGCAACGTGTGCATGGCGCAGCTGTGCCGCAGCACATGCGGGGTCACGTGCTTGTCGGCAATCGAAGGGGTCGCGCGTTCGGCCACGGCCACATGTTGACGGAGCCGGTAGGCAAAACCATCCCGTGTCATCGGGCCGCCATCGCGGTTCAGGAACAGTTCCGGCCCGACATCGTTGGGACGGACGGCCAGCCAAGCCCGAATAGCAGCTTGCGTCTCGTTCCAGAGCGGCAGCACCCGCTCCCGACGGCCCTTCCCAAGCACCCGGATGTTTGCGAACGAGCCCCGCGGGAAATCGTCCATCCGAACCGCGAGAAGTTCAGACGCTCGCAGTCCTGCGGCATAGGCCAGGTGAAGCATCGCCCGATCACGCAGCCCAGCCGGCGCTCTGCCGTCTGGGGCCGAAAGTAAGGCGCGTACCTCGTCCTTCGTCAGGTAGTCGATCAGCTTTAAATCTGTCCGTTTGACGGGCAGTGCCCTGACCATCATCGCCTGTTCGAGGCAGGCTGGACGCCGTGGTTCAAGGAAGCGGAAAAACGCCTTGATCGCTGCCAGCCGGGCATTGCGGGATCGCACGGTATTAGCTCGACCCTCTTCGATGTGCTCGAGAAAGGCCCTGATCAGGCTGACGTCGAGATCCTCGATCGCAAGGTCAGAAGGCTGTCGTTTAAGGCGTGTGGCCGCAAACCGCAGCAAGAGTGTGAACGCGTGGGCATAAGCGGCGATGGTATGTTGGCTGGCTCCACGCTCATCGGGCAGATGCTTCTGCAGGAAAGCCGACAGGTCCGGCGCGAGCGGGGTCATGCTGCACCCCCGATCCACGTCTCTTCCGCCCTTGCCGCGATCATTTGCAACAAGACGGGGGTGGCTTCGAGATACCAATAGGTATTGGCGATATCGACATGGCCGAGATAGGTGCTCAGGGCCCTCATGTGCCGCATGACTGACTGCAGATCGTTCCCGCAGGTCTCCAGGGACCGAACCGCGAAGGTATGGCGCAAATCGTGTAGCCGGGGGCCGGGACCAGTCGGATTGCGGTAACCGAGCTTGCGGACGATCCGTACGAAGACCACATGTGCTCTCGTCGCCGTCGGTGCGTGCCCGTGCCCGAGCACGAAAAGGTCAGAGCCGGCATCACGGACGACGCGCCGCCGATCGAGATAGCGCTCCAACGCTGCACGGGTCGAGGCATGAAGAGGGACGAGGCGGCTCTTGCCAAATTTGCCCTTGCGGATCATCAGGCCATCTTCCGTCAGGTCGTCGCAACGCAGGGACAATGCTTCCGAGATGCGCAGTCCTGTCGAGGCCAGCAATCCGAACAGCGTGTGATAGGTCTGCGGGCTGATCGGGGTCAGGCCTGGAACCAGCAGCGCCTCCGCCAGGATGCCATTGATTTGGTTCTGCGACAGGATGTGGGGCGCGGGTCGGCGGCGCCTTGACCGGCCGAACAATCCTTCGACTGGAACCTCGTGCTGCACGTCCTCTGCATGCAGGAACATCGCGAAGGCGCGGGCCTGATCATATCGGTCTTGTGCAGAATTAGGCGTGGTCGCACTGCCCGCCCACTCGTGGATTAGTGCTGCGGTTACATGCGGTTCGGTCCGGTCAGCAGCAAATGCGGCGAACGCGCGCAAGGACCTCTCATGTTTGGCAAACCCCTTTCCGAAGGCGCGATGAAGGTTGATGTAGCGGTCGACATGGCGATGCATCATGCTGCGTACCCCGGCCAAGGCTGGGCCACGGCCCCCAGCATATCGACATCGACCTTGGCGTAGATTGCGGTTGTGTCGCGTGAAGCGTGGCGCAGCGCGGCCCCAATCTGATCCAGGTCCGCCCCACCGCGCAGCCATGTCGAAGCCAGCGAATGCCGAAACACATGTGCGCCGGTCGGCAGGCCGACGAAGCCGCCGCGGGAAAGGACTCGAGAGACGATACCGGCGATCTCGGCCGATGAGCGAAATGGGGTGAAAGGGGCTTGGACGCGCAAGAAGACCCCAGCGGATGCAACCACCGGGCGTACGTCTTCAATATAGGCGAGCAGCGCATCACCGACGTCTTGCGGCAAAGGCATAAACACCCCACGTCGGCTTTTGCCGTGCAATCGCAACCTGCTCGCGCGCCAGTCGATGTCGCGGAGGCGGAGTTGCGAGATATCGCCAGCCCGCAGGGCCATCCGCGCGAGAAGCAGGATGATGGCGCGGTCCCGCACCTCAACTGCTGTGCCTGTGCCGCAGGACGCGACGATCTCTTCGATGGTCGAAGCCGGGATCGTCTTTGGGACGGTGGAAAGCCTGCGTCGCACCCCTGACGGCACCGCAAGAAGCAGCGACGGAGCACACAACCCCTCGCCGATCATGAAACGCAAGAATGTGCGCAAGACTGTTATCGTCATGCGGACTGACGATCGGGAGCGGTCCTCGCCTTGATCCAGGATGATCGAGCGGACGGTCGCAGCGGTGATCCCCTGCGGTTCCGATCCCAGCTTCGTCAACCAGCGGCCCAACTCTTGCTGATAGCGCCGGATCGTCTCGGACGCGGCGCCGCGCTCCCGGCGCATCCAAGTGGCAAAATCGGCGAGGCGTGGATCGGCAGGTAGTTCAGTGGCCAACGCGACCGGGATCGACCCTTCTACTCTGAGGAAAGACACGAAGGCGCGGGCACCACGGCGGCGATCCTTATTGCCGGTGCCCTCGACCCGCTTGCCGCGTTTGGTCTTGATCCCGCACTGGCAGTCGTGATGGGCAAACTGCTCGATCAGGTCGCTATCGATGTGGCTGGCCGGAATACGTCGCTGCAGAGCCCATTCCGCAAAATGCCGCGCCTGACTCATGCGGGAGTTATAGGTGACCTTGCCGTAGCCTTGGCCAGCAAGCCACGCGGAAAAGCCGGCCAAATGCGGGCCAAGCCGGGCAACCTCGTCTGGAATGGCCACGTGGCCGGTATCTTCCAGATAGCGAAGAAACCTCCGGACCTCGGTGATGTAAGCGGGGTCCCGCAACTGCGCGGTGCTACAGCGGCCGCACCGGCAGCGGTGTCGCGCAAAACGACTGATCGCCGCAGTATCAAGATCCCTGATCGCGATATGCCGGTCGGCGACCCACTTCAGGAAATGCCGGGCGGCGCTGAGCGCGCCAGCAGACAAGTTGGGATTATCCGCACGATAACCGGAAACAAGTGCTTGGCCGGTGACAGCCCCGGTGGCTGCCGCGCCGCCGGGGTGAGAGTTGGAGGGGGAGGTCATGTCGGGGTGTCCTTCTGCGGTTGAGAGCAGAGGCATCATGATTATTCCAAGTGGAGATCCCAAAATGAAACATCATATCAACGACATGAAGCACCGCGCTCTGCATAACGCGGACGCGGCATATTATGTCCTCGACTACCTCGCGCATTCCTTCCCGGTGCAGCTCTACGAGCCCTTCACCGACAGCGAGGGCAATCTGTCGTCCCGGCCCGTCGTGCGTGACG
>NZ_JAMNXL010000186.1 GCF_023653175.1 Erythrobacter sp. | reverse complement strand
GGGGCGGTTCCGCGAGGACCTGCTCTATCGCCTCAATGTCTTCCCCCTCGCGCTGCCCGCGCTGCGCGACCGGCCTAGCGACATCGCCCCGCTCGCCTTCGCGATGCTGCTGCGCCATGCGCCCCGGCCGGTTAAGGGCCAGTCTGTTACCGGGAAGCCCGGCCAGCCCGGTTGGCTCACACCGCAAGCCCTCGAAGTGCTGGAAGCCCACCCCTGGCCGGGCAATGTCCGCGAGCTCGAGAACGTGATCCGCCGCGCGATCCTGCTCGCCGGCAGCGCGGCGGCGATCGCGCCCGACCATATCGTGTTCGACACCGCGGTGCGCCCGATTGCCGCGACCGGCATGGCTGAGACTGCCGCAGCCGGTGCCCCCGCGCTGACCCGCATCACCGCGCCGCGCTCGCTCTCCGACGTCGCCTTCGCCTCCGAGGCGCGCGCGATCCTCGAGACGCTCAGCCGCCATCAGGGCAACCGCGCCGCGACCGCGCGCACGCTCGGCATTTCGGAACGCACGCTGCGCTACCGCCTCGCTTCGATGCGCGGCGCAGGCCTGATCGCGGCGGGAGGTGCGGCATGAGCGCCTTGAGAGTAGGCTTCGGCGTCGAGGACGTGATGGCGCTGCGCAGTCAGGTGCTCGCCCGCAATGCCGCGCTGCGCGAGGTGCGCGCGGCGAGCGAAGCGGGCGGCTCGGTTCAGGCGCTCGGCAGGGTTCCGGGCGCGGGCTTTGCCGATACGCTCCACAATGCCCTGAAACAGGTCAGCGCGGTGCAGGCGCATTCGAGCGACATGCAGGTCGCCTTCGAGCGCGGCCAGGTCACCGACATCGCGCAGGTGATGCTCGCGCGGCAGGAGGCGGGCGTCGCTTTCGAAGCCACGCTGCAAGTGCGCAACAAGCTGCTCACCGCCTATCAAGACATCATGCGGATGGGGGGCTGATAGATGGCCGACGCGCTTCCCGTGCCCGCCGATCCCGCAGGGCTCCCCGCCGCTCCTCCCGCGCCTGCGAGCGGCTGGCGCACCATGCTGCCTCCGCAAGTGCAGGGCTTCGTCAGCCAGCCCGCGCTGGCCCGCGCGTTGCCCACCCTGGGCGCGCTCGGCGCGGTCGCGGCGGCGGCCACGCTGTGGATGTCGATCTCCTCGGGCGCGGACCGCGTGCTCTACACCAGCCTCACCGATGCCGAGCGCGCCAAGGTGGTCGAAACGCTCGAGGGCGGCGGCATCGCCTATTCGATCGACAACGGCACCGGCGCGATCCGGGTGTCGGAGAACGACGTCTACCGCGCCAAGATGCTGGTCGCGAGCAATGCCGGGATCGCCGCGCCCGAAGGGGCCGAGGCGATGCTCGATGCAATGCCGCTCGGCACCTCGCGCACGCTGGAAGGCGAACGCCTGCGTCTCGCGCGCGAACGCGAACTGATGCTGACTATCCGCGAGATCGACGGGATCGAGAGCGTGCGTGTCCACCTCGCCACGCCCGAGCGCTCGGTCTTCGTGCGCGAGAACAATGCCCCCAGCGCCTCGGTGATGGTGCGGCTGTTGGGCGGGCGCAGCCTGTCGCCGGAACAAGTGGGCGCGATCGTCAACCTCGTCGCTGCGAGCGTGCCGGGGATGAGCCCCGATGCGGTGCGCGTGGTCGACCAAAACGGGCGGCTGCTGTCCGATCCGCGCGCGGCAGCAGGCGAAGGCCTCGATCTCCAGCGCGAGCACGAGGCCAAGCTGCGCGAACAGCTCGACGCGCTGCTGCTCCCCCTGCTGGGCGAGGGCAATTTCAGTGCGCAGGTGCAGGTCGAACTCGAGAAGACCGAAGTCACCACCGCGCGCGAGACCTACGAGAAGGAAGGCGCGATCCGCACCGAGAGCGCGCGCAATGCCCAGCGCACCGGCACCGCGCCGGTCGGCGGCGTGCCCGGGGTTCCGGCCAACACCCCGCCTCCGCAGGCGCAGCTGGTCGACGGCGCGCCGCAGCCGACCACCCCGGCAGCCGCGACCACTTCCGACACCGAAACCGCCACCGACCGCGCCTATGAGCTGGGCCGCGAGGTCGCGGTCACCACTGCCGGGCCGGGGGCATTGAAGAAACTCTCGGTCGCGGTGGCAGTCAGCGACAAGGCATTGAAGGCCGCCGCGCCGCTCAATCGTCAGCAATTGCAGGCGCTGGTCAGCGCGGCCGTGGGCGCCAACACCCAGCGCGGCGACATGGTGCAGGTGGTGGCGAGCAAGTTCGAACCCGCCGACCTCGCCCCGCCCGCATTCTACGAAGAGCCGTGGTTCGCGATGCTGGTGCGCTATGGCAGCGCGCTGATCGCGGTGCTGCTGGTGCTGCTGCTGGCGGTCAAGCCGCTGATCGGCAAGCTGCGCGGCGGCGGCGTGAAGGGCAAGGGCAAGGGCAAGGCCGAAGATGCGGCCGCCGATGGTGCGCCGCTGGCGCTTTCGACCGACGGAGAAGGCAAAGGCGCGGGCGAGGTTGCGGACACGCAGTCCGGCAGCACCGACAGTGGCGTTCCGCTCGAAGATCTCCCTCGCCAGGTCGAACTCGCACGGCGGCTCGCGGCACAGCAGCCGGAGCGTGCGGTCGAGGCGCTCCAGCGGATGCTCGAAGCGCCCGATCCCCGCGACGACCGGGCGGAGGCGGCCTGATGCCCGAAGAGGATTTCAGCACCGGCGCTCCCCCGGCCCCCCCGCCTGCGCTCCTCAGCCGGGTCGACCGCGCTGCGGTGTTCCTGATGCTGCTCGGCGACGAGGAGGCGACCGGTCTCCTCTCGCGTCTCTCTCCGCAAGAACTCGAAAAGCTCGGCGCGGCGATGATGGCGCTGGGCGAGATCGAACAGCCGCAGATGGCCGAGGCGCTCGCCGATTTCGCGGGCGAGGCATCGCGCGAGATGCTGCCGATGCGCGGCCGGGGCGACCGGGTGCGCACGCTGCTCGACAAGGCGCTGGGCCCCGCGCGCGCGGAAAGCATGATGCAGCGGATCGAGCCCGACGCCGCGCCGCGCTCCCTCGAGCTGGCGAAGTGGCTCGCGCCGGGCGTGCTGGTGCGCCTGATCCTCGATGAACACCCGCAGGTGATCGCCGCCCTGCTGCTGCTGATCGAGCCGGAACCCGCCGCCGAGGTGCTGGCGATGCTGCCGCTCGAACTCCAGACGCTGGTGGTCGAGCGCGTGGCCAAGAGCGGCGCGATCTCCGCCACCGCAATTGCGACCATCGACACGCTGCTCACCCAGCGCATTTCCGCGACCTTCGGCACCGCCGCGCTGATGCTTGGGGGGCCGCGCGACGCGGCGAACCTCATCAACCTTGCCGCGGGCGAGCTGCGCAACACCGTGCTCCCCGCCATCGCCGGGCGCGATACGCCGCTGGCGGAGAAGATCGAGGAGGAGCTGTTCACCTTCGAGATGCTGTTCGCACTCGATCCGATGTCGATGGGCCGCCTGCTGCGCGATGTCGACAACGAGAAGCTGGTCGATGCCTTGAAGGGCCTCAAGGAGCCCGAGCGCGCGCCGTTCTTCGCCGCCATGTCGAGCCGCGCCGCGGACGGCGTGCGCGACGAGATCGACCTGCGTGGGCGCCTCGCCAAGAAGGACGTCGCCGCAGCGCAGAAGGCGATCGTCGAGATCGCACGCGGGCTCGCCGATGCGGGCGAGATCGTTATCGGAGCCGGCAATGGCGAATTCGTCTGATTGGCCGGGCGCGTTTGCGCCCTCGCCCGTGCCCGACACTCTCCCCGAGGATCCCGCCCCCGGCTGGCTCGCGCTGCTCGGCGGGGAAGCGGGTGGAGCGGCGGGGTTCCGCGAGGCGGCGCTGTTCGGCGCGCCCGAGGAACCCGCCCCGCCGCCGGAGCCGCCCGAACCTGACCCCGACGCGCCCGAACCCGATCCTCACGCCGAGGCGCTAGCGCGGGCTTATGCCGATGGGCTCGTTGCAGGCCGCGCTGCCGCCGAAGCGACAAGCGAGGCGCTCGGCCGCCGCCACCGGGCGCTGCGGCTGACCTTCCGCGCGCTCGACGAGGCCGCATTGGCAGTGCTCGCCGCCGATCTTGCCGCCACGGTCGAGACGCTGTGCGCGAGCGTGCTGGGCGAGGCGGCGCGTGATCCTGCGGGCTTGCGCACCCGCTGCGAAGCCGCCGCCCGCCGCATCGGCGGCGCGGCTGACAGCCTCGTGCTGCACCTTCACCCCGATGACATCGCGCTGGTCGAGGAGGGGGCGCTTGGCCCGATCCGGCTCGCGCCCGACGCCGCGCTCGAACCCGGCAGCGTGGTGATCGCGGGGCCCGAGGGCTCGGTCGCCGATGGTCCCGCCGAATGGCGCCGCGCGATTGCTGCCGCGGTGCGGGGATGATTGCCGAACTCCAGCTCGACCTCGCCCGGATGCGCGCCGCGCCGGTCGCCAGTGGCCCGGTGCTCACCGGGCGCGTGGTGACCTGCGACGGCGGGCTGATCGAGGTCGCGGGGCTCCCCCTGCCGGTCGGATCGCTCGGGCTGATCGAGAACGACGCGGGGGCCGAATGCCTCGCCGAAGTGATCGGTTTTCGCGCGGGCCACTCGCTGATGATGCTGCTCGGCGATGCGATGCTGCTGCGCCCGCAGGCGCGGGTGCGGGGGCTGGGGCAGCCGGGCGAGGTGCGGGTGGGCGAGGCGCTGTTGGGTCGCGCGGTCGATGCGCTCGGCGCGCCGATCGACGGCGGTCCGCGGCTCGATCTTCCGCAGGCCTGGCCATTGGGCGGCAAGCGCGAGGGCGCGCTGGAGCGGGCGAGCGTCGATGCGCCCTTCGATTGCGGGGTGCGCGCGATCAACGCGCTCGCAGCGATGGGTGTCGGGCAAAGGCTCGGGATCTTGGCAGGATCGGGCGTGGGCAAGTCGGTGCTGGTCGACACCATCGCTGGCCACGCAGTAGCCGATGTCACCGTCGTCGCGCTGATCGGGGAGCGGGCGCGCGAGGTCTCGGACTTCGTGAACCGGCACATGGGAACGCACCACAAGGGCGCGATCGTGGTCGTCGCTGTGCCGGCTGATCATGCCCCCAACCTGCGCCTGCGCGCGGCGCAATATGCGAGCAGCATCGCCGAATATTTCAGGGCGCAAGGCAAGCGCGTGCTGCTGATCCTCGACAGCCTCACCCGCGTCGCCCACGCCGCGCGCGAGCTGGCGCTGGTGCTGGGCGAGCCGGGCGCGGCGCGGGGCTATCCGCCATCCGCGCTCGCCGCGATCACGCGGCTGGTCGAGCGCGCGGGCAATTCCGCGCGCTCGGGCGGGGCGATGACCGGGATCTACACCGTGCTCGCCGATGGCGACGACACCAACGACCCCGTGGTCGACACCGCGCGCGCGATTCTCGACGGGCACATTGTGCTCTCGCGCGAGCTGGCGGCGCGCGGACATTATCCGGCGATCGACATTCCCGCCTCCCTCAGCCGGGTAATGGGCGATGTGGCGAGCGCGCCCGTCGCCGCCGCGGCCCGGCGGCTGCGGGCGCTGATCGCGGCGCGCGAGAGCGGGCGCGATCTGGTGATGATGGGCGCCTATCGCGCCGGCGGCGACCCGCTGCTCGACGAGGCGCTGGCGCTGTCCGGCCCGATCGACGCCTTCCTCACCCAGCCGCGCGGGCAGGCTGTGGCGCTGGCGGCGAGTCAGCAGGCGCTGCTCGAACTGATGGCCCCCGATCATGCGTGAAGCCCGCCGTCTCGCGCTGCTGCGCCGCCAGAGCCTGATCGCCGAGGTGTCGAGGAAGCAGGCGCTGCGGTCGCTGGCCGAGGCGCTGGAGGCTGAGGCGCGCGGGCAGGCGCTCGCCGCGCGCAGCCTGCGCCTGGTTGCGGCGAGCGCGGCGCGCGAGGGTGCGACCACCGGTGCGGCGCTGGCGCAGCGCGCGGCCTTCACCGCGGGGCTCGCGCAGCTCGCCGCCAATGCCGGGGATGCCGCGCGCGATGCCGTCCGCCAGCGCGATTGGCAGGCCGAGGCGCTCGCCCGCACCGAGACCCGCGCCAAGCGCCTCGCCGAGATGAGCGACGAGGCGCTGCGCACGCTCGCCGCTGCGCAGGAACGCCGGGCGGCGGGGCGCGACATGCCACTGGCACGCAAGTTGCAAAGCCGCCGGGACGATTGATCCCGCCCCTCCTTCCAGCGCGACGAGGATGATGCCCGACGTGACCAGCCTGCTCCCGCTCCCCCTCCCGCTCCTGCCCGATGGCCCCCGGCTTCCCGCCGCCGATGCCCTCACGGGCGGCCCCGCCATGATGCATTTGCCGGGGTCAGGGACGCCCGATTTTGCCGGCCTGCTCGAGGCGCTCGCCGCGTCCCCGCCCGCCGCCGCCGCGCCGGTTGTGGTGCCCGGAGTGGCCCCCGAGAGCGCCCCGCCGCAGCCCCCCATGCCGCGCGCCGAGGCCTCCCCGGCGAGCGCGCTGCCCGCATGGCCGACCGGCAAGAACCTGCCGGAGCCGGGCGAGCTCTTGCCGCCTGCCCTGCCGCCTGCCGGTTCGCTTGCCGTATCGACCGCGACCGCTCCGGCCCTGCGCCCGGTGGCGTCTCCCCCTGCCGCCGCCCCATCGCCGCTCCCCGGCCTTGTGACGGTCGCGCGCACGCCGGTGGCCGAAGACGGGGCGGCGCTGGATGAGACCCCCGCGCTGCCCGGCGCGATTCTCGGCGTGACGCCCGCTCCGCTCCCCGCCGCGTTGCCCGACATCGCGCTGCGGCCCGAGCCCGGCGATCACGGCCCTGTCCCGAGCCTTGCTCCGCCCGCACCGACGCGCGCGCCGCTGGCAGGGGGTGAGGGCACGCAGGTTGCGGCTGCGCATGCGGACGAACGCCTGCCCGCCGCCGGGCAAGGCGCGCCCGGCGAAGCTGGGGAGCCTGCCGAGGTGCCCGCGAGCGCCCCCGACCCTGCAACAACGCCGCAGCCGCCGACGCCCGCAGCGGCGCTGGCCCTTGCGCCGGTGCTGCCGGGTGACGCGGTGACGGCAACCTCTCCGCCCCCGCCCCCGCCCCCGCCCCCGCCCCCGCCCCCGCCCCCGCCCCCGCCCGCGACTGGCGCGGCGCTCG
>NZ_JAMNXL010000185.1 GCF_023653175.1 Erythrobacter sp. | reverse complement strand
TCCAGCTCCATGCCTTCCGCCTCGTAAGTGCGGTTGGTGGCATTTGCCGCGCCGTTGAGGACGTTCTGGTCCTCGGCCTCGACGTGGAACACCGTGCCGTTGACGGTGATCCCGCCGCGGCGCAGTTTGAAGCCGGCCTCGTACTGGATCACGTCGTCCTGGCGGTCGCCGCTCGGCACATTGCCGGTCAGGCTGTCGACCGTGGGCGTGAAAAGCACCTTGTCGGCGGCAGCGCGGGCACCCTTGCTGTAGCGCGCGAAGACCGAGAACGGCTCGGCCACGCGGTAGTTCACCCCGACCGAGTAGTTGAGGTAGCCGTAATCGTAGCTCACCGGCGCGGGGCGATCCAGCGGCAGGAAGGCGGTGCGCCCCTCGGCCGGGACGATCACGCCGTCGCGGTTGAAGTCGAAGCTGGTGAGCCCCACACGCCCGCCGCCGAGATCGGCACCGAACAACTGCCCGCGCACCCGCCCGCTATCATAGCGCAACGACCCGCCGACGGCCAGCTTACCAATGTGGAAGTTGACCGAGCCATAGGGTGCCAGCACGCGGTAATCGACATCGAAGATCCGCCGGAACAGGCTGCTCTCGCGCCCGAAGGCGAAATAGCCGTTCAGCGTCTGCGGCTGGCCGGCGGCGTTGAAGATGTCGACCTGCGCGGTCTGCCCGCCGCCGGCCGCATCGATGATCATCGCGGTGTGCAGCCAGGTGGTGTCGAGCTCCTGCGTGGCGTAGTAGAGCCCGGCGGTGGTGGTCAGTTTGCCGGTGCCTCCGAATGCGGGCACCTCCCACACCTTGCTGGCCCGCAGATCATTGGTGAAGTTGTCGAGCGAGCGCGCGCGCACGAAGCTGACGAAGTAGAGCGACAGCAGGCCATTGCCGTTGATCAGCGCGCCCCCCGGAATCGGCTGCCCGGCGAGCGGCCCGCTGGCATAGGCCGCGGTCGATCCCGCCCCGCCGATCGAATTGGCAAAGGCGGTGACGGTGTTCTGGCGGTTGGGGAACATGCGGCTGAAATCGCCGCCATTGACCGCGTAGCGCGCCTTCTCGGTGATCGTCCATCCGGCGACATCGAACTGCGCCTCGAAGCCGATCGACTTCGACTACGCGCTCTGCCCGGTCGCGATCGGCAGCGCGACCGGCTGGTTGTTGCGATCGAGGGTGATCACCGGCCCGAGGAACCCCGACAGGGTCGAATCCGAGCGCAGGTCGAAGCCGGGGAAACTGTGGATCACCGGCGCATCGTTGGTGCCGGTGATGCTGACCGCATAGGGCGCGAAGGTTGGCGAACGGTCGTCGAGCAGCTTGAAATAGGCGCGCACATAGCCGCCCTCGAAGCTGCGGGTGATATTGGCCTTGATCTGCCCGCCACGCCAGCCGGTGAAGCCGATGTCGCGCGGCCCTTCGCCCTGACGGTAGAAGCCGCCGATGTAGAAACGGGTGTTCTCGCCCAGCCTGCCGCCATAATCGAAATCGAGGCGCTTCTCGTCGAAGTCGAGCCCGCTCGAGAACTGCGCACGGCCGCCTTCCTGCTCGCCAGTGCGCGAGATGAGGTTGACGATCCCGCCCGGCGAATTGGACGCAAAGGTCGAGGCCGAGCCGCCGCGGATCGTCTCGATCGCGCTCACGGTGAAGTCGTTGCGCAGATAGACATCGGTCGCGACATTGAAGAGGTCGCCGAATTCGAGCACCGGCAAACCGTCTTCCTGGAACTGCATGTATTTGGAGCCACCGGCCGCGAGCGGCAGGCCGCGCACGGTGTAGTTGTTGTTGCCCTCGCCGATCCCCGTGGCAACACGCAAGCCCGCCATGGTGCGCAGCACGTCGCCCAAGGCGCGCGGGCCGAAGCGCTGGATGTCGTCGCCCTTCAAGGCGCTGGTCGAGGTCGCGCTGTCGAGCCGGTCGCGGCCCTTGGCCATGCCGGTCGAGAAGATTTCGGCCGCGGGCTTGGCGGGCGCGGCGGGTTGCTCGGCATCCGTTTCGGCTTCGGCGCTTTCCCCGCGCTCGCCGCTCTCCTCGGCAAAGGCCGGTGCGGCGAGAGCGGTGGTGGCGACGAACAGCAGCAGTCTGACTCTGGTTTTCATGGCATGTCTCCCCCCGTTTTGCCGGGACTACCTCCAGCCCGGCTTCATCGAGTGCGGCCTTGCGCACTAGGGCCGAGCCTATTGGCGGGGGGCAAAGCGGGGCCTAGGGACTGGCGCTAGGGAACAACCGCAGGTCAGCTTCAGGTGAGGCCGCGCCAGTCGATCCATTCGCCGTAGGGATGGCACAGCGCGGCGAGACGCGCCTCGCCGCCGTTCCCCGCGCCGTTCCATTGCGCGATCCTGAGTTCCACAGCCGCGCGATCCGCGCGCCATTCGATGCTGACGCGCACCAGCGGGCGGTCGGGCTCCGCGCGCGCGCCTGCCAGCGCAAAGGCGCGGTCGATCGCGGCGCGCTCCGCCGCGCTTGCATATTGCAGCACCATCGAGTGGAACACCACGCGGCGCACCCCGCGGCGCTGGGGCTCGGCGAAGCGCTGCAGCAGCCACGCGCTTGCGAGGCCCGTATCGACCTGCGGCGGGTGGGTTTGCGCAATCCCGATCGCCGCCGCCAGCCGCGCGGCGCGAGCGGTCTCGCCGGGCCACAGATAGGCGGCAAGGCGCTTCCGGTCGGCCTCGAGGCCCGCATCGAGCGGGTGGAGATCGACGCCCCGCGCAGCCGTTACCGACAGCGCGCCCTCCGGGGCACCGCCGCCGCGCCATTGCGGCGCAAGTGTCACCGCACTGGTGGCTGCGCCGGCGCGCACCGCGCCCAGCTGCACCGCATAATGCGGAAAATTGAGGTTGAGCCCCGCGCTCGCGCCCAGTTCGAGCACCTCGCAGGGCAGCGCCGCTGAACGACCTAGTTCGAGCAGCGCGGCGACCAGCCCCGCGACCCTTGCGACCTCGTTGGTCTGTGTGGGATGCGCAAGCCAGCCGAGCAGGTCCCCGCCATGCACATCGAGCGCATGGGCCAGCGCCGCCTCGAGCGCGAAGGTCGAGGGCATCGCGCCGCCCCGGTACAGCGCTCCCAGCACCCCCGCCTCGCGCCCGGCGAGCGCCAGCGCGTGGAGCCCGGCATTGAGGCGGAAGATCACCCCGTCGGAGGCCAGATCGCCCGGCCAGGTCTCTATCCCTGCGAACACCGGCCCGCCGGTCTGCGGCAGCACCCGCGCGAGCGCCGCCATCAGCGCAGCCGCCCGCGGCTTGCCGAAGCCATGCGCCTTGGCCGCCTCGATCCGCAACTGGCGCACCGCGCGCGCAGGTTCTCCGGCAGCACGGGGCACGTGCTGGGGAACAAGGGCATGGGGAGGAAACATCAAGGACAAGGGCGCCGCCGGGCATCGCTGAAGGGGACGCCCTGCATAGGCCGGGGGCACCAACTTTCCTTGGCCACCGCCTAGGGAAAAGCCGCAGGAACAGCGCTTTGCCCGGCGATCCCGCAGACCCCTGCCCGTCCCCGTGACAATACCGAGCCGGGCCGGTCGGCATAGTTAAAGCCCCCGATCCTATCCGGCGACGTGCTGCTCTTGCCAACCAACCGGAGTGCCCGAGGCATGCGCCTTTCGATCGCTTTTACCGCCGCCCTGCTCGCCACCACCGCCGCCGTTCCGGCTCATGCCCGCGAGGATACCGGCGCCGAAGCCCCCGAAGAATCCGGCGAAACCCCCGCCCCGGCACCTGCCGCCAAGACCTTCACCACCGGCGTCGCCAAGGGCCGCGACCTGCTCGACACCGCGATCTCGGCGAGCGTGCTCGACGACCACGACCTTGCCCAGCTGTCGGTCAGCTCGATTGCCGGGATCATGCAGAACATCCCAGGCATCCGTTCGGAAACCTCCGACATCGACGGCTATTCCGCGATCACCATCCGCGGCCTCCCGCTGGCGGCGGAGGGTTCGAAATTCCTCCAGCTTCAGGAAGACGGCCTGCCGGTGCTCGAATTCGGCGACATCCAGTTTGCCGGGATCGACCAGTTCCTGCGCGCCGACCTGACGCTTGCCCAAGTGCAGGCGATCCGCGGCGGCTCGGCCTCGACCTTCGCCTCGAATTCGCCGGGCGGGCTCATCAACTTTATCTCGCGCACCGGCGAGACCGCGGGGGGCACGGTGCAGGTGTCGAGCGGCGTCGGCCATGATCTCAAACGCATCGACTTTGCCTGTGGCAGCCCGCTCGGGCAAGGCTGGCGCTTCCATGTCGGCGGCTTCTACCGCAGCGGCGAAGGCCCGCGCGAGCTGGGCTTCAACGGCTTTTCCGGCGGCCAGATCAAGGTCAACCTCACCAAGGAGTTCGAAGGCGGCTACATCCGCTTCTACGGCAAGTATCTCGATGACAGGCAGCCCAATTACAGCACCCTGCCGGTGACGGTCGGGGGCACCGACGCCGACCCGCAGATCGGCTTCCTGCCGGGCTACGACATCCGCGAGCGGGCCTATCTCTCCCCGCTCACCGCCTCCTATGCCGAGGTCGACCGCAACAACAGCCCTACCGTGATCGACATGCGCGACGGGCTTGCCGCGAGGGTTGCCGCCTTCGGGCTCGAGGCCCAGTTCGACGTGGCCGGCTTCACCGTCACCGACCGCTTCCGCTTCTCGGACATCAGCGGCGCCTACAACGACACCGTGCCCTTCGTGACCGCGCCAGCGCCGTTCTTTGCGCAGTTCGGCGGACCGGGCGCGCGGCTCAGCTATGCCGCCGGGCCCTTGAGCGGGCAGGCGATCACCGATGCGCGGCTGCTGGCGCTTTCGGTGCGGCTCCATGCCGATCTCGAAAGCCTCGACAACGCCACCAATGATCTGCGCGCGACTCGGGTGTGGGACGTGGGCGGCGGCAAGCTCACCACCACGGCGGGCGTCTACACCTCGATGCAGCAGATCCGGATGTTCTGGAACTTCACCAGCACCTTGCAGGACCTCGCCGGCGGCGGGCTCAGCGCGCCGGTCAACATCACTACCGCCACCGGCGTTCCGGTGACCGACGCGGGCACGCTTGCCTACGGCTTTGCGGTGGGCCTGCCGTTCAGCATCTACCACAACCGCTACGACGTCGATTGCGACGTGATCGCACCCTATGGATCGGTCAATTTCCAGATCGGCAAGCTCGCCGTCGGCGCCAGCGTCCGCTGGGACAAGGGCGATGTCTCGGGCCAGGTCTTCTCGCCCGGCTTCGGTGACGGCCGCCCGCTGTTTGCGCCCTTCGACGTCAATGGCAACGGCCAGATCTCGGTGGACGAAAGCCGCGTGCCGATCCTGCCGCTGACCCGCCCGGCAGCGGTGGATTACGGCTATGATTACCTCTCGTGGTCGGCGGGGGTGAACTACCGCTTTGCCGAGAGCCTGTCGGCCTTTGCGCGGCTCAGCCGCGGGGGTCGGGCAAGCGCGGAGAATGTGATCGGCACCGAAACGCTCGATCCCCTCGCCGGGCACCCGAACAACTCCGATCTGCTCGTCTCGATCGTCAAGCAGGCCGAGGCGGGGGTCAAATACCGCAGGGGCGGCCTCAGCCTCTTCCTGACCGGCTTCTGGGCCTCGACCGACGAGCGCAACGCGCAGATCACCGCCGATGCGACCGGCCAGGCCTTCGTCCAGCAGATCGAGCGCACCTACAGCGCCAAGGGCCTCGAATTCGAGGGCGAATGGCGCCGCGGCCCCTTGACGCTGGTGGCGGGCGCGACCTGGACCGATGCGAGCATCGACGAAGACCTCATCGATCCGGCCTTCAACGGGCTGACCCCGCGCCACATCCCCGATTTCGCCTTCTTTCTGCGCCCCTCGGCCGAGATCGGCACGGTCACCTTCGGCGCCGCCATCAACGGCACCTCCGAAAGCTTCGCGCAGGACACCAACCAGCTGGTCCAGCCCGGCTACGTGATCGTCAGCCCCTTCGTGCAATTCCGCCCGGCCGAGGGTGTGACCCTCGCGGTCAATGCCTTCAACCTCTTCGACCGCCTCGCCGTGGTCTCGCTCCAGGCCCCGACGATCCCCGCCTCCGGGCTCACCAACGCGCAGGTGATGAACGGTCGCACCGTCACCGCCTCGCTACGCTACAGCTTCTGAGCATCCGCCGGGACGGCACAATGATGGACGAGAGGAACCCCTGCCATGCTTGACCGGATGAACATCCCCCGCCGCCTCGGCGCGTCCTTCGTGCTGCTCAACGTGGTGGCCGCAGCGGTGATGGTCGCCTGCGCGGTGAGCCTCGCGATGATCTCCTCGGTGACGGCGAAGAACACCGCGAGCCAGGAGATCCTTGCCGACGTGCTGTTGCTGGAGACATCGCTGCTGCGCCAGAACAGCCAGTTGCGCGGGTATCTGGTCACCGCCGATCAGAGCTACCTCAAGTCTTACTACGAAGGCCGCGACGATTACGACAAGGCCTCGCAGCAACTGGAAGCGGCGCTGGCCGGCTCACCACTCGCGCAAAAGGTCCGCACCAGTCGCGATGAAACCCTCAAATGGCGGCGCGACTGGGGCGACAAGTATGTCGGGGTGGTCAAGGCCGGCAATCGCGACGCGGCACAGGCGGCGATCCGCGCAGCGGGCAAGAAGGTGCTGGTCAGCGACGCGGTCAACCCGCTGCGCGACATCCGCGATGCCCAGCACACCGCGATAGAGGCGCAAAGCGCATGGCAAGCCACCGCCATGACCATGGCGTGGGCCGCGCTGGGCCTTGGCGCGGCGATCCTGATCGGCCTTGCGCTTGTGCTGGCGCGCGGTCTGACCCGTTCGATCGCCCGGCCGATCGTCGACCTCACCCGGGCAGTCACCGACCTGTCGAAGGGGTCGACCGATGTCGTCATCCCCGGAACCACGCGCGGCGACGAATTGGGCGCGATGGCGCAGGCGATGCTGGTGTTCCGCGACGCAGCGATCGAGCGCCAGCGCGCTGTCGCCGAGCGCGAGGAGGCGGTCGCACGGATCGGCCAGCACCTTGCCGCGGTCGCCCGCTCCGACCTCACCGTGCGCCTCACCGGCATGCCGCCCGCCTTCCAGTCGCTCGCCAGCGATTTCAACGAGGCGCTCGAGCGGCTTT
>NZ_JAMNXL010000184.1 GCF_023653175.1 Erythrobacter sp. | reverse complement strand
TCCAGATGGGCGCGCTCCATGCCAAGAACCGCATCCACATGGCTCCGCTCACCCGTGGCCGCGCGGCCGAGCCGATGTTCGTGCCCAATGAATTGATGGCGACCTATTACCGCCAGCGCGCGGGCGCGGGCATGATCCTGACCGAAGCGACCGGCGTCAGCCGCGAAGGCCTCGGCTGGCCGAGCGCGCCGGGCATCTGGAGCGACGAGCAGACCGAGGCGTGGAAGGCCACCACCAAGGCCGTGCACGAAGAGGGCGGCCTCATCGTCATGCAGCTGTGGCACATGGGCCGCATCGTCCACCCCGTGTTCCTCGATGGCCAGCCGCCCTTCTCGGCGAGCGCCACGCAGGCTCCGGGCGAGGCGCACACGCCCACCGGCAAGCAGCCCTATGCCGTCGCCCGCGAAATGACGCATGAGGACATCCAGCGCACCATCGGCGACTACCGCCGCGCCGCCGAGAACGCCAAGAAGGCGGGCTTTGACGGGGTGCAGCTCCACGGCGCGAATGGCTACCTCGTCGACCAGTTCCTGCGCGATGGCACCAACCTGCGCACCGACGAATATGGCGGCTCGCCGGAAAACCGCACCCGCTTCATGCGCGAAGTCTTGGAGGCGCTGATCGACGTCTGGGGCGCGGACCGCGTCGGCATCCGCCTCTCGCCCAATGGGGATTCGCAAGGCACCGATGACAGCAACCCGGCGGCGACCTTCGGCGCGGCGGCCAAGGTGTGCGAGGAACTCGGCCTTGCCTTCGTCGAACTGCGCGAGCCCGGGCCGGAAGGCACCTTCGGCCGCACCGATGTGCCCAAGCAGAGCCCGCTGATCCGCCGGATCTACACCGGCACGCTGATCCTCAACTCGGACTACACCGCCGAGGAGGCCGTCGCCGACGTGACCAGCGGCAAGTGCGACGCGGTGAGCTTCGGGCGGCCCTATATCTCCAACCCCGATCTCGACAAGCGGATCGCGGCCGGCGCCCACTGGACCCCCAACAAGGACGTGCCCAAGAGCTGGTACTTCCCGATCCCCGAAGGCTATGTCGACTACCCGACCCTCGAAGAGGAACAGGCGCAGGCAGCGGAGTAACAGCTCTCCCGGCAGCGTCCGCATTGCGATGCTGCCGGGATTGAACCTGCCATTCGGCGAGCTACCGCCGTTACAATAATCCATCATGGATGGCCGCCCGACTTTCGGGATCGGTGATTACGGCAAGCCATGCAGGCTAGCCTTTTTACGGCCGGCCGCGGCCACAGCGCGCTTCGCATCCGGCCGGAGGCCGAGCGCTGCGAAATAATTTGGCCCAATCCAATCTGCCGCCACCTCACCGACGTAGGGCTGAACGAGAGCCCCGTGGGACCAGGCAAACACGCTGACATGACGCGTGTCTGTGCAATCAAGACAGGTGAGTTTCGCCTGCCAGGCCAGATAATCGTTTCAGGCGTGAACGGCGTCTCAAAAGATGGTCAGACGGTAATCTCCCAGTCCTTATGGGCAAACGCCCATACAGCAAGTATTTAGTATTTTGGGAGTTTTTCAATGAGAGCACTTGCAGTTGCCATCGTCGGGGTCACCCTGGCGGCTACCCCTGCTCACGCGGAAGATGAATTCGACGGCTTTTACGCGGGCGTTGCGATTGGCTATGATTTCCAAGCCAGCGACAGCGATGAAACAATCACCTTCGACCGCGGTTCGAACGGTACCTTTGGTGAAACCGTTACGACCGGTGCGGGCGCGAATGCTTTTTCGCCCGGCTTTTGCGGGGGTGAAGCCACGTCACCGCAAAACACGAACTGCATTCCTGATTCCGATGGGGTGAGTTTTGCAGCGCGGGCCGGATACGATTACCAGATGGGTAGTCTTGTACTCGGTGTTGTTGGCGAGGTCGGCACGGTTGATGTTCGCGACGCTGTTTCGGCATTCAGCACTACACCGGCATTCTACTACATGGAGCGCACCATCGATTACAACGCGGCGCTCCGCCTGCGTGCCGGTTACACCGTAACTGAATCGACCTTGCTCTATGCCACTGGCGGGGTCGCGTATGCGAAACTCGACCAGTCATTCGAATCCAGCAACAGCGCCAACACCTTCACTGTGATTGCCGATGACAGCGCCTATGGCTTCCAGATCGGCGCTGGGCTGGAACAGAAGATCGGCAGCAATTTCTCGCTCGGTATCGAATATCTCTACACCGGCTATAATGACGATGAGACTTTGATCCGCGTCGGCCAAGGCACTGCGCCGGCCACCAATCCGTTTGTCCTTGCCGGCGGAGTAGACTTCATGCGGGAAAACGACAATTTCAACTTACAGTCCATCAAGGCGGTGGTCTCCTACCGCTTTTGATTGCAGCGCCCCACCCACTTCAGGCCATTCGTCCAGCAACGGCCGCGCCTGAAATCGGGCTTTGTGCCAAGGGCTGGGGTACTATTCCGTGGCGGCGGGGGCCGGGGCAGCAGGGGCTGCGTCGGCCCCCTCTGCGGGCGCGCCCTCGATGCCCTCCATCGGCGTCACCTCGGGCTGTTCGGCGTCGATGTCCTCGCCCACGGTGCGCACCTGGCGCGGGGCCAGGGGCGCCTGCGAATCGAGCTGTTCGAGCGGGATCATCGCGTCCGAGATGGAGCCGGCCAGCACCTCGCCCGAGGCTGCGCCGCCCTGTTCGACGGGCGCGGTGGCCTGCTGCTCGCAGGCGGCGAGCGCGAGAGGCAGGGCGAGGACAAGAGCGCGTTTCATCGGCACGCCCTTTTGGCGGCGGCATCCAATGCGTCAAGGAAATCGTCACTGGTCGCTTTCAGCGCAGCGTCCCATTGCTCGGCCGAAACCCTGAGCCCCAGCCGCGCCAGACTGGTCACGCCATATTCGGCAATGCCGCAGGGCACGATCCCGCCGAAGTGCGTGAGGTCAGGGTCGAGGTTGACCGAGAAGCCGTGCATCGTCACCCATCGCCGAACGCGCACGCCGATCGCCCCGATCTTTGCTTCCGAGCCGTCGATGTCCCGCGTCCAGATGCCGACGCGACTCTCGGCGCGCCAGCTCTCGATCCCGAAGCCTTTGAGCGTCGCGATCACCCAGCCCTCGATCGCGTGGACGAAGCAGCGCACGTCCTTGCCGCGCTTGGCGAGGTCGAGCACCAGATAGCCCACCCGCTGGCCCGGCCCGTGATAGGTGTAGCGCCCGCCGCGCCCGGCCTCGACCACCTCGAAGCGCGGGTCGACCAGTTCGGCCGGGTCCGCGCTGGTGCCGGCCGTGTAGACCGGGGGATGCTCGAGCAGCCATACCAGTTCCGCCGCCTCGCCCGCATGGACCGCAGCATTGCGCGCCTCCATTTCCGAAAGTGCGCGCGCATAGGGCACTTGTGCGGTCTCGCGCCGCCATTCGATGGGAAATGCGCCGCCAGCGGCTGGAGCAGTGCTTGCCATGGCGAACCGGTGGGGGCATTGAGCGGCGAGATCAAGAGGCGAAATGCGCCTCGCGCGATGAAGGGATCCGCGATGCATCACAGCAAGCTCGACATGGGCAGGGCGTGGACCCAGGCGACCGGCATGGTCGGCGCCAATCGCGATCTCGTCAGCGTGCTGGCGGGGGTGTTCCTGTTCCTGCCGCTGTTCGTGCTGCTGATCGCGCTTCTGGGGAGCGGCATTGATTTCGGACCCGAGGGCGCCGAGCCTGACCCTCAGAAGATCGCCGGGCAGATCAACGCACTGCTGCTGGCCAATTGGTGGGCGCTGCTGCTGGTCGGGGTGGGCCAGATCTGCGCCTCGATCGCGATCCTCGCGCTGCTGGGCGATCCCGGGCGACCGACGGTGCGCGAGGTGCTCGCCCGCCTGCCGCGCCTGCTGCTGCCGGTGTTCGGTACGCAGCTCGTGGTCGGGGTGCTGACCCAGCTCCCTTCGCTGCTTGCAGGCCTCCTGCCCGAGCTGGCCGAGGCGGCGGCGAGCCTCGTCATTCTGCCGGTGACGCTGTACCTGACGGTCAAGTTCTCGCTGGCAATCGCGGTGATCGTGCTCGCCGGGCAGCGCAATCCCATCGAGGCGATGCGCCGCTCGTGGCAGCTCACCAAGGCGAACTCGTTCCGGCTGTTCGCCTTCTTTGCGATGCTGGTGTTTCTGGGGCTGGTGATCGGGCTGATCCTGTCGCTGGTCGTCGGGCTGGTGTTCGCGGCGCTCGGCGACCGGGTGGCATTGTTCGGCAATGCGGCGTTCTATGCGCTGATGCTGACGGTGTTCTACACGCTCGCCTATGCGCTGACGGTGGCGATCTACCGCCAGCTCTCGCAATCGCCCGCAGATCGGGACGCCGACCTGTTCGAATAGGGAGCCGCGCACCGAGCGATGGCCGAGACCGATCCTGACCTGAGCCGCACCGGCGCAACCGCCGACCCCGCGACCGCGCCGGCGATCCCGCCGTCGCGCATGGCGCTGTTGTTCATGGTGATGCTGGTGACGGCGGCCGGCAACACCGCGATGCAATCGGTGATGCCCTCGATCGGCACCGCGCTGAAAGTCGCCGACGTGTGGATCAGCCTTGCCTATTCGTGGTCGGCGCTTCTGTGGGTGGTGTTCGCCCCGTTCTGGGCGCGGCGGTCGGACCAGCGGGGGAGGAAGGCGATGATGGCGCTCGGCCTTGCGGGCTTCATCGCCAGCTTCGTGCTGTGCGGCGCGGCGCTGTGGGCGGGGCTCTCGGGCTGGCTCACCGCCGTGTGGACACTGGTGCTGTTCGCCGCCGCGCGCAGCCTCTACGGCTTCTTCGGGAGCGCCGCGCCGCCCGCGGTGCAGGCCTATGTCGCCTCGCGCACGCCGCGGGCCCAGCGCACCCAGGCGCTCTCGCTGATCGCCTCGAGCTTCGGGCTCGGCACCGTGATCGGCCCGGCACTGGCACCGCTGATGGTGGTGCCCTTCCTCGGCCTCGGGCTGACCGGGCCGTTCCTTGCCTTTGCCGCCATCGGCGCCGTCGCGCTCGTCCTCCTGCGCCTGCGCCTGCCCGACGATGAGCCGCAATACGCCGCGCGCGGGCAGGCCGCCCCCTATGCGAGTGCCACCGGCGCGCCGGCCGATCCGCGCGAGGCGGAGGACGCGGAGCCCGTCCCCTCCCCTGCCCCCGCCGCCGAGCCGCCGCGCCTCACCTGGCGCGACCCGCGGCTGCGCCCCTGGGTCTTCGCCGGGCTGGTCGGCGGCCACGCGCAGGCGATGGTGCAGGGCATCGCGGGTTTCCTCGTGCTCGATCGCCTCGCATTGCGAGACACCCCCGATGCCGGCGCGGGGCCGATCGGCCTCGTGCTGATGAGCGGGGCGATCGCGACCCTGCTCGCGCAGTGGGGCCTGATCCCGCGCTTCGACCTCGGCCCGCGGGCGGCGACGCTCTGGGGCATTGCGGCCGCCGCGATCGGCACGGCCATTCTCGGGATTGCAGGTGACCTGCACCTCATCGCGCTGGGCTACGCCATCGCCTCATTGGGCTTCGGTCTGTTCCGCCCGGGGACCACCGCCGGCACATCGCTCGCCGTGACCCGCGCCGAGCAGGGGCAGGCCTCAGGGATAGTCGCCAGCCTCGCCGGAGCCTCCTACATCTACGCGCCCGCCCTGGGCGTGTGGCTCTATGGCACCTCCGACTGGCTAGGCTTCGGCCTGATAGTCGCCCTGTGCGCCGTGGTGCTGGTGCATGGTTGGGTGAGCCTGCAAGCCGACGGGGACCTCACCAAGGACCGCACCTAGAGTATCTCCAGCACCTTGTCCTGAGGCCGGCACAGCCGCACCCCCTTATCGGTCTCCACCAGCGGCCGCTCGATCAGGATCGGGTCCGCGACCATCGCCGCCAGCACCGCCGCGTCATCGGCCTCGGGCAAGCCCCGCTCCGCCGCGTCCGTGCCGCGCAGGCGCAGGCCCGCTTGGGGCGTCAGCCCGGCGTCGCGGTAAAGCTGCGCGAGCTTCTCGGCAGAGGGCGGCGTCTTCAGGTATTCGACCACCGTCAGTTCCACACCCGAGAGCGCCTCGAGGATCGCCAGCGTCTTCCTCGATGTGCCGCAGGCCGGGTTGTGCCAGATCGTCGCCTTCAGTTTTGCCATGTCACTGGTCCTCCGGCACGCGCAGCGCGGGCACCGCCTTGGCCGCATCCTCGGGGCTGATCCCCGGCGCGGGCGCGGCGCTCACGCGCTCCTGCCGCGCTGCCACGCGCGCGGCCTGCTCGATCACCTTGACGAGGCGCGGATAGACCCCGCAGCGGCACAGGTTGGGCACCCCCGCCTCGATATCGGCCTGGGTCGGTGCGGCGTTCCTCTGGAGCAGCGCGGCGAGCGAGATAACCATGCCCGGCGTGCAATAGCCGCATTGCACCGCCTGCTGCGCCACCATCGCCTGCTGGACGGGGTGCGAGCGATCGCGGCTCAATCCCTCGATGGTGGTGATCAGCCGCCCCTCGGCCTCGGCCAGCGTGATCGCGCAGGAGCGCAGCGCCACCCCGTCGACCAGCACCATGCACGCCCCCGAGCAGTCGCTCCCGCCCCCGCACGCCTTGGTGCCGGTGAGGTTCATCGCCTCCCTCAGCGCGTAGAGCAGCGGCATCCGCGGATCGAGGTCGAACTGCACCGGCCGGTCGTTGACGGTCATCCGCGACATGGCTGAACCTCAAGCGCTTACTGGCGCCAGCTGTCGTCGATCTTGTCGATCCGGCGCTTCCACGCCTCGAAATCGAACAGCCCCGCTCCGCCCTGACCCTGCATCACCGAAAGGTCACGCTGGTGCACGTCGACCACCGATTGCGGAACGAGCACCGGATCGCCCATGCTCAGGGTCGCCACCTGAATCTCGCAGGCGCGCTGAAGCGCCCACATCTTGACGAACATGCCCTGGATGGTTCGGTCCATTACCACCGGGCCGTGATTGCGCAGCATCAGGATGGTGTGGTTGCCGAGGTTCTGCACCAGCCGCTCGCCCTCTTCCGCGCGCACGGTGACGCCCTCGAAATCGTGATAGCCGATCTGCCCCTGGAAATTGCAGGCGTAGAAATTGGTCGGCAGCAGCCCGTCCTTGTGGCTCGCCACGGCCATCGTCGCGGTGGTGTGGACGTGGCAGATC
>NZ_JAMNXL010000183.1 GCF_023653175.1 Erythrobacter sp. | reverse complement strand
TGGATAACCGAAGCGTGCGCATGCCCGATGACTGCCAGACCATGCCCGAAGTGCGCGCCGGAGTAGACGCGCTCGACCGCGAACTGGTCGCGCTGCTGGCCCAGCGGTTCGGCTACATGCGCGCCGCCGCCCGCATCAAGCCGGCACGCGACGCGGTGCGCGACGAGGCGAGGAAAGCCAGTGTGATTGCGGCAGCCGTTGCCGAGGCCGAGGCACACGGCATTCCGGCCGATGTCGTCGCCGATATCTGGGAACGGCTCGTCGAAGGCTCGATCGCCTACGAATTCGACGAGTGGGACCGGACGCGGGGCTAACCCTTCTTGCGATCAAGGAAGCGCGCCAGCCGCGGCTCCTTTTTCGCCGGCTGCGCCTGACGAATGGACTGCGCAAGGGCGCGGACCTTTGCCTCCCACTTCGCGCCCTTTTTCTCCGCTCCGCCGAATTTGACTTGCCCCAGCGGCAGGATGCGCACCGGCTTGAAGCCCGCAAAGCCGAGGATCTGCTTCTTCCAGCGGTGGATGATCGCATTGCCGTAGGCGAGCCGCAGGTACAGCGGCGGGGTGTCCATCGTAACGATCACATCGGCCGAGCGGCCCGCCATGTTGCGGTCCCACCAGGTGTCGTTGTCGTGATAGGCGAAGGTGAAGCCGGGGAGGAACAGCCTGTCGAGCAGCCCCTTGAGCATGGCGGGCTCCGCGCCCCACCACAAGGGGAAGGCGAAGGTGATGTGGTCGCAGGCATCCAGCAGCTCGGCGAGCCGGGCGATGTCGGGTTCCCAGTCGGTGCGTTTGCGATAGCCGTGGGCGAGGTTGGGGCTGAAGGCGAGGTCGCGCAGGGCCACCAGCGTCACCTCGGCGCCTGGCGGAACGGCCTCGCGATAGACCTCGAGCAGGTGCGAGCAATAGCGCCCTTCGTCCGGGTGCGCATCGATCAGCAGCACGTTCATCGCACGGTCCCCCTCGCCATCCCCGCCGTCAGCCTAGGCCCTCGCACGCAAAAGAAAAGGGCGACCCCGCAGGATCGCCCTCTTGCTTTGCCATGTGGCGGTAAGCCGGATCAGCGCGAGTAGAACTCGACCACCAGGTTCGGTTCCATCGTCACCGGGTAGGGCACTTCGTCGAGCTTCGGCACGCGGGTGAAGGTGATCTTGTCGGTGCCGTCGGGCATGACGTAATCGGGAATGTCACGCTCGGCGAGGCTCTGCGCTTCGATCACCAGCGCCATTTCCTTGGCCTTGCTGCCGAGGCTGACGACGTCGCCCACGTTGACGCGGCGCGAGGCGATGTTGCACTTCTGGCCGTTCACATAGATGTGGCCGTGGCTGACGATCTGGCGCGCGGCGAAGATGGTCGGCGCGAACTTGGCACGGTAGACCACCATGTCGAGACGCTGCTCGAGCAGGCCGATCAGGTTCTGGCTGGTGTCGCCCTTCATGCGCGAGGCTTCGAGGTAGTTGCGCTTGAACTGCTTTTCGGTGACGTCGCCGTAATAGCCCTTGAGCTTCTGCTTGGCGCGCAGCTGCAGGCCATAGTCGCTCATCTTGCCCTTGCGGCGCTGGCCGTGCTGGCCGGGGCCGTAGGAACGCTTGTTCACCGGGGAATTCGGGCGGCCCCAGATGTTCTCGCCCATGCGGCGGTCAAGCTTGTGCTTGGCGCTCTTGCGCTTCGACATAAGTCGTATCCTTCAATGTGCTGGCCCACCCCAATGGTGAGCATCCAACCCGGCATCGCTCCACCAAGGCATGATCCATGGTGCGGCGCCTGCTTCACCGGGGTGCAGGGCCCATTTGCGAAGGCGCGCGCATAGCAGGATCGGGGCGTGCGTCAAGCACGCAAAGCCGAAGCGGACCTCGCAGCACGTCAGGCGCGCTGGCGCTCGACCTCCGCAATGCCCTGCTCGAAGGCCGGGATCCGCTCGAGCGGCACGGGCGAGGGGCCGGCGAGCACATCGAAATGCTTGCCCCGTCCGTAGCGCTTCAGCTTGGCGAAGCCCGCGCGGTAGAGCGCGCGGCAGATCGTGGCATTGTCGGTCCAGCGGTTGTCGTGCTCGTAGAAAATGCCGATCACGCTGGCAGCGTGGCGCGAGGCGAGCAGTTCCTCGATGATTACTGGCTCGTGCCCCTCGACATCGATCTTGACGAACAGCGGCAGCCCTGCGGGCAGGTGGGCGTCGAGCCCGGCCATGGTGACGAGCTCGATCGCGATGCTCTCGCAATCGCTCCGCTCGGCCATGTGCGCCTCAAGGCTGGCCTGACCGCTATGCACCGGGTTGATGGAGATCGTGTGCGTGCCCGCCACGTCCGACAGCCCGACATTGAGCGCCCGCGCCCGCTCGCCGAGCCCCGCCAGCGCGAGATTGGCCGCGAGCAGCCGATGCGTCTCGGGCACAGGTTCGAGGGCGACGATCCGCTCGCACAAGGGGTTCCTCGCCGCGATCAGCGAGAACAGGCCTTGATTCGCGCCGATATCGAGGAAGGCGAAGGGGCGGTCGATGCTGGCGAGCAGGTCGGCGAGATAGGGCCCGTAGGTGCCGTATTGGCAATAGGCAAAGGTGCGATCGGCCCAGTTGCTCTGCATCCTGACGCCGTAGACCGAGCGCGCGGCGCGGGGGCCGGCGTTGCCACGCAGCCGGTCGGCGAGCAGATGAACATGGCGCATGGCACGCGCGCGGATGACGCGCAGATGGCGCCACAGCAGGAAATCACGGGTCATCCGGGCGGGGGAATGGTCAGGCCATGCCTGCAGAGCCAGAGCCTCCTCGGGCGCGGCCACCGGTTCGACTATCCGCATCTGTTCCGCTTGCCCCGTTCGCGCCATTGACCACGCCTATCGGAATATTGCGGCATTTCTGCTACGGTAATGTGACCGGTTTTCAGTACTCGGGCGGGCGTTCGAGACTGCTTAGGATGCCGCGCAAGGTGCGCACTTCGAGGTGGTTCCAGCCGGGCTTGGTGAGCAGCCCGCGCAAGGTTCGGCGGGTCGCTTCAGCGCGTGAATGCGGGAAGAAATAGTTGCGCGTTTCCAGAAGCTTCTCGAAATGCAAGATCATCGCTTCGAGCTCTTCCTGCGGGGCAGGGGGGAGGGTGTCCTCAAGCGTCGGCTGCACCAGCGCTTCTCCGGCACCCGCCGTCTCGCGCCCGATCCGCGCCCATTCATAGGCGACGAGGATCACGGCCTGCGCCAGGTTCAATGACCCGAATTCCGGGTTGATCGGCACGGTCAGGATATTGCGGGCGAGCGCCACATCCTCGGTCTCGAGCCCCGAACGCTCGGGGCCGAAGATGATCGCGTGCCGTCCGGCAAGGGTGTGGACCTGTCGCCCCGCCTCGTCGGCACCGATCACCGGCTTGGTCACGCCGCGCTTCCTGACGGTGGTGGCATGGACATGCGCACAGTCCGCAACCGCCTCGGCGGTGGTGGCGTAGACCTTGGCCTGTTCGAGCACGATGTCCGCCCCCGCCGCCGCCGGGCCTGCCGAGGGGTTGGGCCAGCCATCGCGGGGGGTCACGAGCCGCATCTCGGTCAGCCCGAAATTGAGCATCGCGCGCGCCGCCTTGCCGATGTTCTCGCCCAATTGCGGGCGCACCAGCACGATCACCGGCCTGTTGAGATCGGCCATCTTGGAGTTATTCTTTCGCCGCTTGCTGGACGGTGCTGGCAAATTCCTCGAAGTCGCGCGCCTCGGAGAAGTCGCGGTAGACGCTGGCGAAGCGGATGTAGGCCACAGAGTCGATCTGCCGCAGCCCCTCCATCACCAGTTCGCCGATATGCGAGGAGGGCACTTCGCCCTCGCCCGAGGTTTCGACCTGGCGCTGGATGCCGCTGATCAGCTGGTCGAGACGCTCCTGATCGATCCCGCGCTTGCGGCAGGCGAGCGATACGGATTGTTCGAGCTTGGAGCGGTCGAAAGGTTCGCGCCGAGCGATCTCGCCATTGCCGCCGGACTTCACCACCACGACCTCGCGCAGCTGCACGCGTTCGAAGGTGGTGAAGCGTGCCCCGCAGGACGAGCACTGGCGACGCCGCCGGATCGAGGCATTGTCCTCGGTCGGGCGGCTGTCCTTTACCTGGGTATCGTCATGGGCGCAGAAGGGGCAGCGCATTCAGAGGTTTATTTCTTGATTCTCTGATAGAGTGCAAAGCCTGCACCGGCGGCAAGGCCGAGCGGGAGCGACACGATGGGCAGGAGCCAACCCGCCACCGCCCCGATTGCCGCTCCGGTCAGCACCGGCGCGGTGGAGGGATGGTTCAACCCCTCCTTGGCCATGCCGGTGACTTCGGTCTTCACGTCTTCGACCCAGTCTTGCGATCCGTTCGGTTCGTTCATGTCGGCGGCTCCTTACATTCCGGGATAGACGGGGAAGGCGGCGCACAGGGCGCTCACCCGCTGGCGCACGCTCTCTTCGATCTGCGCGTCGCCCTCGGGGCCGTTTTTGGCCAGGCCCTCAACCACTTCGGCGATGAGCTTGCCGACGGTTCGGAACTCCTCGGGGCCAAAGCCGCGGGTAGTGCCGGCCGGGGTGCCGAGGCGGATTCCGCTGGTGACGAAGGGCGAGCGGGTGTCGTAGGGGATGCCGTTCTTGTTGCAGGTGAGGAAGGCGCGGTCGAGGCCCTTCTCGGCGTCCTTGCCGGTGACATCCTTGGCCGTGAGGTCGACGAGCATCGAATGGTTGTCGGTTCCGCCGGAGACGATGCGCAGGCCCGCTTCCTCGAGGCTTGCGGCGAGCGCTCGGGCGTTTTCGACGATGCGGTGGGCATAAGCACTGAAGGAGGGATCGAGCGCTTCCTTGAAGGCGACCGCCTTGGCCGCGACGATGTGCATGAGGGGGCCGCCCTGCAGGCCGGGGAACACCGCCATGTTGAGCGGCTTGGTGTACTTCTCGTCATTCCACAGGATGATGCCCGAACGGGGCCCCCGCAGCGACTTGTGGGTGGTCGAGGTGACGATGTCGCAATGCGGGAAGGGCGAGGGGTGCGCGCCGCCCGCGACGAGGCCGGAGATGTGGCTCATGTCGCACAGCAGCACCGCGCCCACTTCGTCGGCGATGGCGCGGAAGGCGGGGAAGTCCCAGGTGCGCGAATAGGCGGTGCCGCCGCAAATGATGATCTTCGGCTTGCTTTCCCGCGCCTTGGCGGCGACTTCTTCCATGTCGATGGTCTCGGTCTCGCGGCTTACGCCGTAGGAGACGACGTTGAACCACTTGCCGCTCATGTTGACCGGCGAGCCGTGGGTGAGGTGGCCGCCCGAATTGAGGTCGAGCCCCATGAAGGTGTCGCCCGGGTTCAGCAGGGCGAGGAACACCGCCTGGTTCATCTGCGAACCCGAGTTGGGCTGCACATTGGCGAAGTTGCAGCCGAACAATTGCTTGGCGCGCTCGATGGCGAGGGTTTCGACCACATCGGCATAGTCGCAGCCGCCGTAGTAGCGCTTGCCCGGATAGCCTTCCGCATACTTGTTGGTGAAGACCGAACCGGCCGCTTCCAGAACCGCGCGCGAGGCGATGTTCTCGCTCGCGATAAGTTCGATCTTGTCGCGCTGGCGGGCGAGTTCCTTGCCGATGGCGGCCGCGATCTCGGGGTCCGCATGGGCGAGGTCATTGTGCCAGAAGCCGTCCATCGGGTTTCCTGTGCGGGCGGTGAAGTCGAGAGGGGCTGTGCTCATTGATGGGTCTCGATGTGATCGGGCTGGAAGGGCGGCTTGCCGAGCTTGCCGACCCGGCGCTGGTGGCGCCCGGCCGGATCGCCGGCATCGGCGAATTCTGTGTCGAGAAAGGTTGCACCGCAGGACTTCGCCATTTCGATTCCTACGAGACGCGCGCCCAAAGCGATGCAATTGGCGTCATTATGTTCGCGCGCGAGGGCGGCCGACAGCGGCTCGCTGACCAGCGCACAGCGGACCTGAGGGTGGCGGTTGACGCTGATCGAGATGCCGATGCCGCTGCCGCACAGGGCAACGCCGAACTCGACCGTGCCTTCGGCGATGATCTCGGCGAGGCGGTAGCCGTAGTCCGGGTAATCGACGCTCTGCCCGGGCTCGGGGCCGAGGTCGGCGACCTCGTGGCCCTCTTCAACGAGCCATTCGGCAAGGTCGGCCTTCAGTTCGACGGCGGCATGATCGGAGGTGATTGCGATGCGCATGGGCTGCGTATAGGCGCTGGGGAGGGGAATCTCTACCCCGCAAGCAAAGCTTTTCGACGGGCTAGTCTGCGTTGGAAACTCGCTAGGCTGCCAGTACAAACAGGCAGATTTGCGGCAAAGTGGTTCACACCTTAGCTGGCGAAGTTAGCGCCGTGGCGACGGAGAAAGGAAAGCGGCGAGCGCGCCTAAAATCGCTGAAACAAAAGAAATCAACGAGTCTGGAAGTTCAAGTTCCGAGTCTACTCCGTAAACAGAAGCCTGAAAAATCATAAACGTATAACCAAGGCCGACAATTGCGACGACTAGCGAAAAACTCCAAACGATTGGTCGGTATATCCACCGGTCAGCTGTGGGAACATAATTGCGATGAGCTTCATCGGCTATTTCCCTCGAAATTCTGATGATTTGTTCGGTAGTCGACGCACTTGCCAACCTATCAGCGTTATCAGTTAAAGCTCTTTCTACAGCCCTTTCGAAATTGTCTGCCATTGCGATCCCCCCTAAGTATCTGCTTTCAGCGAATACTGGAAAAATCACGAACCGACAATCACTGATCCAAGAACGACCGCATCTTGCGGCTGCGCGACGGGTGCTTCAGCTTCCGCAGCGCCTTGGCCTCGATCTGCCGGATACGCTCGCGGGTCACCGAGAACTGCTGGCCGACTTCCTCGAGCGTATGATCGGTGTTCATGCCGATCCCGAAGCGCATCCGCAGCACGCGTTCCTCTCGCGGCGTCAGTGACGCCAGCACGCGGGTGACGGTTTCCTTGAGGTTCGCCTGGATCGCGGCATCCACCGGGATGATCGCGTTCTTGTCCTCGATGAAATCGCCGAGGTGCGAGTCCTCTTCGTCCCCGATGGGGGTCTCGAGAGAAATCGGTTCCTTGGCGATCTTCATCACCTTGCGCACCTTCTCGAGCGGCATGGAGAGGCGCTGCGCCATTTCTTCCGGGGTCGGCTCGCGG
>NZ_JAMNXL010000182.1 GCF_023653175.1 Erythrobacter sp. | reverse complement strand
TAGCCGGCCTGCTTGATCGTCTCGGCGAGCTTCTGTGCCATCGACGCGACCTGCCGGGTCGAGCGCCCGCTCGCGATCACCATGTGATCGGCGATCGAGCTCTTGCCCTCGAGCGGGATGGTCACGATGTCCTGCGCCTGATCATCGTCAAGCTGCGACAGCACCAGCTGATGGAGCGCGTCGGGGCCCACCTCAGGCTTGCCCAGCAATTGGGCGAGCTTGGCGGCGACCTGCGTGGCTCCCAGCGGAAGCGATGCGACAAAGGCCTCGTTCATCGGCAATCGTGTATCTCCAGAGTGCGGGGCGATGGAAGCCGGCATGACGCAGACCGGCCGTGGGACGAGCCAATATCCTGGCCGAAACGCTGATGGCGCGCTTCATGCGTCCTCCCATGACCGGATGCTGCGGAATGTCAGCCGATCGCGCACCGGTGCGTCATGATGTGCGCCAGCCGATCCCTGTCCGAGCAACTGCTCGGCCCACCCGGCATGAGCACGGCGGATTGCCGTGGCCGAGCGGTGGTCGGGATCGAAACGCAATAACACCAGGGCCGGTGCGCTCCACTGCCCCCTTGTGCGAAAACCGGCAGCGGGCACGATATAGCGCCGGAGCCAGGCCATGGCGGGGCTCGTCATGGCGGCCGCATCATACCCCGGACGCGCGATCACCGCAATCGGCATTGTCCGCGCAATCCGCCGCCAGCCCTTCCAGAGGTGAAATTGCGCAAGATTGTCGGCCCCCATCAGCCACACGAAGCGCCGCTTGGGATAGCGCCGGACAAGCTTCCTCAGCGTGTCCACCGTGTAGCGGGTGTCGAGATCGAGTTCGATCGCGGAAGGCACGATCCGCGCGCGCCGCGCCTGCTGTTCGGCGGAGCGCAGGCGGGCCTTCAGCGAACCCATGTCGTCCTGCGGTTTCAGAGGGTTGCCGGGCGAGACCAGCCACCAGGTCTCGTCCAGCCCGAGGGCCTCGGCGGCGAACAGCGTGATGCGCCGGTGTCCGCCGTGCGCGGGGTTGAAGCTGCCGCCGAGCAGCCCGGTCAGTTGCGGTCGAGACATGGGCTCTAGGGGCGGATCTGCCCAACCCCGCGCACCTGCCACTTGTAGGTGGTCAGCCCCTCGAGCGCGACCGGCCCGCGCGCGTGGAGCCGCCCGGTGGCGATCCCGATCTCGGCGCCGAGGCCGAACTCGCCCCCGTCGGCGAACTGCGAGGAGGCATTGTGGATGACGATGGCGCTGTCGACCTCGGCGAGAAAGCGCTCGGCGACGGCCGCGTCGGCGGTCACGATCGCTTCGGTATGGTTCGAGGAGTGGCGTGCGATGTGGGCCAGCGCCGCGTCGATCCCGTCGACGCAGGCGACCGAGAGGATCGCATCGAGATATTCGGTGTCCCAATCGTCATTACTGGCGGGAATGACGCGCGGGTCAAGCGCGGCGGTGCGGGCGTCGCCGCGCACTTCGCATCCCGCATCGATCAGCGCGGCGACCAGTGCGGCAGGGGCAGGGTAGGCCGCGTCGATCAGCAGCGTCTCCATCGACCCGCAGATCCCGGTCCGGCGCAGCTTGGCGTTGACCGCGATGGCCTCGGCCATGGCGGGGTCGGCGGCGGCGTGGACATAGGTGTGGTTGATCCCGTCGAGATGGGCGAGCACCGGCACCCGCGCCTCGGCCTGCACCCGCTCGACCAGGCTCTTGCCGCCGCGCGGTACGATCATGTCGATGAGCCCGCTCGCGGTGAGCATCGCACCGACACAGGCGCGGTCCTGCGAAGGGACGAGCTGCACCGCCGCAGCCGGAACGCCGCCCGCAACGAGCCCCGCTACCAGCGCCGCGTGGATCGCGCGGTTGGAATGGACCGCCTCGCTCCCGCCGCGCAGGATCGCGGCATTGCCCGCGCGCACGCACAGCGCGGCGGCGTCGGCGGTGACATTGGGGCGGCTTTCGTAGATGATCCCGATGGTGCCGACGGGCACGCGGATGCGGCTCAGCCTGAGGCCGTTGGGCCGCTCGGCGGAATCGATCACCACGCCGACCGGATCGGGCAGATCGGCCACCGCCGCCACCGCATCGGCCACGCCCGCGAGCCGCGCTTCATCGAGCATCAGCCGGTCGAGCATCGCGCCCGAAAGCCCGCGCGCCTCGCCTGCGGCGAGGTCCGCAGCGTTGGCCGCCAGCACCTGCGGCGCGGCCGCGCGCAGGGCTTCGGCCGCGCGGTGCAGCGCGGCGGCGCGCGCGGCGCTCGTCATGGCGGCAAGCTGGCGCTGCGCGGCGCGCGCATCGCGCGCCAACGCTGTCACCAGCGCCGCCGGATCGGCGGCCTCGGCAGGCGGATGAACTGCGGTCATCTTGGTCATGAACCCGCCTCTAGCACCGCGCGGCCCGCCTGTCAGGCCCGGCTCCGAAAGGTGCGTCCAAACCAGCGCAGGCCCCCCGATTCGCCGCAGGGGAAAGGCCGATTCGCCGCAGTAATACGCCCGCGTCTTTCAGTCGTGCGGCAGCGCGGATCGCTTCGCCGTGATTCCGCATCAACTCACCTAGGAGTGCAATATAGGATTCGACCATAAGAGGCCTCCCTGATAACTCCGCGGCCCGGGGCACAATAACAACACCGGGGCCGCAATCTTGTCATTCAAAGATACCGCACATGCGTGGGGCGACCGGCTGCGGCAATGGTTCCCCGACCGCGAGTTCTTCATGCGCGCCGATGGACAGGTGCGCTTCATCAAGGTCTCCTCGCAGCTCCAGATGCGCGTCGCCGGCGGCGTCGTGGCGGTCGCCTTTCTGTGGCTGGTCGCGCTCGCCGTGATGGCCTGGGGCCAGTACCGTGCCGAGGCCGATCTTGCCTCCTTCGTCGAAGAAAAGGCCCGCGTGGCCAAGGCGGGCGAGCGTATCAAGGAATATGGCGGCAATCTCGACAAGGTGGTCGAGGATCTGAACGAGCGGCAGGACTTCCTCGACGAGATGGCCCGGATGCTGCCCGAAGACATGGTGCGCGAAGGCGCAGCGAGCGGGACGATCAGCGATTCGACCCGTGAGGCCAGCGAGACGGTCAAGAAGGTCAGCGCGCTGATCCCGCAGGCCAAGGGCCTCGCCGAGATCGAAGCGCGCCAGCTTGCCTTCGTCGAACGCCTCACCCGCTTCGCCGATGCCCGCGCCCGCCGTGCCGAGGCGGCGATGCGCAAGCTCAATCTCGATCCCAAGTCGATGACCCGCGACACCCAGCAGGCGATGGGCGGTCCGTTCGAGGCGCTTCTGGGCGGCAGCGACGATATCGACCCGCGCTTCGAGCGACTCGGCTTCAGCCTTGCGCGCATGGCGGTGCTCGAACGCGCCCTGGACGGCATTCCGCAGGTGGTTCCCGCTTCGGTCGAGAATATCACCTCGGGCTTCGGCTACCGCCGCGATCCCTTCAACGGCCGGGGCGCGATGCATGCCGGGATCGACTTCAAGGGCGCGATCGGTTCGCCGATCTTCGCCGCTGCCGATGGCCGGGTGACCTTCGCCGGGCGCAAGGCGGGCTATGGCAACGCAATCGAGATCACCCATGGTAACGGGATGTTGACCCGCTACGCCCACTTGTCGCGGATCGACGTGAAGGTGGGTCAGGCGGTCGCGGCGGGGGCGACGATCGGCGGGCTCGGCTCGACCGGGCGCTCCACCGGGCCGCACCTGCATTTCGAAGTTCGCATCAATGACCGCGCGGTCAACCCGCGCCCGTTTCTGGAGGCTGCCCCCGATGTTCTCAAGGAAGTCCGCGCAGCCGGACCCGGTTTCCCAGCCCGCTCCGCAAGCGCGGCCCGCTAACAGGAGCAGCATGATGGCCTCTGGCTCGACCTTTTCGGTGATCGGCGCGGATGTGACCATCACCGGCAATCTCGGCGCTTCGGCCGATCTGCATATCGACGGCACGGTGCTCGGCGACATCACCTGTGCGAGCCTGGTGCAGGGCGAGAAGAGCAGCATCAGCGGCGCCGTGGTGGCAGAGACCGCGCGGCTTGCGGGCAAGGTGACCGGATCGATCACCGCGCGCGAGCTGGTGATCCTCAAGACCGCCCGGATCGAGGGCGATGTCCATTACGATGCGCTGACCATCGAACAGGGCGCCGAGGTCGACGGGCGGTTCGCCCCGAACGGCCGTGCAGCAGCAGCAGCTGCCCCGGCTGCGAAGCCCCTGCTCGAAATGGGCGCCGAAGCTGCGGAATAGGCGTTCGGGGCAGCGCCCGGCCGCTCCCATGCAGGGGTTGCGGCGTTGCCGTGCGAAGGGCGGTCGTTGTCATCTCGTCATGGTGTGGTTGTCCGCTCATCGGCGACCCGTCACGCGGTGATCGGGGCGGGATCCCGCCCTTGGGCCTGCCGCTTTCGGCACCAATGTTTCACGTGAAACATTCGGCGAACGTTGGCGGCGTCTAAAGCACCTCGGCCCGCAGCGTCTTGCGATCGAGCTTGCCGATCATCGTCTTGGGCAGGCTTTCGCGCACCACCACCATGTCGACCCGCTCGTGCTTGCCGATCTTCGCGTTGAGCCAGTCGGCCAGCTCCGCGCCGGTCGCGGTGGCACCGTCGTTCAAGGTGACATAGGCGCGCGGCACCTCGCCGCGGTATTCCTCGGGCACGCCGATCACCAGCGCCTCCTTGACCGCAGGGTGTTCGAGGATCACGTCCTCGACCACGCTCGGGAAGACCTTGAAGCCGCCCACCGCGATCATGTCCTTGATGCGGTCGACGATTTCGAGGAACCCTTCCGCGTCCACCCGCGCGACATCGCCGGTGCGCAGATAGCGCTTGCCGGCGAGCGCGACGAAGCTGTCGGCATCGGCCTCGGGGCGGTTCCAGTAGCCGCGCATCACCTGCGGCCCGTAGACCGCGAGCTCCCCAGGCTCGCCTGCGGGGGCGAGCTTGGCGGGGTCTTCCTTGTGGAGCAGCACCACCTCTGTCCCCGGCACCAGCTGGCCGATGGTGCCGCGTTTGCGGGTGCCGTCATAGGGGTTGGCCGAGACCACGCCGGAGCTTTCCGTGAGGCCATAACCCTCGCAGATGCGCACGCCCGTCACTGCCTCGAATTTTTCATGGACCGGCCCCGGCATGGGCGCACCACCCGAGATGCAGACCTTCAGGCTGGAAAGATCGGTCTTGGCAAGGTCGGGGTGATCGAGGATCGCCTGGAACATCGTCGGCACGCCCGGGAAGCCGGTGCAGCGGTAGCGCTGGATCGTCTCGAGCACTTGCTTGGTCTCGAACCGCGGCACCATCGCGATCGACGCGCCGGTCACCATCGCGTGATTGAGCAGGGCGGTGTTGGCGAAGACATGGAAGAACGGCAACGCCCCCATGAACACCTCGCCGGACGGATTGCCGAAGGGGTTGATCGAAGCGACCTGCTGGGCGTTCACCGAAAGCTGGTCATGCCCGAGCATCGCCCCCTTGGGCCGCCCGGTGGTGCCGCCGGTATATTGCAGCAGCGCGAGGTCATCGGGGGTAACTTCGACCGGGGCCGGGGCGCGGTCGGGGGTCATGTCGGCCCAGCTGCGGACGTTCGCGCCATAGGCGACATCGGCGATCTGCTCGCGCTTCAGCAGTTTGAGCGCGATCCCCTTGTACCACGGCAGCTGGTCGGCAAGGCTGCCCACCACCAACGTCTCGAGCGCCGAGGCGCCCAGCACCTTGCTCGCTGTCTTGTAGAGTTCGGGCACGTCGACGGTCACCAGCACCCTGGTGCCGCTGTCACCCACCTGCCAGCTCAATTCCTCGACCGAATAGAGCGGCGAGAAGTTCACGACCACCGCACCTGCCATCATCGCCCCGTAATAGGCGGCGGCATAGATCGGCACGTTGGGCAGGAACAGGCCGACCCGGTCGCCCCTGACGATGCCGAGCGCCTGAAGCCCGGCGGCGAAAGCGACGGCCTGCTTGTGGATGTGCGCGTAGGTGTAGGTTCGCCCGAGAAAGTGCAGGAAGGGCGCTTGGCGGTTGGCCGCAAGGGTGCGTTCAAGCAGCGCCGGGAGGCTCGCCGGTGCGAAGGTGGTGCCGAGCGGGGTCGGATGGTGATAGGCGGGTGCGAGGTCGGGCGCGACGGAGCTACTGACAGTCATGTCAGTTAGTGTGACGCACAATCGCCTGTCGCACAAGCGAAACTGCGGACACGCCCTCGCGAAACAGCAAGCCCGTCACCCCGTGCTAAACACGGCGTGACGGGCTTGTGATGATCAGATGAACCCGCTCTCGGGATCGATCTTCTTTTCCTCGGCCTCGGCGGCGCGGCGGGCGGCGAGCCATTCTGCGGCCTCGGCCTCCTGGGCAGCCTGAGCGGCGGCCTTGTGGGTCGCGTCGCGCTCGGCGCGCAGTTCCGCGATCAGGTTTTCGCGGTCGTTGCGCTCGGGCTTGGGTGCGGCGTCGGCGTCCTCGGTGATCCCGGCGCGCTTGGCGGCCTTGGCGACCATCGCGTCGAGTTCACGCTGCGAGCACAGGCCGAGCGTCACCGGATCCTTGGGCTGGATGTTCTGGATGTTCCAGTGCGAGCGGTCACGGATCGCGCCGATGGTGTTGCGGGTGGTGCCGATCAGCTTCGAAATCTGCGCGTCCGACACCTCGGGGTGATGGCGCAGGATCCAGGCGATGCCGTCGGGCTTGTCCTGCCGCTTCGACACGGGGGTGTAGCGCGGGCCCTTGGTGCGGGTCACCTCGACCGGCGCCTTGTGCATCTTGAGCGAGTAGGTGGCGTCGTTCTGGCCCTTCTCGATTTCGCCCTGCGTCAGCTCGCCCGAGTGCACGGGGTCGCGCCCGGTGTACTTGCTGCCCGCAAGGTCATCGGCCATCGCCTGCACTTCGAGGATGTGGAGGCCGCAGAACTCGGCGATCTGCTCGAAGGAGAGCGCGGTGTTGTCCACCAGCCAGGTCGCGGTGGCATGCGGCATCAGCGGCTTGGGCTGATCCTTGGTCGCCATGGGAAATCTCCGTTGAAAATAGAAGGGCCGCCCCTTTCGGAGCGGCCACCTTGGGAGCGCAGATAGGCGAATTGCCGCGAAACGGCAAGAAATGGATTCGCTTGTTTGCGTGCCACCTTTCGGTGGCACAGACCTCCCGCCCCGCCTCCCCACCCGGCCACCATAACATAGTGGTACTATTGGTGGCC
>NZ_JAMNXL010000011.1 GCF_023653175.1 Erythrobacter sp. | reverse complement strand
TCGCGCGCAGCAGCCCCGGGGGCTGTGCGCGCGCGTCGGCTCACTCGGGCCCGGGGAGTTCCACCTCGGGCACCTCGACCGGTTCGGGCAGGTTGCCGAGCAGGAGCGGTGTGCCTTCGGGGGCATCGGCCATCGCCGCGATCATCTGCTTGGCCCGCGCCGCCGCCCACCCGCCCTGGGGATTGGCCGCGACCGGCGCGAGGATGCTGCGGGCAAAGGTGATCTTTCCTTCGCCCAGCAGCATCATCCCGGCATTGATCTGCAACCCGTGATCGAAGGGCGCGAGAACCGCCGCCCGCTCCAGCGCGGCGCGCGCATTCTCGTTGGGCTCGGCGCCGCGTTCCACCTGCGCGCGGTAGAAGTAGATCAGCGGCAGCGGGTGATCGTTCTCCAGCTTGTTGAGCGCGACGAACGGCTTGAGCGCGGCGCTGTAGGCGGCTCCGCGCTTGTCTCCATCAGCCTCGCTCGCCTGCCGGAACAGCGCATAGCCCTTCTGGACATAGGCATTGGCGCGCGCGGGATCGCGGGCGAGGGCGGCGTCGGCGGCGGCGATGGCCTCGGCGTCATTGCCCGCGTCGTACTCGGCCTCGGCAAGCGCAGTGAGCACGCCGGGATCCTCGGGGAACTTCGCCGCCACGGCCCGCGCTTCGGCGAGCAGCACCGCGGCCTCCTCGGCACCCACGCCGCGCTGCGAACGGATCTGGAGCGGCATCATTGCCGCCTCGCCCGCGGACAGGGGGCGCAAGGTGATGGTGCCGATCGACAGCTTGTCGGGCGTCAGCTTGATCGCGGTCATCCGCGAAGCGCGCGCATAGGCTTTCAGCTCGCGCTCCAGCTTGTCGAGATCGCCGAACGCCGCCTCTCCGGCCGCCTTCTGCTCCATACCTTTGTAAAGGCTGGCAAGATAGGTGGAAAGCTGGCCCTGCCGCGCTTCGTTGAAGGTGAGGTAGTGATAGAGCAGCCAGCTCTTGGCGTAGAAGGTGTCGTAGCCCTTGACCTTCTTTTCCTCGTAGAGGGCCGGATCGAGCAATTCGCGCACATGTACCGGATCGGCAAAGGCCAGATCGCCCGCGCGGTGGTCTGCCGGGCGGCCGACCCATACGCTGCCGTCGCGCTCGAAGCTGGCCGAGGCGAAGAACTCGGCCGCCCCCTCGTCGAACCAGCGCGGCTTGGCAAAGCGCGACGAGGACAGGAGGAAGTGGTGGGCATATTCGTGGAGCAGGATGATCGTCGAGAAGTCGGGATAGCCGTTCTGCTGGTTGCGGATGTCCTGCACGAAGGCACGGCTGCCGCCGGCGCGCGGGATGTAGAAGCCGCCGATCTTCCGGTCGCCCGATAGCGAGCGCATCGCCTTCTCGCCGCCCACGACATAAATGACGACGCGGTTGGAGGGGCTGGGCGTTTCTGCCTTGCGCCCGGTCACGAACACCATCGCGCTGTGATAGCGCTCGAGGTTTTCGGAGAAGGTGCGGATGTCGGCGGCCTTGTCGTCGGCATAGATGACGAAGTGCTCGGTGGAGGCCTCATACCATTCGGCAGCGGCGGGCGCGGCGAAGGCACCGAGCGCAAGCGCGGCAAGGGCAAGGCGAAACAGCGCGCAAATCATAGCTAGGCGTCCCCTCGGCACCGGCTCTGCGTTGGCGGTGCGATGGGGCAGCATATCGGCAATCCGGCGCAATGCCAGAGGCTTGTTGCGACCGTTCTCCGAAAAATCAGCCCGCTGCGGGCCGCGTGTCCTCGAGATATTGCCAGATGCGGCTCACCACCACCGATCCCTCGCCCACCGCGCTCGCGACGCGCTTGACCGAGCCTGCGCGCACGTCGCCGACCGCGAAAATGCCCGGGGCGGTGGTGGCGTAATCGTCACCCTGGCCCGCCGCCGCGCCGGTGAGGACGAAGCCCTTGTCGTCGGTTTCGGCGAGCCCTGAGAGCCAGCCGGTGTTGGGCGCGGCGCCGATCATGATGAACAGCGCGCGGGTATCGATCCTGCGCTCGGTCTCGCCGGTCTTGAGCGTCAGGCCTTCAAGCCATGTCTCGCCGTGCAGGGCGGTGACTTGTGCATGGTAGTGGATCGTCACCCGCGGGTCGGCCTCCAACCGCTGCGAGAGGTAGCTCGACATCGAGGCCGCCAGACTGCCCGAGCGCACCACCAGATGCACGTGGGCCGCCGCGCGCGACAGATACATCGCCGCCTGCCCCGCCGAATTGCCGCCGCCGATCACCACCGCCTCGGTCTTGGCGCAGAAGCGCGCTTCCATCTCGGTCGCCGAGTAAAAGATCCCGGCGCCTTCCAGCTCCTCGAGGTTCTCCAGCGGCAGGCGGCGGTATTGCACGCCGGTCGCGACCAGAACCGCGCGGGCGCAGAGTTCATCGTCGTCATCGAGGGTCAGGCAATAGGCCCCGTCCTCGCGGCGGCTCATCGCCTCGACCCGGCGCGGCATGACGAAGCGCGTGCCGAATTTCATCGCCTGCACCTGCCCGCGCCACGTAAGGTCGGTGCCGCTGATGCCGGTGGGAAAGCCCATGTAGTTCTCGATCCGGCTCGACGTGCCCGCCTGTCCGCCGACCGCCGTGTCCTCGACCACCAGCGCCTCGATCCCCTCGCTGCCGGCATAGACCGCCGCCGCCACGCCAGCCGGGCCGCCGCCGACGATGACGAGGTCGTAGGTCCGCCGCGAACAGATATCGAGGTCCATGCCGAGATATTGCGCGACCTTGCGCGGGGTTGGGTCATCGAGCCGCTGGTTGAAGCCGAGGATCACCGAAGGCTTGTGCCCGGTGAGGTCGCAGACCGCCGCGGTCTCGGCGTCGCGGTCATCCATGTCGTAGCTCTGGAACGGGATGCGGTTGCGCGACAGGAAGCGCTCGACCGCCTGCACCTGCGGGTCGCGGTCCGCGCCGATCACCTTGATCGCGTCGTTGCGCGCTTCGAACTGGCGGCGGCGCCGCGCGGCAAAGACGGTGATGAGGTGGTCGGAGAGTTCGGGCACGCGGCCCATCAGCTCGAGCATCGGCGCGCGCGGGGCTTCGATCACCCGGGTGTCGACCGCGGCGCGCATCCGCATGATGTTGGTGCTGCGGTTGAGAAAGGCGATCTCGCCCATGAACTGCGTCGCGCCAAGGGTGGAGGGCAGCATCCGTTCATTGGTGTAGGGATCGACCACCTCGACCTCGCCTTCGAGGATGTAGACGAAGCGGTCCATCGGCTCGCCGATCTCCATGACGATGGAGCCCGCGGGGTAGAACTTCTCTCCCCCGATCGCGCAGATCGCGTCGACATGTTCGGGCGCGAGCGGCACCCTGCGCATGGTCTCGAGGTCTTGTCCCAGTGTTTCCATGCGGCCCTCCTTGCGCGTTGCGCGTTGCAAGATGGGGTCAGGTTAGCGGTTTGCAACGCGCCGCGGTGCGCGAGGATTGCTGCATTCGTGCGAGGGGTCAGTCGACCCCGGAGTCCCCGGCTTGTTCAGGCACTTCGCGCGCCATCGACTCATCTTCGGCCGTACGCGCCTTGCGGTATTCGAGCACCCTGTTCGTGCGTTCGCGCACCTTGGGGTCGTTGCAGCGTTCGGGGAGCGGGGCGGCCGCGTCCGCTTCGATCAGGTCGGCGCAGGCGTTCCCGGCGAAATCGGCACCCATCAGGTCGAGCGGGGTTGAGGAGGTGTCGCCCGCCTCGATCACCTTGCGCAGCGCTGCGGCCTGAACCAGCAGGAAGCGGCGGTTCTCGGCGTTCTTGCGAACCGCGTAGTCGGCGTTGCGATCGGTCGGCTCCGGCACATCGAGCGCGGCGAGCGGCAGGCTGTCGAGCGCCGCGCGGGCGGCATCGAACTCGCCGAGCTCGCGCCGGGCATTGGCGAGGCGGAAGCGCAGGGCCAGGGTGTCGAGATACTCCGCCTCGGGCGCGATCTTTTCGGCCGCCTCTGCGAAGGCGCGCTGGTAGCGGGCCTTGAGCGCCGGGTCCTCGTCCGCCTCCCAGCTCGCCTGGAGCAGCAGGAAGGCCGCGCCGGCGCGGTCATCGGGCTCCAGCCTTGCGGAGAGCCACGATGCGCGGAAATATTGCGTCTCTCCGCGCATCGCCTGATATTCGGGCGAGGCGACCAGTGCGGCGAGGGCCGGGATTTCCTCGGGCTTGAACTCGCGGTAGACCACCAGTGCGTTCGAGGGGCATTCGGGCATGGCGAGCGGGAAGCGCCAGCTGCCATAGGGCTTGCCGTCGGGCCGCTGGCCGAAGACCGTGTAGCTGGCGGTGGTGGTATAGGTGAATTTCTCCCCGCCGACCGGGCAGGTTTCCTCGGTGTCGTAGGCTATTCCCGCATGTGCCGGTGCGGCCAACGTGGCGACGGCGAGCGCCGCGGCCACGCCGCGCGCCTCATGCCTTCGCCCCCGCGATATAGCGGCTCACCGTGTTGGCCATCACCGAAAGCGGCGCGTTGCCGCCCAGCACCACGGCGGTGTTGAAGCCCTTGAGGTCATACTTCGACCCCAGCTGTCCTTGCGCCCGCGCGCGGTTCTTCACGATCTCGCTGTGACCGATCTTGTAGCCGCAGGCCTGTCCCGGCCAGGAGCAATAGCGGTCGACCTCGGAGGCGACCTCCTCGACCTTCGAGCCGTTTTCCTCGACGAAGAACTGCCGGCCCTGCTCGCGTGTCCAGCGCTTGTGGTGCAGCCCCGTGTCGACCACCAGACGGCAGGCGCGGAAGGCGAGGGATTGCAGGTAACCCAGCCGCCCGACCTTGAATTCGTCATAGGCGCCCAGTTCGTCGGCGAGCTGTTCGGCGTAGAGCGCCCAGCCTTCGGAGAAGGCGTTGAAGGCGAGGATCGAGCGGATCAGCGGCAGGCGGTTGGAGAACTCGCCCTCCCACACATGGCCCGGGATCGCCTCGTGGAAGGTGAGGTCGGCCAGATCATATTTGCGGTGGAGGTCGGTGGTGCGCAAGTTGATCCAGAACCGCCCCGGGATGCTCCCGTCCTTGCTCCCCGCGCCGCCATAGGCGCCGGGCGCGCCGGGCTCCTCGGCGAGCGGCAGGCGGCGCACTTCCATGTTGGGGTCGACCAGCGTGTTGAAGGCACGCGGCATCTGCGACCTGATCCAGCCGAGGCGTTCATTGATGAAGGCGAAGATTTCCTCGCGGCCCTTGTCGCCTTCGGCAAAGTGGTAGCGCGGATCAGCGCTAAGCGCGCGCATCCGCTCGCCCACCGAGCCTTGCGTGTAGCCGATCTCGCGCAGGATCGGATCCATCCGGCCGTGAAGCTGCTTGAGTTCGTCGAGGCCCTGCTGGTGGATCTCGTCGGGGGTGAGGCGGGTGGTGGTTGAGGCGCGGATCGCCCAGTCGTAATAGTCCTCGCCGCCCGGCTGCGCCCACATGCCGGCCGCATCCCTGGCGGCGCCGCTCTGGGTCATCAGTTCGGCCAATTGGCGCTCGAGCGCAGGGGCAATGCCGCTTTGTGCGATGCGTTCGGCTTGCGCTGCGGCCTTCTCGCTGCCTGCGATGCCGGATGCGCGGAGCGGCTCGGCATAGCTTTCCTTCGCCGCCGCGAGGCTCGCTTCCATCTGCCGCATGGCCTTCTCGAGCAGGAAGCGGGGCGGCACCACGCCTTGGCCGCGCGCGTCCCGGATGCGCTCGAGCTCGCCGTCGAGCAACGCGGGCACCTCGGCAAGGCGGTCCATGTAGGGGCCGATGTCCTCAGGCGTCTTCAAGGGCTGGCCCGAACTGAAGAAGCGCGGCAGATCAATATAGCCGCCGACGTTCTGGATGACGACGTAAGGCGCATTGCGCCAGCTGCCGACCGCGACATCGCCATAGGGCTTGGCCATGCCCTCGATCGCGCTGGCAAAGGCGGTCTCGACCACCTCGAAACCGATCTGCTGGTCGCTGGTCAGGCCCTCCTTGGGGTAGGCGCGCACCTCGGCGACCAGTTCCTTGAGCGTTGCCGCATAGGCCGCGCGCCCCTCGGCCCCGCCGGTGCCGAAGGTTGATCGCCACGCGGCATATTCGCCGGTGTCGACCCCGAGCCCGGTGGCGCGGCTGGGCTCATGGGCGAGCATGGCATAGGCGACCCGATCGAGCGCCGCGTCGGGCGCGAGGCCGGCGAGCGACGTGCTCACGCTGCCGCTGGCGCTGGCCGGTGCAGGCTTGGCGGCGCAGGCCGGCAGCAGGGCAAGCGTGGAGGTGCCCGCCAGACCCGCAAGGGTCTGGCGGCGGGTGATCGGGGCGGTGCTCTCTCTCATGCCCGCAAGGTTAGGCGGCGCGCTTGGCCCAAGTCAATGCGCGCGGGGGGGCTCAGTCGGCGAGCATCCCGCCGACCTTGCCGCCTTCCAGCGCCAGCAGGTTCATCACCGCGTGGTGCAGCGCGATGTTCTGCTCGGCGGTGCCTTCGTAGCCCTCCATGCCGAGCTCGCCTGCCAGCTCCTTGCGGTTGTCGAAGGAGGGGTCGAGGCCGACCAGCTTCATCAGGTCGACGATCGAGGTCTGCCAGTTGAACTTGTCGGCGTCGGGCAGGGCGTCGATATGGGCGTGCAGCTGGGCTTCGGTGAGCGGCTCGGGCTCGGCCGGCGCAGGGGCTGCGGCAGCAGGCGCGGGTGCGGCAGCAGGGGCCGGAGCGGGTGCAGCCGCTTCCTTCTTCTCGCCCCAGATCGCGTTCTTGATCGACGTGAAAATACCCATCATAGCCTCCCTCGTGCCGCAGGTTCGCGGTGTTCTGCTACCGAGGCTAGGCCCGCGATGTTCCCCCGCCGTGACACGCATGTGACGCTATTGTCGCAAGGGCCTGACAAACATCGGCGCGGGCAGGAGCGCAAAGGAACGCCATGACCGACATCGTGCTCGCCATCGTGATGCTCGCCGCCTTTGCGCTGGTCGCGGGGGCCTTCGTCCTGTGGCGGCGGACGGGCGAGGCGAAGAACCCGGCGCTAATGGTGCTGCTGGCGGCAATCGCAGTGATCAACGTGCTGATCTGGACGCTGCCTGCGCCGGACGGCAAGGCGCCGATCGAGCAGGTCAAAGAGGCCGCCGGAGGAAGCTAGGGGGAAGCCTCCCCCGGCGAAAGGCAGGCTTATTCCGGGATGCGCCAGGTGACCGAGTTCGACCAGCTTCCCGGCACCGGCTTGCCGTTGCCGTCACGCGCCGCATCGAAGCGGGCGCGCTTGCTGACGAGGTCGCAGGTCGCCGTGTCGAGCGCAGGATGCCCGGTCGAGCGGGTGATGGTGCACCCCGTCACCTTTCCGCGCGCGTCGATCTGGAGCGTGAAGCGCGCGGTGCCCGACAGCTCCTCGGCGATCCAGCGCGGGCGATAGTCGTCATTGCTCACCCACTTGCCCGGGTTGCCTTTGGGACTGGCACCGACCGGATCATAGAGCGAGGCGGCGCTGGGCGTCGGGCCCGGGATCCCGAAATCGACCGGCCCGGTGGTGAGCGTCTCGCCGCCTGTGGGGAAGGTGTTGACCGGCTCCCCCCGGCCGAGATCCACAGGCAAGGGGTTGGGCGGCATCGGGGTCGGGATGGTCTCGGTGGTGGTTGTCGTCTTGGCGTCGCGCGGGGTTTCCGGCGTGGGGGTCGGCGGCGGGGGCGGGGGCAGGGGGACTTCCGCGATCGGGGTCGCTGAGGGGTTCGGCCGCGGGGGGACGGTCGTCACCGTCACCGCCAGGCCGACGACCAGCAGGGCGCCGAAGGCACCGGGAATGCCGAAAGCTCCGGCGAGCGCAGCGGCGTTGGGACGGCGATTGGCAGACACGTAAGTCATGCAGGGGCTCCTCTCTCCATCAGTGTGGGAGCGGTGGCCGGAGCACCTTGTCGCAAGCTTGGCACTCCGTCCCCGCTCGCCTGTGAAGGTACTATGACTTTTGTTAGGCGCGAAGCGATTTCGCGTTGCTTTTCAGTACTGTAATTTTGATAATCATTTCAGTAGAGAAATGATTGGAATCCTTGTGTTCCGCATCGCATCCGCGATGCGAAATCCTCGCTCACACGCCCTGTGGGCGCGTCGCTGCGGGCGCGCGTTCGCGCTTGCGGCCCGTCCTGCGGCTGGCCGAACCAGCGCGAGTCGATCATGAAAGCACGGATTTCGGTCGCGTCAGCGACCGCGAGCGCACGCGCGCGAGCCGCAGGCGCTCAAGCCCGCAGGGCTTGAAGCAGCGCCGAGGACGTGGTCGCGGAGGCGACCACGCAAACAAGTACTCGCGGGGGTAGCTCTACTTGATCGGACAATCCGGGCTGAGGCGGAAGTCCAGATAGTTATCCACCGAGCGCATCAGATCGTCCATTTCGTTCTCGAAGAAGTGGTTGGCGCGCGGGATTTCCTCGTGGTGGATGGTGATGTGCTTCTGGGTGCGCAGCTTGTCGACCAGCTTCTGCACCGCGCCCGGCTGCACCACCGTGTCGGCCGCGCCCTGCACGAAGATGCCGCTCGCCGGGCAGGGGGCAAGGAAGCTGAAATCATACATGTTGGCCGGCGGCGCGACCGAGATGAAGCCGCGCACTTCGGGGCGGCGCATCAGCAGCTGCATGCCGATGAGGGCGCCGAAGGAGTAGCCCGCAATCCAGGTGCTCTGCGCCTCGGGATGGATCGACTGCACCCAGTCGAGCGCCGAAGCCGCGTCGGAAAGCTCGCCGATGCCGGAATCGAAGCTCCCCTGCGAGCGCCCCACGCCGCGGAAGTTGAAGCGCAGCGTGGCGAATCCGCGGTCGGCAAAGGTCTTGTAGAGCCGCTGCACGATCCGGTCGTTCATCGTCCCCCCGCCTTCGGGGTGCGGATGGAGGATCATCGCCACCGGCGCACGCGGGCGCGGGGGCGGGGAGAAACGGCCTTCGAGACGGCCCTCGGGGCCGGGAAAGATGACGGACGGCATCGGTGAACCCTGACAAAATGATCGCGCGAGCGCCGGGTGGCGCCGAAAATCGTGCGGCCTATATAGGGGCGATAGCGAAAACCGCAATTTCTTACAGGGAACAGCACCATTCCCGAACGGGTCTATCTCGATCACGCCGCCACCTCCCCCCTGCGCCACGAGGCGCGGGCGGCGATGGAGGAAGGTTTTGCGCTGTGGGCGAACCCGTCGTCGCCCCATGCGGAAGGGCGCAAGGCACACGCCGCGCTGGAGGATGCGCGCGAGCGGATCAAGCGGATGCTGGGCTGGGAAGGCGAGTTGATCTTCACGAGCGGGGCGAGCGAGGCGCTGTGGATCGCGCTCAACCGGGCGAAGGCCGGGCGCCGGATCGTCAGCGCGGTCGAGCATGACGCGGTGTTTCGCGCAGCGCCCGATGCAACCGTCATTCCGATCCCGCACTTCGGCGCCGAGCCCGACCGCGAGGCACTTGCCACCGCGCTCGGCGAGGGCGGAGCGATTTTCGCGCTCCAGTCGCTCAACTCCGAGACCGGGACGCAGATGTTGGGCGCACGCGCCGAACACAGCCACGAACTCGTGCGGCAAGTGCGCGCGGCCGGCGGCGTGCTGCTCGCCGACTGCTCGCAGAGCGCAGGCAAGATGCCGCTGCCCGACGCCGACATGATCGTGGTCAGCGCGCACAAGTTCGGCGGCCCGATCGGCGTCGGCGCGCTGTTGGTGCGCGATTTCAACCTGCTCGAACCCTCGGGCGGGCACGAGCGCGGCTACCGGCAGGGCACCGAGAACCTGCCGGGCGCGCTCGGCTTGGCGGCGGCGCTGGAAGCGGGCGGGATGGACAGCTGGGCCACGGATGAGGCCGAGCGGCTCGATTTCCGGCAGACGGTCTGGGCAGCGGCCGAGGCCATCGCTGTCGGCCCGCAATGTTCGCACATCATCGCCGTCGCCCACCCCACGATAAGCGCGCAGGCCCTCCTGATCCGCCTCGACGCCATGGGCTTTGCCGTCTCGGCGGGGAGCGCGTGTTCTTCCGGCACATTGAAGAAAAGCCGGGTGCTCGATGCCTTCGGCGTGCCCGACGATGTGGCGGCGCGCACCATCCGGGTGAGCTTGGGGTGGAACACCACGCCCGAGGAGCTGGAGCGGTTCAGCGAGGCCTGGGCCTCATTATGCTGAACCCTCACCGTCTCCCCGGACTTGATCCGGGGCCCCGCTTTCTTGAACCGCAGCACAGAGGCAGCGGGATCCCGGGTCAAGCCCGGGAAGACAAGGGGGGTGATCGATGATCTACCTCGATTACCAAGCCACGACCCCACTCGCCCCCGAAGCGCGCGAAGCCATGCTCAGGTGGCTCGGCGGGCCGGAGAGCGACACTTTCGGCAATCCCCATTCCCCCCACCGCATGGGCCGCATGGCCGCAGCCGCGGTGGAGACCGCCCGCGAGCGTGTCGCGGCGCTTTTGCCCGAGGGCGGGCGGCTGGTGTTCACCTCCGGCGCGACCGAGGCGATCAACGCGGTGATCCTTGGCACCTCTGGCGACGTCGTCACCTTCGCCACCGAACACGCCGCGGTGCTCGATTGCGCCGAGGCGGTCCTCGCGCAGGGGCGGCGTTTTACGGTGCTGCCGGTCACACCTGATGGCCGCGCCGATGTCGATGCGTTGGCGGGTCATGTCACGTCATCGACAGGTCTTGTCGCGGTCATGGCGATCAATAACGAGATAGGGGTGAGGAACCCGCTCGCCCCGGTGGTGGATATCGCCCGCCAGGTCGGGGCCAAGGTGCTGGTCGATGCGGTGCAGGCCTATGGCAAGGTTCCGGTCGAGGTCGCGGCCGATTTCATCGCCATCTCGGCCCACAAGGTCCACGGCCCCAAGGGCATCGGGGCGTTGTGGGTGCGTGAGGGGGTGGTTGCCCACCCGTTGCTGCATGGTGGCGGGCAAGAGGGCGGTTTGCGCTCGGGCACGCTCTCGCCCGCCTTGTGCGCTGGGTTCGGCGCGGCGGCGCAGGTGGCGCAGGAGAGCTTCTCGGAGCAAATGTTTCACGTGGAACATTTGTGGAACAAGGCGCGCGATGCTTTCGTCGGCTGGGAACTCAACGGCAGCGCGGTGGATCGCTGGCACGGCAATCTCAACATCCGCAAGGACGGGTTAGACGTCGCGCGCCTGATGAGCGACTGCCGCCAGATCATGTTCTCCGCCGGGAGCGCCTGTGCGAGCGGGTCGGGCCGGCCCAGCCATGTGCTGCGCGCCATCGGCCTCACCGAGCGCCAAGCAAAGTCCTCTATCCGCCTCGGTTTCGGGCGCTATACGACCCTTGCGGACATCGATTCCGCCGCCGCCATGATCAATGCCGCCGTCAGGGAGCAAGGCCTGTGAGCATCACCATCACCTTCGTCGACCAGAGCGGCAAGCCGGTGGCGGCCAGTGCCGTGCCCGGCGACAACCTGCTGCGGGTCGGCCAGGCGGCGGGGCTGCCGCTCGAGGGGACGTGCGAGGGGCAGATGGCGTGCTCGACCTGCCACGTGATCGTCGCCCCCGAATGGTTCGACCGCCTGCCCCCTGCCGCCGAGGAGGAGGAGGACATGCTCGACTTCGCGGCCGGCGCGCGGCGCACCTCGCGCCTGTCGTGCCAGATCGAGCTTTCGCCCGAGATGGACGGGCTCACCGTCACCATCCCATCTGCCAGCGCCGACGCGCGGCGGATGTAGCGGGCTTAGGGCATCATCCAGATCGCCGCGCCCAGCCCGGTGCTGGCCGCGATCATCCCGCCCGCCACCAGCCGCAGCGTCAGCCCGCGCATCGGTTCGGACCGGTGATCCTCGAGCCTCCGGGCGACCGCGACCGCCTTGGCCTGCGCGGCAAGGAAGATCACGATCGCGATCACCACGAAGCCGCTCGCCAGCGCCTTGGGAAACCAGGCCGGCTCAAGCTTGCCGAACAGAGCGTGGAAGCCGAGCCCGATGCCTGCGGCGGCAAGCCCGGTGCGCATCCATCCGGCAAAGGTCCGCTCGTTGGCCATGATGGTGCGGTCTTCGGCCCAATCGGTGCGCCGCTCGGCCCAGTCGGTGCGGTCTTCGGCGAGTTCGCGGCGGTCGGATGAGCCCATCGTGCGCCCCCCCTGTGCGGGCTATTGCGCCATGTCGAGTGCCGCCATCAGCGCCCTGGTGAAGGCGGGGATGTCGGCAGGCTTTCGGCTGGTGATGAGGTTGCCGTCGACCACCACTTCCTCGTCGACCACCGCCGCCCCGGCATTGGCGAGATCGGTGCGGATCGAGGGCCAGCCGGTGAGCGAGCGCCCCTCGATAATGTCGGCCTCGGCGAGAAGCCAGGGCGCATGGCAGATCGCCGCGATCGGCTTTTCGGCTGCGTCGAATTCGCGCACCAGTTCGATCACCTTGTGCTCCATGCGCAGGATGTCGGGATTCATCTGCCCGCCGGGGAGCAGCAGCGCGTCGTAATCCTCCACCGCGACCTCGCGGATGGTGCAATCGACCGCGACGCTCGTACCCCAGTCCTTCTGGTCCCAACCGCGGATTTCCCCTGGTTTCAAGCTGGCGACGGTGACCTGCGCCCCGGACTCTTCGAGCATGCGCTTGGGTTCGGTCAGTTCGGATTGCTCGTAACCGTCGGTGGCGATGATGAGGATGCGTTGCATGGGGCTCTCCTGCTGGTGGGTGCCCCGGGTCTAGCTTGCCGCGCGGCCCCGTGTTCCGCCCGGCACGGCGGAGCGCGGGGCCTGCGCGGCGGGCCGAGGGTCAGGAGGCTTTCGGCGCCTCCGGAGCGGGGTTGGCGGCCGCGAAGCGGCGCCGCACCGCGTTCTGCGCCCACCACGCCCCGCCCAGCGGCAGCGCCACCGCGCCCGCCAGGATCAGCAGCGCCGCGACCCATCCGAAGATCGCACCCAGCGATCCGAGCGCGCCCTTGACCGGGCGCAAGAAGTTGCTGCCCGCGGCACCGCCCGTCTCGTAGCGGACGGTGACGCGGCTATATGCGACGCGGCCGCCCATCTCCCTGAGCCAGCTCCTCGCCTGGTCGATCTCCTCGTTGACCGCGGCGAGCGAGCGTTCGGCCTCGACCAGCTCGCTGACCTTTCCCTAGCGGGTGCGCAGCACCTCGGTCAGCCGGTCGCGCAATTCGGCGCGGGCGCGCACCCGGGCCTCGGTGTCGACGATCTGCTTGGAGAGTTCCTCCGAGGCGATTTCGGCCGAGACCTGCTCGGCCCCCGCATCAAGCGCCTCGTCCTCGATCAGCGCGCCGAAGGCCCGCGCCTGGCGGGTGGCGACCGCCATTTCGAGCACGCCCTCGACCTCGCCTTCTTCCGCGCCGGTTTTGGTCATGCCGATGATCTGGCAGGAGGCAGGGCCCTGCTGTTCGCACAGGCTCGCGTGGCGGCGCTGGAGCGCGCCGATCGCGTCCGCCTCCAGGCGCCAGCGGTAGTCATATTCGTAGGCGAGCTGGGGGAGGCTGGTGGGGATTTTTTCGAGTTCGGGGAGTGCCTTGCTTGCCGCCTCGGCGCGCTGCGCGGGGGCGGGCGGGACGGGTTCGCTTGCGGTCATTGCCTCCGCAGCGACGGCGGTCTCGCTGCCATCGGCATAGCTGGCGTCGGCGTCGTCCCGCGGCTTGCTGCAGGCGGAAAGGGTGAGGGCAGTGATGGAAACGGCGCAAATCAGGGTCTTACGCATGGGTTCTCTCCTCAACGAAGCTGAACGGCGGGGCGCGACTCAGCGCCCCTGCCTCAGTTTCGCCGTAATCATGCCTCATTTTCACCACAATCCAACCGCAATTTCGCCATATTCTTGCCGCGGGGTCCGCAGACACGAAATTTGCAACCCTGTGGAAACCCCTCTCCCTCGGTGGCGCAGCGGTTGTTATGGGGGGGCATGGCCGCGCCCCCGACAACCGACACGCCTGACGACGGCTTCGACGCGATCGTCGATGCGCCTTTCGATGCTGCATTGTCGGAACGCTATCTGGTCTATGCGCTCTCGACGATCACTGCCCGCTCGCTCCCCGACCTGCGCGACGGGCTGAAGCCGGTCCACCGCCGCCTGCTGTGGGCGATGCGCCAGCTGAAGCTCAACCCCAGCGATGCCTTCAAGAAATCGGCGCGCGTGGTTGGCGACGTGATCGGCAAGTATCACCCGCATGGCGACGCCAGCGTCTACGACGCGATGGTTCGCCTCGCGCAGGATTTCAGCCTGCGTTACCCGCTGGTCGAGGGGCAGGGCAATTTCGGCAATGTCGATGGCGATAACGCCGCCGCCTACCGCTACACCGAAGCGCGCCTGACCCGGACCGCGCTGGAACTGATGGCCGGGCTCGATGAGGGCACGGTCGATTTCCTCCCGACCTATAACGGCGAGGAGATCGAGCCCGAGATCTTCCCCGGCCTGTTCCCCAATCTTCTGGCGAACGGGTCGAGCGGCATCGCTGTGGGGATGGCGACGAGCATCCCCAGCCACAATGTCGCGGAAATCATCGACGCGACGCTCGAGCTGATCGAAAATCCGGGGGTCACGCACGATCAGCTGATGGAGAAGTTCCGCGGCCCCGATTTCGCCACCGGCGGCCAAGTGATCGACAGCGCGGCCGCGATCAGCGAGGCCTATCGCACCGGGCGCGGCGCCTTCCGCCTGCGCGGCCGCTTCCTCGCGCCCGAAGCCAAGGACGAGGCCGACATCGCGCAGGGTATCGAGCGGCTCGGCGGGGGGCAGTGGCAGCTGGTCATCTCGGAAATCCCCTATCAGGTGCCCAAGGGCAAGCTGATCGAGCAGATTGCGCAGGCCATCGCCGACCGCAAGCTGCCGATCCTCGAGGACGTGCGCGACGAAAGCGACACCGCGATCCGCATCGTGCTGGTGCCCAAGAGCCGCAATGTCGATCCCGAGCTGCTCAAGGAAAGCCTGTTCAAGCTGACCGACCTCGAAACCCGTTTCAGCCTCAACCTCAACGTCCTCGACGCGCGGCCCGGGTTCGGTCGCACGCCGATGGTGATGGGGCTGAAGGAACTGCTCGAAAGCTGGACCTTCGCGCAGATCGACATTCTCCAGCGCCGCGCCAAGCACCGGCTTGAGAAGATCGCGGACCGGCTGGAACTGGTGCGCGGCTACATCATCGCCTTCCTCAATCTCGACCGGGTGATCGAGATCATCCGCACCGAGGACGAGCCCAAGCCGGTGATGATGGCCGAGTTTGAACTCACCGACCGCCAGGCCGAGGCGATCCTCAACATGCGGCTGCGCAGCTTGCGCAAGCTCGAGGAAATGCAGCTGCGCAAGGAGCAGGATGAGTTGCTGGCGGAAGAGGCCGAGCTCACCGCCCTGCTCGAAAGCCCGGCCAAGCAGCGCACGCGGTTGAAGCGCGACCTGCGCAATCTTCGCAAGACCTATGCCGAGGACACCCCGCTCGGAAAACGCCGTACGCTGATCGCCGAGGCTGAGCCGACCGTCGCGTTCAGCATGGACGCGATGATCGAGAAGGCGCCGGTGACCGTGATCCTCTCGCAAAAGGGCTGGATCCGTGCCGCCAGCGGTCACGTGCCACTGGATCAGGAATTCAAGTATAAGGAGGGGGACGGCCTCGCCTTCATCCTCCACGCGCAGACCACCGACAAGCTGCTGCTCGCCGCCTCGGACGGACGGTTCTTCACGCTGGGCTGCGACAAGCTCCCCGGCGCGCGCGGCTTCGGCGAGCCGGTGCGCACCATGATCGATCTCGAGAGTGAGGCGAGCGTCTGCGCGCTGATGGTCCACCGAGCGGGTGGCAAACTGCTGCTCGCCTCCAGCCACGGCAAGGGCTTCGTTGCGAACATGGACGAACTGCTCGCCGAAACCCGCAAGGGCCGGCAGGTGGTGAACCTGAAGGACGGCGCGAAGCTGACGGTGATCCGGCCGATCGGCGAGCGCCACGATCATGTCGCGGTGGTCGGTGACAACCGCAAGCTGGTGGTGTTCAATCTGGAAGAACTGCCCGTCATGGCGCGCGGGCAGGGGGTGCAGCTGCAACGCTACCGCGACGGGGGGATGGCGGACGCGACCACCTTTGTGCTCGCCGACGGCCTCAGCTGGCAGATGGGCGGATCGGGCGAGCGCACCCGCACCGAGACCGAGATCCGCATGTGGAAGGTTGCACGCGGCGCGGCCGGGCGGATGCCGCCGCAGGGCTTCCCCAAGTCGAACCGCTTCTCGTAGTTGGTTGCGCTACCGCTGCGCTACTTGAGCGCCTAATTGATTGCGCTACCGCTGCGCTGCTTGAGCGCGGCAAAGCGGCCGGGCGGGATGTCCCGCCCGGCCGCGCTTTCGCCTTACTGCCCGCCGTTCGGCGCGCCCGGCTTGGCATTCGCGGCAGCCGCGGCGATCTGGTCCTTGCTGTAGAGCACCATCAGCTGGCCTTGCGGGTTCACCGCGAAGTGTTCCTTCTTCATCGGGAAGACGCTACCGCCCTCGGCCTTGAAGTCGATGCTGTCGGCGGCAAGGTCGACCGCGCCGAGCGTGCCCACCGGCCTCCCGCCGACCGAGATCACCGCCGCGCCCGCGACCAACGCCGCATCGCGCTTGGCATTGGCCTCGGCGACCCGCTCGTCCATCATGGTATCGATCTGGGCCTTGGTGGCGTTGACGCTCTTGCCCTTCTCGCCGTCGGCGACCATGCCGACGGGCACCGGGGCCTTGTGCTTGCCGGTGTCGATCACGACCACCTGATCATTGACCTCGGTGACGGTGCCGACGGCCTCGCCGTCATTGCCGTAGATCGTGGCACCGACATCCTGCGCCATGGCCGCAGCCGGGGTGAGAGCGAGAGCACCGGCGAGCAGCGCCTGCTTGAGGATTTTCATTGTTCAACTCCCTTGTTCCATTTGCCGGAGGGTTGCTGTGCCAATGGGGGAGGCGGCACGTCCGGGCTGGGAGCGGGCTGGGATGGCCCGCGGGGGCAAACCTAACCTGTGTCCGATAATTGAGACAATTGCAGCCGAGCAATTCCGTGCGACACCCGTCGCGGTTTTCGCCCCGTTAACGGCGAGTCGTGCCACTCACGGGGTGGCGCGGGCGAGCTCCTCTGCGAGGATCGCGTCGATGCGGGGGTCATCGGGGAAGGCTTCGGCGACCCAGCGCGCTTCGACCGCCTGGAGGATTCGCGCCACGGCAGGCCCCGCAGTCACCCCGCGCGCGACGATCGCGCCGCCCTTCAACGGGAAGACCGGGACGCTCCAGCCTTGCAGCACCCGCGCGTCGCTGCCGGTCAGCAGCAGCCGGTCGATGGCGAGGGGCGGCGTCAGCCGATAGGCGAGGGCGCGCGGGTTGGCGGCGTCGTCCGCCTCGCGTTCGGCCGCCGCGATCAGCCGGGCGCGCTGCGCCTTGGAGAGCCTGAGCCGCGCCGCGACCGTCTCGGCGATCTCCGGCATGGGCGGGAGCAGCGCGGCGAGGCGGCGGACGGGATCGGGGGCGATGCCTTGCTCCGCCTCAGCGGCGATCAGGCGTGCGAGCGCGGCGATCTGCGCCGGGCAAGCCTCGGGCAGGATCACCGGCAGCACCCCGCGCGCGCGCATCCGGGCGATGGTGGGGTGGGGATCGTTGAGGCCGAGCAGCGCCAGCAACTCGCTCGCGATCCGTTCGCGGCTGAGGCCCTTGAGGGTATGGGCAAGCTCAGCGCAGGCGTCCTCGGCCTGCTCGTCGAGCGCCGCCCCGAAGCGGGTCTGGAAGCGGTAGTAGCGCAGGATCCGCAGGTGATCCTCGGCGATCCGCGCAGCCGCCTCGCCTATGAAGCGCACACGGCGCGCCTCGAGGTCGGCGAGCCCGCCGAAGTAATCTGCGATCTCGAGTGTCTCGGGGTGGGCGTAAAGCGCGTTGATGGTGAAATCGCGCCGTGCGGCGTCCTCGGGCCAATCCGTGGCGAAGGCGATCGTGGCCCGCCTGCCATCGGTGGCGACATCGCGGCGCAAGGTGGTGACCTCGACGGGGCCGTCCTTGAGGATCGCGGTGACGGTGCCGTGGTCGATCCCGGTCGGCACGGTGCGGATCCCGGCGCGGCCGCAGGCGGCGATCACCTCGGCGGGCATGAGCACGCACGCGCAGTCCACATCCGCGACGCCAACGCCCAGCAAGCCGTCGCGCACCGCCCCCCCGACCCAGCGGATATTTTCAGCGCCCAGCGCGCGCGTCAGCAATGCCAGGCCCTCGCGCTTCGTCCAGCCGGCCTCGCGCAAATCACGCAGCATCGCGCAAAGCCTCCAGCGTGATCCGGCGCGAAAGGTTCGCGATGATCGCCGCGGTCACGCCCCAGATGCGAAATCCCTGCCAGTCGAGTTCGAGATAGCGCCGGTTCGCCCCGCGCCAGAACACTTCATTGGTGGTCCAACTGACGGGATCGAGCAGCAGGCCGAGCGGCGCCTCGAACCACGCCTCGACCTCCTCGGGGTTGGGGACGAGCGGCAGGCCGGGGGGCACCACGCCCACCACCGGTGTCACCAGAAAGCCGGTGCCGGTGTGATAGATATCGCTGGTGCCGATCACCCGTACCGCCGAGCGGGGGAGGGCGAGCTCCTCCTCGGCTTCGCGCAGAGCGGCGGTGATTGCGTCCTCGCCCGGATCGAGCTTGCCACCGGGGAAGGCGACCTGCCCCGGATGATCGCGCATCGCGCGGGGGCGCTGGGTGAGGATCACCTGCGGATCATCCGCGACATCGGTGATCGCGATCAGCACCGCAGCGGGCGTCGCGCGGCCCCCTTGCGCAAAGTGCGCATCGCTGAGCAGGTCGGGGATCGCGCGCGCGTGACCTTCCGCAAAGGCGCGGGCGAGGGTATCGTAGAGGCTCATGGCAGCAGGCGGAAGGCTTCGCCCTGGCTGGTGACCTGCCAGCCGTTCTCTTCCGCCCCCTCGGCCAGCGCGATCTCGGCGAGCTGCGCCCAGGTCGAGCGGTTGAGGCGCGCCTCGCAGCCGCGCCGTACGTGGAGATAGAGCGCAGGCTCCTCGGCCGTGCCCGCCGCGCGCAAGGCATGGCCGGGGCCGGCGATCACCAGCTCGTCGGTGTTGACGCGGAAGGCCAGCGCATCGTCCTTGCGCACGCAATCGGTGGCGATGAAGGCCGCGTCCTCAACCTCGATGGCGAGCTTTTCGACCGGGGTGACCAGCCAGTGGTGTCCGGCTTCGTCGCGGGTGAGCAGGCTCGCAAAGGCGCGCACCATCGCCTCGCGCCGGATCACGCCGCCCTCATGGAACCACGTCCCGTCAGCGGCGATCACCATGTGGCTCTCGCCGATCTTGGCGGGCGACCAGCTTTCGACCGGGGGGAGTTGGCGCTGCTCGACCAGAGCGGCGATCTCGGCGAGGGTCAGGCCGGCAAGGTGCGGGGGCGGATCGTAGGGCATTGTTATGCGGGGATGGCAGATGGGGCGGGGAAGGTGAAGGGGTTACCTTCCCTTATTCAACCCTCCCACGGCCCCAGCATGCCCTCGGCGGGCATGGCGGCGAGGCCGTGGCCGCGCGCGAGCAGACGGTCCTGTTCATAGGGGCCGGGGCAGCGCCAGCCGCCGGTCATCGCCGCGGAGAAGCCCCAGCGGCCGTAGTAGCTGGCATCACCGATCAGAACTTGCGGCAGGGCGCGCCCACCGCCCGACGCGAGCCGCGCATCCTCGGCCAGCATCGCGCTCATCAGGCCCACGCCGAAGCCTTCGCCCTGCCGTTCGGGCACCACCGCGACCGGTCCGACCATCACCAGCGGCACCTGCCCCTCCTTGGTCTGGAGGCCCACCGGCCAGCATTGGATCGTCGCCACCAGAAGGTCGTTCTCGTCCAAGGCAGCGAGGCTGAGGCCGGGAAGCCACGCCATGCCTTCGCGGATGCGGTAGGCGGTGCGCGCGTGGCGGTCCGGCCCAAAGGCGCGGTCGAGTACTTCCTCGGTCATGGCGGGATCGACCGCCTCGAGCGGGATGATCGTAGCGGTGTCGGCCGCCCGGGGGGATGCGCTCATTTGGCGGTGAGCTTGAGCAGCCGCGCGCCCTTGCCGTCCTGCGCCACCCAGATCGCCCCGTCGGGGCCCTGAGCGATGGCGCGCAGGCGCGAATCGAATTCGTGGCGGGCGACTTCGCGTGCCTTCTCGCCGTCGATCGCGACATCGACCAGCGCCTGCGTCGCAAGACCCGTCATCAGCGCATGGCCCTTCCAGCCTGCGAACTGGTCGCCGGTGTAGATGATCATGCCCCCCGGCGCGATCACCGGGTTCCAGCTCAAGGCGGGCTGGGCGAAGCCGTCGCCTGCTTCGTGATCGGGGATCGGATTGCCGTTGTAGTGTTCGCCGTTCGAGCGCACCGGCCAGCCGTAATTGGCGCCCGCCTTCACGAGATTGAGCTCATCGCCGCCCGCCGGGCCGTGCTCGACCTCCCACAGGCGACCTTCGGCGTCCCACGCCATGCCGAGGATGTTGCGGTGGCCCATCGACCAGATCTCGGCGGTCACGCCGCCCTGGTCCGCCATCGGATTGCCCGCGGCAGGCGTGCCGTCGAGATTGAGGCGCACGATCTTGCCGAGCGTTGCGGCAGTGTCCTGCGCCGGCTGCATCTTCTGCCGCTCACCGCTGGCGACGTAGAGATACTTGCCGTCGGGCGAGAAGAGCAGGCGGTGCGAATAGTGGCCGCGGCCCGTGACCTTGGGGGTCTGGCGCCAGATCACCGACAGGCCTTCGATGGTGCAGGTGGTGGGGGCCGAGCAGACCAGCTGGCCCTTGCCGACCACCGCGCCGCGGGTGTCTTCCTCTCCGGCTTCGGCCCAGCTCAGATAGATCGTGCGGGTGGCGAGCGTGCCTGCAGCCTCGGCAGGCAGGAAGGCGATGTCGCCGAGCCCGCCCTGGCCGCCGTAATCGACCTTGGGCGCGCCGGTGACGGTCGCGGTCTCGCCGGTCTTGGTGTCGAGCAATTTCACCGTCCCCGCCTTCTCGGTGACGAACAGCGTCGCGGTGCCCGGTGCGAAGGCCATCGCCCAGGGTTCCTCGAAGCCGGCGACGTCGGTCGTCTTGAACGCCTCTCCGGCTGCGGCGGGTGCGCTTTCCCCGGTTTGCGCATTGGCGCAGCTTGCCAGCATCAGCGCAGGGGTCGAAAAAGCGGCGAGCAAACGGGCAGAACGGATCATGCTTGGGGTCACTCCGGATTTGATCGCCTCGCGCGCGCCGCTGGTGATCGGCGTCGACGAGGCAGGGCGCGGGCCGCTCGCCGGGCCGGTGGTGGCCGCGGCGGTGGTTCTGGGCGCGGCGATACCTGCGGGGCTCGACGATTCCAAGCGCTTATCGCCCGCCCGCCGCGCGGTGCTCGACGAAGCGATCCGGCAGGGGTGCGGCTGGGCGGTGGCGGTGGTCGATCCCGACGAAATCGACCGGCTCAACATCTTCATGGCGACCATGCTGGCGATGACCCGTGCGGTTGCAGCGCTGACCGCGGCGCTGGGGTGCGAGACCCGCGAGGTGCTGATCGACGGCAACCTCACCCCCCACGGCCGCTGCGCCGACTGGTGCTGGCCGGCGCGCGCGATCGTCGGCGGCGACGGGATCGAGCCCGCCATCTCCGCCGCCTCGATCATCGCCAAGGAGTGGCGCGACCGGATGATGCTCGAAGCCGCCGCGGCGCACCCGCATTACGGCTGGGAGCGCAACAAGGGCTATGGCACGGCCGAGCACATGGAAGCGCTGCGGCTGCACGGCCCGAGCCCGCTCCACCGCCGCAGCTTTGCGCCGGTGGCGCAGCTGGTGCTGATCTAGGTCGCTCTGGCTTGCGGTTGAGTCCTACCCGCCACACCCCCGCATTTGGAGTCCTGCGCAGCCCTGCGGCCTCTACATCTTGTGCCGGACTCGTTTCGTTCCGCCCGCGCGCAGCGCGCTGTCACAAAGCCCGCGTAAAATTAGAGGCTTGACGCGGACTCTTCAAAGACTCATGCCTGTGGATAAGTTCCCACAAATGACAGGCGAGGGCCCCGTGGCAGGCGTGATAGAAAAGGTGAAGTCACGTGCGAAGAGCGTTGAAAAAACGCTCGAAACCGCGCGCCCGCTCGATCTGCCGCTGGGCCGCATCCTGCCCGGCGACTGCATCGAAGCGATGCGCTCCCTGCCTAACGCGAGCGTCGATCTGGTTTTCGCCGATCCGCCCTACAACCTCCAGCTCGGCGGCGATCTTGCCCGCCCCGATGGCAGCCATGTCGATGCGGTCACCGATCACTGGGACCAGTTCGACAGCATGGCGGTGTACGACAAGTTCACCCGCGAATGGCTGACCGAGGCGCGCCGCGTCTTGAAACCCGATGGCGCGCTGTGGGTGATCGGCAGCTACCACAACATCTTCCGCGTCGGCGCGATCCTGCAGGATCTCGGCTTCTGGATCTTGAACGACATCGTCTGGCGCAAGACCAACCCCATGCCCAATTTCAAGGGCACCCGCTTCACCAATGCGCACGAGACGCTGATCTGGGCGAGCATGGGCGAAAAGTCGCGCTACCACTTCAACTACCGCGCAATGAAGACCCTCAATGACGAGCTCCAGATGCGTAGTGACTGGGTGCTGCCGATCTGCTCGGGGGGCGAGCGGCTGAAGGAGAACGGCAAGAAAGCGCACCCGACGCAAAAGCCCGAAGCACTGCTCTACCGCGTGCTGCTGGCGACCACCGAGAAGGGCGATGTGGTGCTCGATCCCTTCTTCGGCACCGGCACCACCGGCGCGGTCGCCAAGCGGCTGGGGCGCGAATGGATCGGCTGCGAGCGCGAGGATTTCTACCGCGAAGTCGCCACCAAGCGCATCGACCGCGAACTGCCGCTCGATGAAAGCGCGCTCACCACGATGCAATCGGCCCGCACCGCGCCCAAGGTGGCGTTCGGGGCAGTCGTGGAGGCGGGGCTGATCCCGCCCGGCTCGCAAATCTTCGACAAGAAGCGCCGATGGATCGCCACGGTTCGGGCCGATGGCTCGCTGGAGTGCAATGGCAAGACCGGCTCGATCCACGGGCTCGGCAAGGAGCTGCAAGGCGCGCCGTCATGCAACGGCTGGGCCTTCTGGCACTACGAGCAGGGCGGTGAGGTGCAGCCGATCGACGCCGCGCGCCAGCTCTACCTGCTCGCGGCTGAAGACTGATCGCCCCTGTCAAACCAGCTTGAACAGCACCAGAGCGACCACGGCGATGATCACCCAGACCGTGTAGGTCAGAGCCTTGCCCCAGCTGCGCCGCCGCTGCCGGTCGTCTCGACGGTCACGTTCGATCTCGTTGCCGATCGACAGGGCATCGAAGAACAATTCCACCAAAGTCAGCATGATACGCGGCCTCCTGAGCCTTCGTCATAAAGGTGAGCCGGTTAGGAAAAGGTGAAACGCGTGGCGCCTGACGATAATCTGCGCACCCGCGTTGTCCGGGCCGCCGCACGCCTGCTAGACAGCCCCCATGTCTGACTCCGTCTATATCCACCCCCTTACCCTCGTTGCCGGTCCGCAAGGCGTGGAGGGCGCGGCGGTGCGGCTGGGGGGCAGCATGGTCTATGCCCGCGAATTCGCGCTGGTGCTGCGTGACGGGCGGGCGGTCAGCGAGCGCATCATCGGCACGCCTGCCGAGATCGAGGCGGCGCTCGCGCGCCTTTCGGGCGCTCTCGCGCAGGAAGCGGCCGCGCAATGGGGCAACCTTGCCAAGGTGCATGCGCCGCTCCAGCTGGGTGCGCGCACCGTCCGGCTCGACCAGCCGCAGGTGATGGGCATCCTCAACGTCACGCCCGACAGCTTTTCTGACGGCGGGCAGCATGACGCGCTCGAGGCCGGCCGCGCCCACGCCGCCGCGATGCTCGAGGCGGGGGCGGCGATCATCGACATCGGCGGGGAAAGCACCCGCCCGGGCGCGGCGGCGACCTTCGAGGACGAGGAGATCCGTCGTGTCGTGCCCGCAATCGAATATTGCGCTGCTATGGGCGCCGCGATCAGTCTCGACAGCCGCCGCGCAGGGGTGCTCGCGGCGGGGTTTGCGGCCGGCGCGCACATGGCCAACGACGTCTCGGCCCTGCGCTATGATCCGCGTTCCAAGGAAGTGGTCGCGACCGAGGGCTGTCCGGTGGTGCTGATGCATGCGCCGGGCGCCGGCGAGGACCTGCACAAGGGGCCCGGCTATGCCGATGTGGTGAGCGAGGTGTTCGATTTCCTCCACCACGCCCGCGCGCAGGCGATTGCGGCAGGGATCGGCGAGGACCGCATCATCCTCGACCCCGGCATCGGCTTTGGCAAGACGCTCGCCGAGAACCTTGCGCTGATCAATGCCCTGCCGCTGTTCCATGGGCTCGGCAGCCCGCTGATGCTGGGGGCGAGCCGCAAGCGGATGATCGGCGCGCTCTCCCGCGAGGAGGAGGCCGATGCGCGGCTGGCAGGCTCGCTCGCCCTGGCGCTCAAGGGCATGGAGGCCGGCGTCCACCTGCTGCGCGTCCACGATGTCGCCGAGACGGTGCAGGCGCGCAACGTGTGGCGCGGGTTGAGGGACGCAGCCCTCACCGATTACAGTACGCTGCCGCCGCTGTGAGACCCTGCCACGGTTCTGTAACGGGCCGCCGCCAGAGCTTCGCGCAACCCTTTCGAACGAGGAACTTGTCCATGCGCCGCACCCTGCTCTCCGCCGCCGCCGTCCTCGCGCTTGCCGCACCGGCCCTCGCCCAGACCCCGCAAACCGTTGAGGTCACCCCCGACCAGCTGCTTTCGCCCTATTACGAGGGGCTGAAGACCAAATCGGTCTTGCCCTACGCCGGGATCAATCCGGTGCTGATGCCCGACACCACGCTCACCCGCATCGCGGTCGGCAGCTGCAACCACCAGAGCGCATCGCAGCACATGTGGGCGCAGATTGCTGCGGCCAATCCGCAACTGTTCCTGATGATCGGCGACAATGTCTATGGCGACAACGGCTGGGATGGCGACGCGGGTCTCGAATCCCTGCGCCGCGCCTATGCGCTGCAGGCCTCGCATCCAGAATTCACCGGTTTCCGCGCCAAGGTGCCGATGATGGCGACCTGGGACGACCATGATTTCGGCTTCAACGATGCCGGCGGCAGCTTCCCGTTCCGCGGCTGGTCGGAGACCCTGTTCGAGACCTTCTGGGGTTCGTCCGAGGCGGTCAAGGCGCGGCCCGGGATCTACGAGAGCACCATCACCGGCCCTCAAGGCAAGCGCGTGCAGGTGATCATGCTCGACACGCGGTTCTTCCGTTCGGACTTGAAGCGCGCAGGCTGGACCAAGGACCGCCCGCCGCTCGGCGGCTATCTGCCCGATGACAGCGCGGGCAAGACCGTGCTCGGCGAGGCGCAATGGGCGTGGCTGGCGGCCGAGCTTGCCAAGCCGGCCGACCTCAGGATCGTGGTCTCCTCCACCCAGGTGCTGACGACCGCGCACCAGTTCGAAGGCTGGACCAACTTCCCGGCCGAGCGCACCCGGCTGCTCGACCTCTTGGGCAAGCGCGCCAAGAGCGGGCTGGTGCTGCTCTCGGGCGATCGCCATGCGGGCGGAATCTACAAGGTCGAACACACGGGCCAGACCATCTGGGAGCTGACCAGCTCCTCGCTCAACCTCGCTTTCGGCGACGACATCGAGCGCAGTACCGCGCGCGAGCCGGACGCGGCGCGGGTCGGGAAGTTCTATCCGATCGAGAATTACGGGCTGGTCGATATCGACTGGCAGGCCAAGCGCGTGACCGTCAGCCTCAAGGGCAACACCAGCGCCACGCTGGCGAGCGAGACCTTCGGCTGGTGAGACCGCTTGCCGCGGCGCGGGCTTTGTGCAAGTCTCTGGCAAATAACGGGGAGGACAGATGATGCTGGGCAAAGCAATGCTGACGGGACTGGTGGCGGCGATGCTGGCGGGCGGCGCGGCGCTGCCGGTGGCGGCGCAGGAAGCGACCGACATCTTCGGCAACAAGATCGTCAGCGGCAAGGAGCTCGCCAAGCTGATCGAGGCGGCGCAGGCGCACCCGCTCGGAGCCAAGGAGAACCCGGTGCGCGCCGACATGCCCGGCGGACAGCGCGCTTACCTCAACCGCCTGCGCTGTGCCGACGGCAAGCGCCCGACCTACGCCCGCGTCGGCAATTTCGGCCTCGGGGTCTACCAGCGGATCATCGACGGCTACGAGGTGCTGTGCGAGGGCAGCACGCCTGCCAAGTCGATGATCTACATGGACATGTACCACCCCGGCCACAAGGAACCGGCGGCAGTTCCGGGCTTCACGATCGAGCCGGCCTGATCCTGACTGCGCGTGCAAAATGTTTCACGTGAAACATTTCAAAGGGTTAGTGTAGGAAATCCGCTCCGGCAATCCATCACAGCGTGAAGCCGCCGTCCGATACCATGACGTGGCCGGTGATGTTGGCGGCGGCATCGGAGAGCAGGTAGAGGATCGAATCCGCCATCTCCGCGGAGGTGGCGAAGCGGCCCAGCGGCGTGGTCTTGGCCATCCGCGCAAGGGTCGCCTCGCGGCCGATCGCGGCGACCGAGGCCTTGAAATCCTCCCCGCTCTCCCAGATCGCGGTGTCGACCCCGCCCGGGGCTATTGCATTGACGCGGATACCCTTTTTCGCATTTTCGGCGGCGGCGATGCGCGCCATGTGGGCGACTGCGGCCTTGGCGACGCCGTAGGGGCCGATCCCGGGAACGGGCTTGAGACCAGTGGTCGACGACACGACGACCACGCTGCCACGCTTGCCCTCCATCGCCCTGAGCGCATGGCCCAGCGTGAGAAAGGCGCCGTCGAGGTTCACGTCCATCACCCGCCGCCATTCGGCGAGCGATACCGAGGCGATGAGCCCGCCCGAACCGATCCCGGCATTGACAACTGCATGGTCAAGACCCGCCAACGAGGGCGCGACGGCCTGCCAAAGACCGGCGTCGGCGACGCTGCCGACGATGCGGTGCACCTCGCATGCCCCAAGGTCGAGCGCGTCCATCCCCGCGCCATCGACATCGACCAGCACCAGCCGCGAGCACCCGCGTGCCGCCAATGCCTCGGCACAGGCCGCCCCGATCCCCGATGCCGCCCCCGTAACGAGCGCGACGCGCCCCGCGAAATCCTGAAGCTGTGTCATGCCGCGCCGCTAGGCTGGCACGGCGCGCCGATCAAGCAGCGTTATCGATCCCGAGATCGCTGAGCTTGCGATAGAGGGTCGAGCGCCCGATCCCCAGCCGCCGCGCGACCTCGGTCATGCGGCCGCGGTAGTGGCCGATGGCGAGGCGGATCACGTCGGCCTCGATCTCTTCGAGCGGGCGCAGGTTGCCGTCGGGGGTGTAGAGCATGATGCCCACGCCCTCGTGCGTGCTCGCGGCGGTGACGCTGCCCTGTTCGCCGAGCATTTCGGACAGCTGCGGGAAGCTGTCGGCGGTGAGCGAATTGCCCTCGCAATAGACCGCGGCGCGGAACAATACCGATTGCAGCTGGCGGACATTGCCCGGCCAGTCATAGGCGGCCAGCAGCGCCAGCGCGCCGTCGCCGACCGAGAGGTGGTTGAGGCCCGGCTGCTCGCCGATCCGGGCGAGGAAGTGGCGGGCCAGCGCGGGGATGTCACCGGTGCGCTCGCGCAAGGGGGGCAAGACGATGCGGGTCGCGCTCAGCCTGGCGGCGAGGCGTGCGTCGAACTGTCCGGCCGCGACCATCCGGTCGAGCCCGACATTGCTGGTGACCAGCAGCCGCACGTCGACGCGGAAGCCGTAGCTCGCGCCCACGGGGCGGATGATGCCGCTGTCCAGAGCCTCGGCGAGGCGCTGCTGGAGGGCGGGGGTGAGGCGGTCGATCTCGTCGAGGATCAGCGTGCCGCCGTCGCAATGCTGGAAGGCGCCGATCTGGCGGTCGAAGGCGCCGGGGAAGCTGCCGGCCTCGTGGCCGAACAGCACCGAATCGATCGAGCCGGGGGGGACAGAGGCGAGGTTGATGATGCGAAAGGCTTCCTTGGCCCGCGGCGATGCGCCGTGCATCGCGCGCATCAGCATTTCCTTGCCGGTGCCGCTCTCGCCCTCGATCAGGACATGGCCATGCCCGCGCGCGGCCTTGGCGGCCTGGGCGAGCGCGGCGCGGAAACTGGGCGCGGTGCCGATCATCGCGTCGAAATCGAGGCTGGCCGACATCTTCTCGGTCAGCGGGGCGAGTTCGTCACGCGGGACATCGCGGGTGGTGACAGAGCGCAGCGCCTCCATGAGCCGGTCGGCCGAGACGGGCTTGACCAGATAGTCCGAAGCGCCCGCGCGCATCGCCTCGACCGCGAGCAGCGGCGAGGCGCTGGTGGTGAGCATCAGGATCGGCAGGGCCGGGCGGCGCGACTTCAATTCGGTGATCAGCGCGCAGGCATCATCGCCCGGCACCCACTGGTCGAGCAGGATCGCGGAAAGCTGCATCCCTTCGCGCGTGCCGAGCATGGCGATCGCGGTCTCGGCGTCGGGGGCGACGATCGTGCGCCAGCCATCGCGCGCGGCGATCGCGGTGATGAGGCGGCCCTGCGCGGGCTCGTCATCGATGAGCATGACGATCCGCGCGTCATCCTGCGCCTGGGGAAGGCAATCCATCTCTGCCATCAGTCGTGCCGTTCGGCTCCCTTGCTGGCGCGGGACGAAAGGGCCCCGCGCCGACATCAGCAGCGAGCAATAGCTGGGAGGGGTAAAAACCCGATTAAGACTGTGCCGCAGCGGGACAGGTGTGCAGATCGCACCGCAGCCGGGGAGGGGCCGGTGCCTCTCGCCTGCCTCTCACTAAAGTTGGCTTGAGAAGCGCGCGCGGCTCCGATACGGGAGCGGCATGGGCCACGCGGCCCGTTTTTTTCGACAACCATTCGGCAACCAATCGCTCGCCCGAGCGTTAGGCCGCCCAAGGGGAAGAGACATCATGAGTGTTCACGACATGGATAAGGCCACGGCCACCTACAGCGGCTTCATGGCCACGCTGAAATGGGCCGTCCCGGTGATCGCGGTGATCACCTTCGCTGTCGTCGCCGCGATCGCCAGCTAAGCGCGCTCTCGTGAAAATCGCCATCCTGACAGAGCGCGCCTCGGGCGAGACGCGCGTTGCCGCCACGCCGGAAACGGCCAAGAAGTTTGCGGCCCTCGGCTGCACGGTCGCGGTGGAGGCGGGCGCGGGGGTAATCGCCTCGATCACCGACGAAGCCTATGCCGAGGCAGGGGCCAGCGTCGGTGACGCTGCCGCGACGGTGAAGGATGCCGACATCGTGCTCGGCATTCAGGCGCCCGATGTGGCGCTGCTGGCGGGTGCGAAGCCGGGTGCATGGGTGGCGGCGCTGTTCGATCCCTTCGGCAAGCGCGATGTTGTCGATGCTTACGCTGCGGCGGGCTTCGAGGCACTGAGCATGGAGTTCATGCCGCGCATCACCCGCGCGCAGTCGATGGACGTGCTGTCCTCGCAGTCGAACCTTGCCGGCTACAAGGCGGTGCTGGCGGCAGCGGACGCCTATGGCCGCGCCTTCCCGATGATGATGACCGCTGCCGGCACGGTGCAGGCCGCGCGCGCCTTTATCATGGGCGTGGGCGTGGCGGGCTTGCAAGCCATCGCCACTGCGCGGCGTCTGGGCGCGCAGGTCTCGGCGACCGACGTGCGGAGCGCGACCAAGGAGCAGATCCAGTCGCTCGGCGCCAAGCCGATCTTTGTCGAGAATGTCGCCGGGATCGAGGGCGAAGGTTCGGGCGGCTATGCCACCGAAATGAGCGAGGAATACCAGAAGGCGCAGGCCGAACTGGTCTCCAGCCACATCGCCAAGCAGGACATCGTCATCACGACGGCTTTGATTCCGGGCCGCGCCGCGCCGCGCCTCGTCACCGACGCGCAGATCGCGACGATGAAGCCGGGCAGCGTGATCTTCGACCTTGCGGTGGCGCAAGGCGGGAACGTGGAAGGTTCGGTGGCTGACGAGGTCGTGGTCAAGCACGGCGTCAAGATTATCGGCTATGCCAACACCCCCGCCGCGCTCCCCGCCGACGCCTCGGCGCTGTTCGCGCGCAACCACTACAATTTCCTCAGCGCCTTCTGGGACAAGGAGGCCGGTAAGCCCGCGCTGGACGAGGAAATCGGCAATGCCATCCGCCTCACGCAGGGCGGCAAGGTTGTGAACGAGAGGCTTCAGGGGTGATTTCCCGGCTGGTTGGAACTGCAAGGTTGCTTCTCCCGGCCCTCGCCGGGATCGCCGCCGTGTCGGCGAATGCGCAGGCCAATCTTCCTCCGGAAGTCAAAATCTCGTGGCAGATCGTCGCGGCCGTCGAACCGCAACTGGCGTTCGATATTGCCAAGAACAAGCCGTATTCGGTCGCGACGGCGCAACCGCTCGGTCTGCTCGCTCTTGAGCAGCCCGCGGTGCGCGCCAAGGGTTCCTCCGCCATTCCGGCTGGCGCCTTGTTCGCCCCCAGCATCATCGGCACCGGCGTGATCTGCGAGCCCGGCCGCCGGCCGGGTCAGGACACCATCTCCTGCCTGGCCGACAGTGACAGTGACGGGCGCTTCGATCATTCCTCCAAGGTGCAGACACGCTTCATCGAATGGGACTCGATGACCAAGATCGGGTTTCTGGTCGACGTCAATCCGGTGTCGCCGTGGCAGCCGCTCGGCTCGCCCGTTACCGCCGCGCCGGTTGCCGAAGTTCCGGCGACGGCCAAAATGAATATCGAACTCACGCTGACGTGGCCGAAAAGCGGGCGCGGCACGCGGTTCAATCTGTGTGCGATGAAGAACGAGGGCAAGGACGTGTGGGGCGGGAATATCATGACCCCCTTCTGCGCCCCGGAACTGACATTTCCCGGGGGGCGGGGGCAGCAGCAGCTCGCGAATCTGCCCGGTGGCAGTCTGACGCTCGTTTCGATCGGCAAATCATCTGCCAGAATTCTGCTCGACCCTCCCAAAGTCGGGACCACCTACTAACCGCTGACTTCCTTCGGAGCGTCGCCAACATGGACTTTATCCCAATCCTCTGGATCGTCGGACTGGCCTGCTTCGCGGGCCCCTCCGTCGTTCGGTCGGTGGCCGCCTCCGCGCGGCGTGTTCGTCAACGGGCGGCAACCGGGGCAAGCCAATGGGCCTGATCAACGCCACCGTCTGGGACGCCGCCGATGCTGCCGATGACCTCGGCTACGCGCTCGGCGCGGGCGAGCAGGTCCGCTTCGCCTTCAAGATGATCCGCGATTCGATCATCTTCACCGACCGGCGGATCATGATCACCGACATCCAGGGCCTGACCGGATCGAAGCGCCGCTACCTGTCGATCCCCTACCGCGCGATCACCACCTTCACGCTGGAGAGCGCAGGCCATTTCGATCTCGACACCGAGCTCACCATCACCATCTCGGGCAGCGAACCCATCGCCCTGAACCTCAGCCGCGGCGCGGACGTTCCGGGGCTGGTGACGCTGCTCACCGAATATCTTGCGCCGGGGAAATAGGGGCGTGCGCGGGGGCAGGGCGAGGGTTGCGAGACTATCGGGCGCGTCGCTCGCGCTGATCGCCTGCGCACTGGGCGTCGCAGCCGAGGCGCAGACCAAGCCGCGCCTCGCCTGCTATACCGCCGAGTTCCGGATGGAGCCGATCCAGAAGCCCGCCGAGGCCGTCTGGATCCCCGAGGATTCGCCGATTTTCGAGACCCGGCTGCTGCCGCTCGGGCTCTATGAGGTCGAGCAGCCGGTGGTGCTCGCCGGGACGACGCTGCTGCGCCCGGGTGACCAGCTGATGGCGATGCGCTCCAAGACCACGCCGGTGCGCTGCAACTACCCCCAGCTCAAGTCCGCGGACATCGCCGCGCGCGAGCGGATCTGCGTCTTCGATCCCGATGGCGACGGCAGTTTCGACCGCGTCCAGGTGCGCAGCCGCGGCGGCGACAACTGGTTCGCGATGGCTTGGGAGCACCCCAAGGAGGGCGTTCAGACCATCGCGCCGGTAAGCATGAAGCCGATCGCGCCGACCGCCTTCCGCGGCGGGCCGAGCATCACGTTCTATGCCGACCACATCCCGCTGCGCCGCAAGCCGCGCGACGGCTCGCCGCCCTATTACGAGGCCTTCACCCGCGCCAAGCTCTACGGGGCGGACGGGCTGAACTGGCCGATGTCGCTCGGTTCGCCGGCAATGGGCCGCGGCTTGCTGGGCGGTGACGTCGTCCTCCATCACGGCCTTCTCATCAAGGTCGAGGAAGTCGCGGCAGAAAAGACGCTGATTTCGTACAAGGGCAACTTCGACGGCCACGTCGTCTCGCTTCCCTTCCTCAATTCATACGAGCACAAGTGCGACACGTCTGTGCGCATGGGTATCTGACAAGCACGAGGACCATATGGACTTCATCTCAATTCTCAGCATCTTCGTGCTGGCCTGCTTCGTGGGCTATTACGTTGTCTGGTCGGTGACCCCGGCGCTGCATACCCCGTTGATGGCGGTGACCAACGCGATCTCCTCGGTGATCATCGTCGGCGCGCTGATCGCGTCTGCCGAGGCGAACAGCCCGGTCGCCAAGTATCTCGGCCTGTTCGGAGTGGTGCTCGCGAGCATCAATATCTTCGGGGGCTTCGCTGTGACCGAGCGCATGCTCGCGATGTACAAGAAGAAGGAGAAGTAAGCGCATGACCTTCTCCCTCCTTGCCGCCGGCGCAGAGCACGGCGCCGGAACCCCCGCCTGGGCAATGCTCGCCTACCTCGTGGCGGGCGTGTTCTTCATCCTCGCGCTGCGGGGCCTCTCGAGCCCGGCGACCAGCCGCACCGGCAACCGCAACGGCATGATCGGCATGGCGCTGGCGGTCGGCACGACGCTCGTCACCCATGACATCGCCAATATCGTCGAGATCCTGATCGCGGTCGGCATCGGCGGCGCCGTCGGTGTCGTGGTCGCCCGCCGCATCGCCATGACCGCGATGCCGGAACTGGTCGCAGGCTTCCACAGCCTCGTCGGTCTGGCGGCGGTGGTGGTCGGCTTTGGCGCATGGCTCGATCCGCAGTCCTTCGGGATTGTCGACGCGGCGGGGCAGATCCTCGCGGTGAGCCGCATCGAACTCGGCCTTGGCATCGCCATCGGGGCTATCACCTTCTCGGGTTCGGTGATTGCGTTCCTCAAGCTGTCGGGCCGGATGAGCGGCTCGCCGATCATGCTGCCCGGGCGGCACGTCATCAATCTCGGAACGCTGGGTGCGATCATCGTGCTGATCGGCCTCTACACCGTCTCGCCCGCGGGCGCGGCGGGAGAGGGTTGGATGGTGATCGCGGTCGCGCTGCTGGCCTTTGTCATCGGCTTCCTGCTGATCATCCCGATCGGCGGCGCGGACATGCCGGTCGTGGTGTCGATGCTGAACAGCTATTCGGGCTGGGCGGCGGCCGCGATGGGCTTCACGCTCGGCAACACGGCGATGATCATCACCGGGGCGCTGGTCGGCTCCTCGGGGGCGATCCTCAGCTACATCATGTGCCGTGCGATGAACCGCAGCTTCATCAGCGTGATCGCGGGCGGCTTCGGCGCCGACGCAGGCGCTGCCGGCGGCGGCGGCGCGCGCGAACAGCGGCCCTACAAGCAAGGCAGCGCGGAAGACGCCGCCTACATGCTCGAGCAGGCCGAAAGCGTCATCATCATCCCCGGTTACGGGATGGCGGTCGCGCAGGCCCAGCACGCGCTGCGCGAGATGGGCGACAAGCTCAAGGAAAAGGGCGTGTCGGTCAAATACGCCATCCACCCCGTCGCGGGCCGCATGCCGGGGCACATGAACGTGCTCCTCGCCGAAGCCAGCGTGCCCTATGACGAGGTGTTCGAATTGGAGGACATCAACTCCGAATTCGCCCAGGCCGACGTCGCCTTCATCATCGGCGCGAACGACGTGGTGAACCCCGCGGCCAAGACCGACAAGTCCTCGCCCATCTACGGTATGCCGGTGTTCGATGTCGACAAGGCCAAGCAGGTCTTCTTCATCAAGCGTTCGATGGGGGGCGTCGGCTATGCCGGCGTCGACAACGACGTGTTCTACATGAACCAGACCGTCATGCTCCTCGCGGACGCGAAGAAGATGGTCGAGGAAATCGTCAAGTCGCTGGACTAATTCCGAGGCCAAGATGCGCAAACTGATCATCGGCGTGTTGCTGATCATGCTGCTGGCGGGCGGGGCGGTTTACACCGGCCTCGCCAACCCGCTCGTCGAGATGCAGGTCAAGGGCGCTCTCGTTCAATCCGGCATCGGCGAGAAGCGCGCGGCCTGCATGGCGGAGCGGATGGTCGACCGGCTGACCATCGGCCAGCTGTGGAAACTGCGGCAGGGTATGGCCCCGCAAGCAGGCGAGCCCGAGGAAGGCTACGGCCTCGGCGAGCTCGTCAAGCGCCTGCGCCGCGTCAATGATGGCGAGGCGGTGGCGGTGCTCACCACTTCGGCCGGGCTGTGCGCGGTGGGGCTTGGTTAGCGCCTGACGCTTGCATTCCCTCCCTCCGATGCGCCACAACGGCTGCGGAGAGGGAGATCACCATGAACCGCATTGCTTTGCTGGCCGCGCTGCTCGTTTCAGCCGCCGCTACGCCGCTTGCCGCCGAGACACACCGTATCGAACCGGGCGAGGGCGCGGCGACGCGCTTGCAGGAGGCGCTGATCCTCGCCGAACCGGGCGACGTGATCGAACTGGGCGAGGGGCGCTTCACCCTCACCGACGGGCTCAGCCTCGATGTCGACGGGGTTACGGTGCGCGGGGCCGGGATGGACAAGTCGATCCTCGATTTCACCGGCCAGCAAGGCGCGGGCGAGGGGCTGCTGGTCACCTCCGACAACGTCACCTTGCGCGATTTCGCGGTCGAGAACCCCAAGGGCGACGGGATCAAGTCAAAGGGCGCGGACATGATCGTTTACTCGGGCATCCGCGTCGAATGGACCGGCGGGCCCAAGGCCACCAACGGCGCTTACGGCATCTATCCGGTCGAGAGCGTGGGTGTGCTGGTCACCAATTCCGTGGTCACCGGCGCGTCGGACGCAGGGATCTACGTGGGCCAGAGCCGCGACATCACCGTCAGCGAGAATATCGTCACCTACAACGTGGCGGGGATCGAGATCGAGAACAGCCGGGGCGCGCTCGTCATCAACAACATCGCCAGCCGCAACACCGGCGGGCTCTTGGTGTTCGACTTGCCCGGCCTCCCCGTGATGAACGGCGGCAACGTGATCCTGCGCGAGAACGTGGTGAGCGACAACGACACCCCCAATTTCGCGCCCCCGGGCAATATCGTCGCGAGTGTCCGGCGCGGCACCGGGGTGCTGGTGATGGCGAACGACGGCGTGCTGATCGAAGACAATGCCTTCGAGAACAACCCGACCGCGCATGTCATGGTGATCGCCTATGTCCAGAAGTTCGATGACCCGCGCTACAACCCCTATGCCAGGAACGTCATCGTCGGCGAAAACGCCTTCGGGCGCGGCGGGGACGATCCGCAGCTCGATGGCAAGGAAGCGCTGCTCGCGGCTTTCGGCGGGGCGCTGCCCCCGGTGCTGTGGGACGGGATCGTCGAGGACGACAATGGCCTGCGGATCGCGGAAGGCGTGACCGGCTGGACGCTGAACCTCAAGACCCCCGGCCAGTCCATGGCCGAGGCGCAGCCCGGGCCGCTCACGCTGACCCCGCTGGAAAGCTGGGAATTCCCCGAAGTCGGTGCTCCGGCGGCGCTGGAGGCGCGGCTGAAGTGAAGCACGGGTTCGGCCTCCTCGCGCTCGCCTGCGTCACCTTGGGTGGGGCGCTGGCCCATGGAGCCGTGCCCGAGCCGCAGCTAGTGAACGACGCGGCGGTAACCGGCACCGCCTTTCCCGAGACGCTCTCGGCATTCGGCTTCTTTGCCGATGGCGCGCGGCAGGTGCCCGCCGCGCGGGTCTATCCTTACGCGCTTAACACCCCGCTGTGGTCGGACGGCGCGGACAAGCTGCGCTTCATCTACCTCCCGCAAGGCACGCAGCTCACGGCGGATGGAGATGGTCTGCTGCAATTCCCCGTCGGCGCCGCGATCCTCAAGACCTTCGCTTTCGGGACAGGCAAGGACCGCCGGTTGATCGAGACCCGCGTGCTGCTGCGCCGCGCGGATGGCTGGGTGGCGCTGCCCTATCGCTGGAACGCCGAGCAGACCGAGGCGACCCTCGCGCTCACCGGAGGGCGGATCGACCTCGTGACGCCTGCGGGCGAGGCGATCTCCTATGCCATCCCCAACAAGAACCAGTGCAAGACCTGCCATGCGAGCAGCAACAGGGTCGTCCCCATCGGCCCCAAGGCGCGCAATCTGACCGCGGCGTGGCTCGGCCAGATGGCGAAGGCGGGTGCGCTCGACCGGGTGCCGGCAGGGGCGGGGACGCTCCCCGTCTGGGCCGCCCGCAAGCCCAAGGACGCCGCCGCGCCGCTCGCGCGGGCCTATCTCGACGTCAATTGCGCCCATTGCCACCAGCCGGGCGGTGGCGCGTCCAACTCCGGGCTCGACCTGCGCTGGGAGCAGGATGATCCGCAGGCTTACGGCATCGGCAAGCGCCCGGTTGCCGCCGGGCGCGGGGCGGGGGAATACGAGTTCTCGATCGTCGCCGGGCACCCGGACGAATCGATCCTGCTCTACCGCATGGCCAGCGCGGCCCCCGGCATCGCCATGCCCGAACTCGGAAAGGCGAGCGTCGACAAGGAGGGCGTTGCGGTGGTGCGCCGCTGGATTGCGGAGATGGACAAGTGATGAAGTGGGTTTTGCGCGGATTGCTGGCATTGATCGCGCTGCTGGTGATCGCCTTCATGATCTTCCGCACCCCCGACACCGATCCAGCCGCAATGCGCGCCAAATACGGCGCTCCGCCCTCGCAATTCGTCGCAATCGGCGATGGGGTGACCGTCCACCTGCGGGATGAAGGCCCGCGTGATGCGCCCGCGATCGTGCTGCTCCACGGCTCCAACGCCGATCTGCACACCTGGGAGCCTTGGGTGCAGGCGCTCAAGACCCGTTACCGCGTGATCCGCTTCGATCAGGTCGGCCACGGTCTCACCGGCCCCGATCCGAAAGGTGACTACGCCACCGACAGTTTCGTCGCCGATATCGGCGAGGTGGCGGACAAGCTGGGCCTTTCGACCTTCATCCTCGGCGGCAATTCGATGGGCGGCAAGCACGCGCTCGCCTACGCGATCCAGCACCCCGAGCGCTTGACCGGCCTCGTGCTGGTCGACGGCAGCGGCGGGCCGATGCTGGATCTCGCCCCCAAGAAGGATGAGGAGGACAGCGGCAATATCGGCTTCACCATCGCGCGGATGCCCGGGGTCAATCTGCTGGCCGAACAGATCACCCCGCGCAGCCTGATCGCGCAGAGCCTCGAGCAATCGGTCTCGGTGAAGTCGGTGGCTGGGCCCGCCGCAGTGGACCGCTACTGGGAGCTGCTGCGCTACCCCGGCAACCGCCGCGCCACCCTTGCGCGCTTCAGCATGCCCTATGACCCGCTCGCCGAAGCCGACATCGCCAGAGTGACCACGCCGACGCTGATCCTGTGGGGCGAGGAAGACCGCATCATCCCGGTCGAGGCGGGGCAGTGGCTGGCGAAGACCCTGCCTGCCAATACTTTGCGCATCTATCCCGGCATCGGCCACCTGCCGCACGAAGAGGCCCCGGACAGGACGCTCGCCGACCTCGAAGCGTGGCTTGCGCAGCACGCTCCGCTTCCAAAACAACCCTGAGTTGCCAACCCGTCATGTGCCCACTGGACGCGAGGGTTGCCCGCGCCCTACACCCCTTCGCAACTGCACACTGACGAACAAGGGGCACGGGCTTTTGCGCAAACTCGGGATCATCGGCGGCATGAGCTGGGTGTCGACCGCGACCTATTATGATCGCATCAACCGCATCGTCCAGAAGCGCGCCGCTCCGATGGCGAGCGCGCCGCTGCTGATCGAAAGCCTCGACTTCTGCCAGCTCTACGCGCTCACTGCCGAGCGTGACTGGCAGCGCGCGGCGAGCGTGCTGGTCGAAAGCGCAAGGCGGCTGGAAGGGGCAGGGGCCGAGGGCCTGATCATCGGCGCCAATTCGATGCACCGGCTCTATGATGATGTCGCGGCGGCGGTGAACATCCCCATCCTGCACATCGCCGAATATGTCGGCCTCGCGATGAAGCGCGCCGGCAAGACCAGCGCCGCCCTGCTCGGCACCCGCAACGTGATGACCGAGAGCTTCTATCGCAAGCGCCTCGTCGCGCACGGGATCGACCTGCTGCCGCCCAACCTCGCTTATGTCGAGATGCTCGACAAGATCATCTATGACGAGCTGATGGTCGGCAAGGTCACCCGCGAGGCGGAGCGGACATTGAAGACGATCATCACCAACACCGAACAGGAAGGCGCAGCCGCGGTGGTGCTGGCCTGTACCGAGCTCGATCTGGTGGTGGACGTCGATGCCAACGTTCTGCCGATCTTCGACTCCACCCGAATCCATTGCGAGGCGGCGGCGAACTGGATCCTCGAGCAGGAAGTTGTGGGCTGACGTTCGTTTCGTCTGCCCCTGCGGGCGGCTGGCCGCATCGGGACGTTGCATGGGGTGCAACGCGTTAACGTTCTCACTATCTGCGCCCACGGATTTTGTCACGGAAACGTAACAGGCATTATCCGGGTCTTCGGGTCGCACCGACGGGCCCTTGGGGCCGCTCTCCTCCCCCCCAATCACCGGAGGGCGGCCCCATATTTCTCCCCAGATTCGCAGGCACCAAGCGGTTGTATTTCATAGGATCTCGCGGTGTTCCTGCCTCGTTCCGGTTGAGCCCGCGCGGCCATGCTCCTAAGCGCTGAGCCCGTGACCCCCCGCGCCCCCTACGCTGCCGATCCCGCCGCCGGCCCTGCCCGCGAATTCGCGCGCGCCGATGCGGGCGAGCAGCGCGGGCCCCGCAGCCCGTTCCAGCGCGACCGGGACAGGATCATCCATTCGATGAGCTTCCGGCGGCTCAAATCGAAGACCCAGGTGTTCATCGCCCCTGACGGCGACCACTACCGCACCCGCCTCACCCACAGCCTCGAAGTCGCGCAGATCGGCCGGGTGATCGCCCGCGCGCTGGGGCTCGACGAGGATCTCACCGAGGCGCTGTGCCTTGCGCATGATCTCGGCCACCCGCCCTTCGGCCATGCGGGCGAGGCGGCGCTCAGCGACGCGATGGAGCGGCACGGCGGCTTCTGCCACAATGCCCAGGCCTTGCGCACGGTGATGCGGATCGAGTGCCCTTACCCTGAGCATGACGGCCTCAATCTGACATGGGATCTGCTCGAGGGGCTGGCCAAACACAATGGCCCGGTCACCGCGCCGGGCTGGGCGCTCGCCGAACTCGACGCGGCGTTTCCGCTGATGCTGGACACTTGGCCCTCGCTGGAAGCGCAGGTCGCGGCCGTGGCCGACGACATCGCCTATGACAATCACGACATCGACGATGGCCTGCGGGCGGGGTTCCTCACGCTCGATGACCTGCTGACGCTGGATTTCCTCGCAGACCAGTGGCGTAGCGTCGAAAAGCGCTTTCCCCATGCCCCGCGCGAGCGTCTGCTGCGCGAGATGATACGCGACCAGATCGGGATGATGGTGAACGACGTGATCGCGCATACGGTGCAGGCGGCGCGCGGGCTTGGCTCGGTCGCCGAGGTGCGTGCGGCGGGGCGCCAGCTCGCCGGGTTCTCGCCCGCAATGGCCGCGCAGGAGCGGCGGCTGAAGAGCTTCATGTATGAACGCCTCTACTACCACCCCGAACAGATCGCTGCGGCCGGAAAGGCGCGCGATGTCGTGGCGCGGCTTTTTGCGGCCTATGCGCAGGATGCGACGCTGATGCCCGACGACTGGCTCGCCCGCCTGCCGCAGGCCGAACCGCAGCGTGCCCGCGTGATCGCCGATTTCATCGCCGGGATGAGCGATCGCTTCGCGATCCGTGCGGTCGGCGCAATCTACGGCACCCGGCCCGAGGGGCTGATCAATGTATGAACCCCGCATCACCGGCCCCGTGCGGGTCGCGCTGGTCGGCGCCACCGGTCTGATCGGGCGCCGTGTGATCGAGGTGGCGAGTGCGGGCGATGCTGTGCGCCTGCTCGGCATCGCCCGGCGCGAGGCGCCGCTGCCGCCGGGCGCGCGGATGGAGATGTTCGTCTCCGATGCCTCCAAGTGGGGTGACGTGCTCGACGCGGTGCGCCCGCGCGCGCTGATCTGCGCGCTGGGCACCACCTGGAAGAAGGCGGGGCGCGATGAAGCCGCGTTCCGCGCGGTCGACCACGATCTGGTGCTCGCCACCGCCGAGGCGGCCAAGCGCGCGGGCGTGCCCAACATGGTGCTGGTCAGCGCGGCGGGGGCCGACAAGCGGAGCAAGGCGCTCTACATGCGGGTCAAGGGCGAGACCGAGGAGGCGGTGAGCCGGATCGGCTTCAAGCGG
>NZ_JAMNXL010000010.1 GCF_023653175.1 Erythrobacter sp. | reverse complement strand
GCAAACGGCCGCCGGATCGCTCCGGCGGCCGCCTGCAATTTCAGGTGTTTGCGCCCGATCAGTTGGCGGCGACTTCACGCCCGCCGCGCTGCTGGAGCGCGGCAACCTTCTCGACTTCGGCGAGCGCCGCGACGCGCGCGTCGGCGACGCACTTGCTGTCGACCGCGCTGCGGGTGTGGGTGTAACGCGCGGCGGCGGGAAGCGCGCAGGCCTTCTTGAGGCGCGCGTCGATCCGCGCTTCGAGCGCGGCGCGGCCTTCGGCGGTGGTCACGTCGACATCGCCGTAGCCGATCTTGACGGTCACGATCTGCTCGGCCGCGGCAGGAGCGGCGATGGCGGCGAGGGCGATCAGGGGAAGAATGAAACGCATGGGACGAACTCCGAAGTGAGAGAGGATTTTCGGGAAGGCGATGCCGCTGACCGGCATTCGGTTGCCCTTTGAAACTCTGGTGCAGTGCACAAGAGTTATGTGCAAATGCGAAATGCGTGAAATTGGTTCCAAAGAATGCAACCGATTCTGACGGCTTTTCGGGGAACCGTCTGAATTTGCGCCCCGCTTTTCGTGTTGCACTGCAAAATCACCTGTCGCGCGCGCGGCACGCTGGACAGCGGCGGGCGCGCTCCTTAATCCGCCGCCATGAGCGCGCACACCCTTGGCGGCGAGTCCGCCGTTTCCGACTCGATCCTCATCGTCGACTTCGGGTCGCAGGTGACCCAGCTGATCGCCCGCCGGGTGCGCGAGGCGGGGGTCTATTCCGAGATCGCCCCCTTCACTCAGGCCGAGGCCGCCTTCCGGCGGATGCGCCCCAAGGGGATCATCCTGTCAGGTTCGCCCGCCAGCGTCCCCGAGGAAGGCTCGCCGCGCGCGCCGCAAATGCTGTTCGAGGCGGACGTGCCGATCCTCGGCATCTGTTATGGCCAACAGGTGATGACTCACCAGCTGGGCGGCGAAGTGCGGCCCGGGCACGAGACCGGAGAGGGCGGCGAATTCGGCCGCGCCTTCCTCACCGTCACCGCCGAATGCGCGCTGTTCAACGGGCTCTGGGACATCGGCGAGCGCCATCAGGTGTGGATGAGCCACGGCGACAAGGTCACGCAGTTTGCCCCCGGCTTCGAGATCGTCGCCACCAGCGACGGCGCCCCCTTCGCGGTGATCGCCGACGAGCGCCGCAAGTTCTACGGCACCCAGTTCCACCCCGAGGTGGTCCACACCCCCGATGGCGCGCGGCTGATCGCCAATTTCGTGCGCCACGTCTGCGGTCTTGCCGGAGACTGGACGATGGCCGAGTTCCGCCAGACAAAGATCGCCGAAATCCGCGCGCAGGTCGGCGACAAGCGGGTGATCTGCGGGCTTTCGGGTGGGGTCGACTCCGCGGTCGCCGCGGTGCTGATTCACGAGGCGATCGGCGACCAGCTGACCTGCGTCTTCGTCGACCACGGCCTCATGCGCATGAACGAGGCCGAACAGGTCGTGACCCTGTTCCGCGACCATTACAACATCCCGCTTGTGCATGTGGAGGCCGAAGCGCTGTTCCTCGGCGGGCTGGCCGGGCTCACCGACCCGGAAGCCAAGCGCAAGTTCATCGGCAAGACCTTCATCGACGTGTTCGAGGCCGAGGCCAAGAAGGTCGGCGGCGCGGATTTCCTCGCGCAGGGCACGCTCTATCCCGATGTGATCGAAAGCGTCAGCTTCACCGGGGGGCCAAGCGTCACGATCAAGAGCCACCACAATGTCGGCGGCCTGCCCGAACGCATGAACATGCAGCTGGTCGAACCCTTGCGCGAGCTGTTCAAGGACGAGGTCCGTGATCTCGGGCGCGAACTGGGCCTGCCCGACGCCTTCGTCGGCCGCCACCCCTTCCCCGGCCCGGGCCTCGCGATCCGCATCCCCGGCGAGGTCACCAAGGAGCGCTGCGACATCCTGCGCAAGGCCGACGCGGTCTATCTCGAGGAGATCCGCAATGCGGGCCTCTACGACGCGATCTGGCAGGCCTTTGCGGTGCTGCTGCCGGTCAAGACGGTCGGCGTGATGGGCGACGGGCGCACTTACGATTCGGTCTGCGCCCTGCGCGCGGTGACCTCGACCGACGGGATGACGGCGGACGTCTTCCCCTTCGATGCAGGCTTCCTGACCCGCGTCGCCACCCGCATCGTCAACGAGGTCAAGGGCATCAACCGGGTGGTCTATGACTACACCTCGAAGCCACCGGGGACGATCGAGTGGGAGTGAGGCGCGGGGCTGATGCCAGCAAGGTTGCGCGGCTGACCAACGCTAAGCGGGCTCGTCCGACATCTTGATGTGGGCCAGAATGCGCATTTGCGCTTCGCCCGCTTCGGGCGTGTCTCCGGTGGTGGCCCGCACGACGTCGATGGTGAAACCGTCGGCGTGCGATTGGCCGGAGTAGCTGAATTTCTGCACGATCCTGCGGCTGATGATCCGGCAGGTTCCCGAACCGGAAAAGGTACCATCGGCACGGTGCGTGAGACTGTTGACCGCGCACGGATAATCCGAAGTCTTGTACGAAGGGCCACCGTGGTCCAGCTTCATGCGACCCTGCAGCTGCGTCAGCAGCGCCTTGCTTAACAGGGTCTTCGGCGTATCGCTCTTGTCGACCGTCAAAATGTCCGTGAATTCGGGCGCCATCGCGGCGTCATAGCCTTGGAGCACATATTTGCCGGGCGTGAACTTTTCGCTGAGGGCGATGACCGGGCCGGAGGGCTCGGCCACGCGAACGATCCGTCCTGCCTGCGTGGCGTAGCCCTTTTCGGCAAGCTCGGCACTGCCGGCCGATAGCCCGTCGCAGGCAGAGACCATGATCGCTGCCATCGCGACAAATGCTCTTGCATCTGGTCTCATCGGCCTGCCCCCTTTATGCTCCAGGAACAATAGATACCGGACATTGCGACATGGTTACCGCTCGCGGCGCGCTTGCCGCCGTGGCCGATCCGGGCCGAGCGCGATGGCGAGTCCATCTCCTCTTTCAGCCGCCCAGCAAATCACGTATCGCCACGCCGATGCCTATGCTTCGCCCTCTCCCCCTCGCTGCTTGCCTCGCCTTCGCCCTCGCGGCCTGTGCGGGGCCAGAGGCGGAAGCGCCGCTGGCCGATCCCACAGCTTCGCCCGCGCCGGTGACCGAGGGCGCGTGGCGCCTCGATCCGGCCGCCTCGCGCCTCGCCTATGTCTCGATCAAGGCAGGCGAGGTGGCCGAGAACAACCGTTTCGACACACTCTCCGGCAGCGTTGCGGCTGACGGCACCGCCAGCCTCAGCATCGATCTGGCCTCGGTCAGCACCGGGGTCGAGATCCGCGACGAGCGGATGCGCGAGGTGTTCTTCCAGGTCGCCGACAATCCTGCTGCCACCGTCACCGCAAAGCTCGATCCGGCGCGGTTCGTCGGACTTGCGGTCGGCCAGTCGGTGCTCCGGCCGCTCACCGCCGAGGTGACGATCAAGGGCGCGAGTGCCGAGGTCGAGACCGAGGTGCTGGTCACCCGCGTTGCCGAAGACCGCGTGCTGGTGGTGACGGCCGCGCCGGTGATCGTCTCGACCGATATGTTCGGCCTGACCGACGAACTGGGCGAATTGCGCGCGCTCGCCGAGCTGCCCTCGATCACGCCCGCCGTGCCGGTCACCTTCACGCTCGCCTTCACGCGCGGCTGAGGGCACATCGCGCCCAAGATTTGGCGCAGGCTGACGCTACGGCGCGCGCGCGGTCGCTTCGGCCTCCTCAAAAGCAGGCTTGAAAGCGCGCGCCAACTCGGCTTGTCTCCCGTCAAATGTGCCCCCGACGAGGGGCTTTACCGGGAGGACACGCCAATGAAGACCGCAATCACCGAAATGTTCGGCATCGAGCATCCGATCATCCAGGGCGGCATGCACTATGTCGGGTTCGCCGAGATGGCTGCGGCGGTGTCGAATGCGGGGGGCCTCGGGATCATCACCGGGCTGACGCAAGGAACGCCCGAAAAGCTCGCCAACGAGATCGCGCGCTGCAAGGACATGACCGACAAGCCGTTCGGCGTGAATCTGACGATCCTCCCGACGCTCACTCCGCCCGACTACCCGGGGCTGCTCAAGGCGGTTATCGAGGGCGGAGTGAAAGTGGTCGAAACCGCAGGGCGCAACCCGGTCGACCTGCTCCCGCCCTTGAAGGACGCCGGGATCAAGGTGATCCACAAGTGCACCAGCGTGCGCCATTCGCTGAAGGCGCAGGACATCGGCTGCGATGCGGTGAGCGTCGACGGTTTCGAATGCGGCGGCCACCCGGGCGAGGACGACGTGCCCAACTTCATCCTGTTGCCGCGCGCGGCGGATGAACTCGACATTCCCTTCGTCTCGAGCGGCGGCATGGCCGACGGGCGCAGCCTTGTCGCCAGCCTCGCGATGGGCGCGGCGGGCATGAACATGGGCACCCGCTTCATCGCCACCAAGGAAGCCCCGGTGCACGAGAACGTGAAGCAGGCGATCCTCGCCGCCTCCGAGCTCGACACCCGGCTGGTGATGCGCCCCTTGCGTAACACCGAACGCGTGCTGACCAATGAGGCGGTCGAGCGCCTGATCCAGAAGGAGAAGGACCTCGGCGATGCGATCACCATTCAGGACATCCTGCCCGAGGTCGCCGGGGTCTACCCGAAGATCATGATGGAAGGCACGATGGACGCGGGCGCGTGGAGCTGCGGCATGGTCGCCGGGCTGATCCACGACATCCCGACCTGCAAGGAGCTGATCGACCGCATCATGCTCCAGGCCGAGGAGATCATCGCCCGGATGCACGCCCAAGCCCGCGCCTGAACTCCCCGCGCCTCACCCGCGTGCGCCTGATCCAGCGTTGACCCGTTCGCCGCCAGCGCCCGCCGGTGGCCGCTACGTAGTCGCCCGCATTCTCCCCGGGGCCGCAGTGCGGCAATTTGTAGAAGTGCGACAGGCCGATTCTGGAGGGGGTCGGCCCCGCACGTGAGGCTTTTGCCTCCGGGCGGCTGCGGGAGGCTACCCGGAGGATTTGGACGGGGAGGTGGTGATGGAACTCTTGGCCAATGGCCCGGCGTTGCTGGGCGCAATCGTGATCAGCGTCGCGCTTGGGGCGTGGTCGCTCGGGCGGTGGCAGGGCGGGCTTGCCTTGACCGATGATGCGGCCCCGGCAGCCCTGCCGACCGGCGGGGAGGCGGAGGAGGCTCACGTCCAGTGCGCCGCGCCGCGCGGAACGGCGGGCGCTGCCCCCTGCCAGAATGCGGCGCGGACCGAACGCCGCACCGCTCTGGCGGCGGCGGATTCGCTCGGCGAGCTCCACGCCGAGATCACCGCCTATCGCCGCGCCCAGAAGGTGTTCGCCGGCCCCGACGGGCAGGGCCTATGCTTGCAACCGCATTTCGAGGATGTCCGCAGCGAGTGCCGCTATCTCGGTCTCATGGGCGAGCCGACCTGCGGCGTTGCCGAACAGGCGCGGACGGCCTGCGCCTGCGGGACGCGGTGCGCCCACGCCGATCCGCTGCCGCCCGCTACAGCGCGACGCGAAGTCCTGCGTCAGCCCTCGCCTGCCGCTTCGGTCTTGACGCGGGTGTAGGGAACGAAGTCCTCAAGGAACACCGCGCCGCTGAAGAAGCCGGTGAAGCGATCGACCGTCGTGGTGAAGTCGAGGCGGCACAGCTGCGTGCTGTCGCGGCGGTCGACGATCAGCACATCGTCATCGTCGATCTGCTCCGGATCGCGCGTGCGCTGCACCCAGATCGTGTTGCCCCGGCCGTAGACATAGGCCGTCCCCTCGATCGTCTGCATCGGCACATTGCGAAAGGCGCGGATGCAGCGCACCGGCTCGCCCGCGACGCGGCCTTCGAGCAGCTTGGCGAGGCGTTGCTCGCCCTTGCTCAGCGGCGCGGCCGCGGCCTGGACATCGCTTTGCGCGGCGGCGGGGAGGGCCGTTGCGGCGGTGAGGGCTGCGGCAAGGCAGCCGATCAGCACACGGGGATGGCGGGAGATACGATGCATGCGGACATCTCCTTCAAGTCTGAATGCTGAGGCCTTCCATATCCGGCATTAACAGGGGCTGAGCGCAACATTCCTAGTATCGGCTGAAGCCCAAGGATATCTCCAGTTTGCCGTTGCGATCATCGCGATCAAGCGCGAGGTTGACATCGAGCGACACGTCATTGTCCTCGTCGACAGGATAGCTGGCCCTGAACTGGCCGAAATCCTTGTCGGCGCGCAGATGTTCCTCGAAGGACGGGCCATATTTCGCGCCCAGTTCCTTGATCTGCGCCTCGGTGTAGACGGCCGGCGCGACCAAGTTGAGCGGTGTGGGCAGGCACGCATTAAGCCGTCCGGTCAGCCTTGCAAAGTCACGTTCGGCGGCCTCATCCTCGCCTGCGGCATAGTCCCAGTCGCAATCGAGATCGAACCCGTCCTGCGGGCTGGCGAGGTTGCAAGCGCTCGCATCGCGAAGCGCGGACGGCTTGCCGTCGAGGGTCATGTCGATCAGCCCTCTGGCGTTGACTGTCAGCCCCACGCCCCTCAGCCGCGCATCGCCCTTGGCGAACATCACCTCGATCAACTCGCAGCCGGGCTTGGCCGCTGCGCCCGTCGGCGCGGCGATCAGCGCCGCCGCCAGACCAGCCGCCGCGAGCCGCCCGGGCTTACCGATGGCCAGCGTCGGCTCCCGAAGCGATGTCGGGGAGCCCCGCCTGCGCCGCGCCGTCCGCCGGGCCGCCCTTGAGGACGAAGCGCCGGTCGCAATAGCCGCAATCGACATAGCCGTGCTCGTCGATCTCGAGGAACACGCGCGGGTGGCCCAGCGCCGCCGGGCGGAAGCCCGCGCCGCCGCGGATGCCGGTCGCCCCGTCGCAGCTTACGCGGTGGGTATCGACCATAAGGGTTTCGGGAGGAGGAATGCTCATGGCCCCTGCCGATACAATTCCCCGGGCCCAAGCGCAATTGCCTTCGCCGTCCTGCCGCCCTAGGGCCTGCACCATGTCCACCGAACCCGCAATCCGCATCGACAACCTCGTCAAGCGCTATGCCCCCGCCAAGGGTGCAAAGGGCACGATGACCGAAGGCAAGCTTGCCTTGGGCGGGGTCACCTTCGATGTGCCGCAGGGCTCGATCTTCGGCCTGCTCGGCCCCAATGGCGCGGGCAAGTCGACGCTGATCAACATCCTTGCCGGGCTGGTCAACAAGACCGGCGGCACGGCCGAGATCTGGGGCTTCGACATCGACGAGCACCGCCGCAACGCGAGCCGCTCAATCGGGATCGTGCCGCAGGAGATCGTCTTCGATCCCTTCTTCACCCCCTTCGAGGTGCTGGAGAATCAGGCGGGCTTCTACGGCATCCCTGCCGCCCTGCGCCGCAGCGAGGCGCTGCTCGAAGCGGTGCGCCTTTCCGACAAGCGCAACGCCTATGCCCGCACGCTGTCAGGCGGGATGAAGCGGCGGCTGCTGGTGGCCAAGGCCATGGTCCACTCGCCGCCCATTCTGGTGCTCGACGAGCCCACCGCCGGGGTCGATGTCGACCTCAGGCGCCAATTGTGGGAGCTGGTCAGCGAATTGAACCGCGAGGGCGTGACCGTCGTGCTCACCACCCACTATCTCGAAGAGGCCGAGGAGCTGTGTGACCGGATCGCGATCATCAACCACGGACAGGTGATCGCCGACAAGCCGACCCGCGAGCTGGTCGGCATGGCGCGCGAGAAGGTGGTCGCGGTGACCGCCGCCGACGATCTCGCCGCCGCGCCTGTGCACGAGGCCTTCGCGAAGGTAGAGTGGGACGGCGCGCGCGATGTCATCGTGACTTATGACAAGGACCGCCTCAATGCCGGACAGGTGCTCGGCATCCTTCAGGCGCAGGGGCTGGTGATCGCCGATGTGACGACGCGCGAGGCCGATCTGGAGGATGTCTTCGTCCAGCTCACCGCTGCGGCCTGATGGTGGCGCGGGCGCGCCGTCAGGTCGGGGTCGGCTCGCCGTGGTTGGCCTTCGCGTCCTTGCGCTTGCGCCAACGCCGCCGACCGAGCCGCTCTATCGGCGCCTCGCAATGGCGGCATATCCCGACATAGACGCGACCATTCCACGAAACTTCACGACGCAACGGCCGATGCTGGTTCATCAGGCACGCAAGATTACTGAATAAGGACATGGACAAGCAAGCCCCGGTGAGAGGTTATGGCGACCCGCCAATGCATTACAACCCGGTGGCGCGCTCCGATTCTCCGACCGGCGACGCGTCCGGCGATGACTTAGCATCATGTTGCAGTGCAACCTAGGGGAAATGCGCGCGCACCTAACTAAAGTTAAAACTTAACTTGCACTTGCCGCTGCCCGAATTGCGCGGCAATGCGCCGCAATGGTGACGGATGATACCTTGCCCCGCCCGCAGGATGCGCTGAAGAATCGAGGTCACGACGTGCTCGTGATCGGATCGGGCGCGGCGGGGCTGACCGCGGCGCTGGCGCTGGCCGAGACGCGGCGCGTGCTGGTGCTGGCCAAGGGCTCGCTCACCGGCGGGTCGACCGCCTGGGCACAGGGCGGGATCGCCGCCGTCCTCGACACTGGCGATACCTTCGAAAACCACGTGCGCGACACAATGGTGGCAGGCGCGGGGCTCAATGATCTGGCCGCGGTCGAATTCGTCATCGAGCGCGCGCCGCGCTCGATCGACCGCCTGTGCGAGCTTGGCGTGCCCTTCAACCGCGATGCCGACACGCTCCACCTGACCCGCGAAGGCGGGCATTCGCACCGCCGCATCGTCCATGTCGACGACGCCACCGGCTGGGCGGTGCAATCGGCGCTGGTCAAGGCGGCCGAGGCCAATCCCAACATCACCTTGCTGCCGGGCCGCACCTGCATCGACTTCATCACCGACCGCCACCGCGAGCAGTTCTCCGCCGCGGGCCGCGTGTGGGGCGTCTATGCGCTCGACGAAGCCACCGGGCGGGTCGAGCGCCATGTCGCGCGCGCCACAATCCTCGCCACCGGCGGCGCGGGGCGCGTGTATCAATTCTCCACCGCCCCGCGCGGCGCGACCGGGGACGGGATCGCGATGGCATGGCGGGCGGGCGCGCGGGTCTCCAACATGGAGATGATGCAGTTCCACCCGACCTGCCTCTACCACCTCGAGACCAAGAACTTCCTCATTACCGAGGCGGTGCGCGGAGAAGGTGGCCGGCTGATCAACCCGCGCACCGGCAAGCGCTTCATGTCGTTCTACGACAAGGAGCGCATGGAGCTGGCCCCGCGCGACGTGGTCGCCCGCGCGATCGACGCCGAGATCAAGCGCTTCGGCCTCGATTACGTCCATCTCGACATCAGCCACGAGAGCCCCGACTTCGTGCGTGGCCACTTCCCGACCATCTACGACAAGCTGATGGGCCTCGGGATCGACATGACCAAGCAGCCGATCCCGGTCGTGCCTGCGCAGCACTACACCTGCGGCGGGGTGGTGGTGGATTTGCAGGCGCGCACCGACATCCCCGGCCTGTGGGCGGCGGGCGAATGCACCGAAAGCGGCCTCCACGGCGCGAACCGGCTGGCGTCCAACAGCCTGCTCGAATGCTTCGTCTTCGGCGAGGCGGCGGCGCAGGACATTCTCGAGAAGTGGGACACGCTGGAGGCTCCGCCTGCGATCCTGCCGTGGGACGAAAGCCGCGTGACCGACTCCGACGAGGAAGTCGTCATCAAGCAGAACTGGACCGAAATCCGCCGCTTCATGTGGAACTACGTCGGCATCGTGCGCACCACCAAGCGGCTGGAGCGCGCCGCAAGCCGCATCGAACTGCTCAAGCGCGAGGTCGAGGATTACTACGGCGCCTTCCGGGTGACGACCGATTTGATTGAGTTGCGCAACCTGCTGCAATCGGCGGAGCTGATCGTCCAATCGGCACTCCGGCGGAAGGAGAGCCGGGGGCTGCACTATACGCTGGATTATCCCGCGCTCGCGGACGAGGCGAAGGATACGGTGCTGGTGCCGTGACTTGGACGGTAGATCTGCGCTTGCTGCAAGACGGCGCCGTGCACCTGTTCTGGCAACGCGCTGTCCTCGACAAGTGGTGCGCCGATCTCGACGCACTTGGCTACGATCTTCATCTCATCGATTGCACTGACCCCGGCACGATGCGGACCCGGTTCAGCGACGTTCTCCACTGGGAAGAGCAGTTCGGCTATGGCCCTTGGACGGGCAATCTCGACGCGCTCAATGACGGCATGAGAGGCTGGCCCTTTGAGGGAAACGACAAGGTCGCTTTGGTTCTTCTCGGGTTCGACCGGCATGTAAGTCGCGGCGAGCGCGAGGCCATCGCATTGCTCGACATCATCGAGACTCAATCGCGCAACTGCTTGCTTCAAGGGGCGCGGCTTCTGGCCCTGGTCCAAACCGAGGATCGCAGCTTTTTCACGCCCGACCTCGGCGGACGTGCTGCGATGTGGAACCCGGACGAATGGTCGAACGCATCGCGCGGATTGTGATCGGTCTGGAACCTGCCGGTTAGGTTCCGGTTCATTTGGTGCGACCTAGCAGGGCATCTCGGCAGATCATCAAAAACAAGGGCGAACTTATGAAGAGAACCGTTGGCCTGCTTTGCGTTGCAATGCTCACGGCTGCTCCCCTCGCCGCTCAAGACTCCGCCCCCGCCGAATCCGAAAACGCCATCGTCGTCACCGCCCAGCGCTCGGGCGCGCCGATGTGGATTGTCGAGACGGCCACCGGCACCGTCATCCTCGTCGGCGAGATCCGGGCTATCCCGAAAACCACCCCGTGGGAGCCTGCGCGCCTTGACGAAGCCACCCGCGCCGCAGACCGCGTGATCCTCGGCGCGCGGCCCAAGATTTCGCCGGGGGACATCTTCCGGCTGATGTTCTCAGGGGGCAAGCTCACCAAGCTGCCCGACAAGACCGTGGCGAGCGAATACCTCTCCGCAGACCAGTGGCAGCGCCTGCAAGCGCTCGGCATCGCGCATGACGAGGACTACTCGCGAAAATCTTTCCTCATCACCTCCTTCGGGATGCTGCGCGAGGAGCTGCGCTTCAACCGCGACACCGCCGATGATGCCTCCGACGTGGTCAAGAAAGCCGCCGAGAAGGCCGATGTCGCGATCACCCGCGCCGCGACGCTCAGGGGCGAGGACGTGATCGACAATCTCTTCGAGGCGCCGCCCACCGCGCACATCCCCTGCCTTGTCGCGGCGATGGATGCGGTGGAAGCCGGGCCGGGGATCGTCGAGGAGCGCGCCACCAACTGGCGGCGCTTCAAGATCCCGGCAGTGATGAACAACCCGCTTGAAAGCGCGCTCGGCCAGTGCTGGCCCTGGGCGGACGAGACGCTCGGCAGCGAATTGCGCACGATCTGGGTCGACCGCATCGCCGAGGCGAGCGCCGCGAAGGGCACGACGCTCGCAGTCGTGCCGCTAAGGGTGTTGGCGGAAGATGGCGGGGTGCTTGACCAATTGGACGCGCGCGGCTTCGATATCGCCGGACCCCCGTGGAAGTGACCGCGCGGGCCTGAGAGGACCCGCCTGACACATGCCCACCTTGACCACCCCCAACACCGGCATCGAAATCTTCTACGAGGAGCACGGCGATCCCAACGCCGAGGCGATGCTGCTGGTGATGGGCCTCGGCGCGCAGATGACGCTGTGGCCGGATGAACTGGTGGCGGCGCTCGCGGCGGAAGGCTTCCGGGTGATCCGCTACGACAACCGCGACATCGGCCTCAGCCAGAAGATGGAAGGCCAGCGCGCGCCCTCGCTGCCGGTGCAGGTCTTGCGCAAGAAGATCGGTTTCCCCGCCAAGGTGCCCTACACCCTCAAGGACATGGCCGATGACGGGATCGGGGTGCTGAGCGCGCTCGGCATCGACCGGGCCCATGTCGTCGGCGCCTCGATGGGCGGGATGATCGCGCAGCTGATGGCGATCCACCACCCAGAGCGGCTGATGAGCATGACCTCGATCATGTCGACCACCGGCAACGGCAGGCTCCCCCAGGCCGAGGCGAACGCGATCGGCGCGCTGACCGCGCCGCTCAAGGGCATGGACGAGGACACCCTCGTCGCCCACGGCCTCAACATCATCCGCAATATCGGCACGCCCGAAAGCGCGGAGTTTCCCTTTGACGAGGCGCACCAGCGCGCGCGGGTGCTCGCGAACATGCGCCGCTCGGTCTACCCCGCAGGGCTTCCGAGGCAGCTTGCCGCGATCATCGACGACGGCGACCGCACCAAGCGCCTCGGCGCGGTGCGCACGCCGACGCTGGTGCTCCACGGCGAGGCCGACCCGCTTGTGAAACTCCCCGGCGGCGAGGCGACTGCGGCGGCGATCCCCGGCGCGCGGCTGGTGACGATCCCCGGCTGGGGCCACGACCTGCCGCTGAAACTGGTGCCACGCCTCGCGGGCGAGATCGCGGAGCATGCGCGGGGCCGATAGTGCAGCCGCCGCAATGACAGGGTAACGGCTGCACCATCTCCTGCCACGGGCTTGCCGCGAGCCGTCCTAGTAGGGCAGCGGCCAGCGACCGATTCTGCGAACGAGTATGTGCAGCGTGCGCGTGTCGGGATCGAGGAGCCCCTGCACCAGATAGCCTCGCTCGGTGACATTCCCGCCTGGTCGGCATGGACGAACCCTGTCGCTTGGCGGCGCGTCTGCGGAAGGCGACGCCATCACCTTGTAGCAGAGGGTCAAGCCGCGGGTCGCTTGCCAGACCTCATCCTCGCTCAGGTTGCCGAACGACATGAATTGGTGCTCCGCCTGACTGCGCCAGCGTATCGTGTCGGTGCCCGGCTGACCGGGAAATGCGACGCCCTCAAGCGACAGCGGAGCAATCGTCCATGGGGCGCCGACGGAAATGGTCTTCCGGTATTGCCCGAACTGCTCGGCATCGAACCGGGCAATGCCTTCGAGATTGTAGGCGTTCTTCTTGATCGAGGGTCGCTCCACCTTGCTGTCGGCGAAGGCGACATCGGCCGGGAGCTGGAACTGCGCGCGCAGCAGCTGCTCTTCAGCGGCCCGCGGGGTCCGCAGCCACGGAACAGCAAGCAGGCCGACAAGAATGATCCCGCAGGCCAAGATCCAGGCGCGCTTGTCCTTCTCGCTCACGAACGGTTCTCCTCGACAGGCAGGCTTGCCGGCCATGGCGCTCAGGCCCGACTGCCCGCCTTCGCGGCCCGTATCGCCGCGCCGGAGCTAACATCCGGTTAGGATGCGACTTTTGCAGGGTCGCGGATGATGCCGCTTACCGCCCCTCCAGCCACGCGCGGCTGGTGCGCGCGCATTTGCGGGCGCGTTCGACGAGGTCGGGGTAGGCGTTGCGCAGCGTGGCGGAGCGTCCCTCGATTGCCATGGGCAGGTGGTCGGGCAGGGCATCGACCATCGCGGCAAGAGGGAGGCCGCCCTGCCCGAGCGGCATGCGGCGGTTGATCGCATCGTCGATGATCGCGTCGAAGTTGCTGGTGTCGGGCCCGTCGGCGGGCGCGTCGCAGGGCTGGCAGTAGCTGAGCCATTCGCGCGGGATCGCCGCCAAGTCCTCCGCCGTCCCGCCGGAGCGTGCCCAATGGAGCGTGTCGACCAGCAGCGCCTTGGCCTCGCCCTCGACAGCCTCCAGCACGGCGCGGGCCATGTGGATGGTCTTCACTTCGGTGAAGATGCCGAATTCGAGATTGACCCTGACACCCGTGCCCGCTGCCGCATCGACCAAGGCCTGGAACTTGGCGGTGGTGGCGGCCATGTCGGGGTCGGAGGAGACGCACAGGAGGTTCCGCGCGCCCAGCTCGGCGGTGATGTGGACCAGCTCGGTCAGCCACGGATCGGGCGCGCCCGGCATGATCCACGCCACCTCGCAATCGAGCAGCGCGACGCCCGCATCGCGGGCCTGCTCACAGATCGCGCGGGTGGTGGCGGGGGTCCAGCTGTCCTTCTCGATCCACATCCCGCCGAAGTCGAAATCGGACGCTGCGGCGCATTCGATCAGCTGGGCAGGGGTGGCTTCCGGCATGATCCCGGCGGCGAGCGAGATCAGCCGTCTGGTCACAGCGTCTGCCCGTCGTCGAGCACGAAGTCGGTGCCGGTCACGAACTCGGAGGCGTCCGAGCACAGGAACAGGATCATTGCGTCGAGGCCCTCCTCGCCCATCAGTCGGCGCTTGGGGAAGCGGGCGATCTGCTTTTGGCCGGGTTCGGTGTCGAACCACGCATCGTTGATCGCGGTGCGGATGTAGCCGGGGGAGACGGTGTTGACGTTGATCCCGGCCCGCGCCCACTCGCGCGCCATCGTCCGCCCCGCCTGCACTACGCCCGCCTTGGACGCGGCATAGGCGACGAGGCCAGGGGAGGCTTCGAAGGCGGTGATCGAGGCGATCAGGACGATCCTCCCCTTGCTCACCCCCTGCGACATCATCCGCCGCGCACCTTCGCGGGCCGTCAGGATCGCGCCCTTGAGGTTGATCGCGAGGGTCTGTTCGATCTCCTCCTCGCAGATGGTGGTCGCCATTCCCGCGCCGTCGACCCCGGCATTGGCGATCACCGTGTCGACGGGCGAGCCGAAGGCGGCCTCGGCGGCGTCGAAACCGGCGATGATGTCGGCCTCGCGCGCGACGTCCATCTGCACCGCAGCGGCGGCGGGGCCGATCTCCCCGGCAAGCGCCGCCAGACGATCCGCCCGCCGCGCGCCCAGCGCGACCCGCGCGCCGCTGGCGGAAAGGATGCGCCCGAAGCGGGTGCCGAGGCCCGAGGACGCGCCGGTGACGAGCGCGGTGCGTGCCGAGAGGTCGAAGGAGAAGCCTGCCATGCCGGTTACTTGACCGCCGGCAGCTCCCCGTTGACATATTTCATCAGCGTCGTCTGGAAGTGGCGCACGCGGCTGTCCTGATAGTGCCCCAATTCCATCAGCCCGTCCTTCATCGCCTTCATGCCCTCCTGCACATAGGGGAGGTTGGCCATGTCCTGATCGAACACGTTGGCGAGCTGCGGGCCCATGATGTCGTTGGCCCAGGCGAAGGGCTCGTCGTCGGGGATATAGGTCATCGCCACCGCGCGCGGGCGGGGTTCGCCCTTGGGGGTGGGGAACAGCAGGCGGATCTCCATGATGCACCAGTCGGGGGTGTCGCCGGGCAGCCAGCGGTAGACCAGCGTCGGCAGGAAGCCGATCCACGGCGCGAAGTTGGGGAAGATGTTGTAAGTGAAGTTGTCGAGGATCTCGGTGTCCGAGGCGTCCGAATAGTCGTAGCCGTATTGCGCGGCAAAGCCCTGACGCCCCGCCTCGGCGAGGATCTTGCGCGCGCCGAGCGGATCGTCGGCGTCGTAGCCTTCGACCTCGCCGCTCGAGGCGTTGAAGCGGCGGTTGGTCGCAGCATCCGCCCCGCCCGAGAATTCGTTCATCTTCTCGAGCACGTAGTCCGAATTCTTGCCCTTCACGTGCGGGCTGAGCACGCCCGAGGGCGTGATCGCGCGGTTGAAGTGGTCGCCGATCAGGTCATAGCGCGTGTTCGCATCGCCCAGAAAGGCGAGCAATTGCGGGTGGGTGGTGATCGAGTGCCAGGCTTCCATGAAGGCCTCGGCCGTCGCCTTCCAGTTGGCCGGGATCTTCTTCTGCACCCACATGCCGGTGTAGCGGTTGCCGAAATCGTAGCGCTCGTAATGCGAGGCCGCCGGGCCGAGCCACGTCTTGAAGTCAGGCAAGCTGTGGTTCTCGGTGAGCATGACGAAGCCCTGCCACAGCTCGACGCGCGCCTGCGGCAGATCCATGTCCTTGCCTTCGAGGTGCTTGAAGTCCCACGAACAGGGGATTTCCTTCAAGCTCCCGTCATTGCGCCAGGTGAAGCCGTGGAACGGGCAGCGCAGCTGCACCGACGCGCCGCTCTCGGTGCGCAGCTTGCGGCCGCGGTGGAGGCAGGCGTTGTAGAAGGCCTTCACCCCGCCGTCCTTCTGGCGGATCAGGAGGAAGCTCTTGCCGGCAATGTCGAAGACGACCGTGTCCCCTGCGTCGGGCATCTCGTCCTCGCGCGCGGCGAAGAGCCAGACATTGGGCCACATCTTTTCCCGCTCTGCCCGCGCGAATTCCTCCGAGATATAGGGCGCGACCGGCAGGGGATCGTCCCCCATTTCGATATGCGATTCCTCGAAGAGGTAATCGGGCGCGCGGCGGGTGTCGCCGTTGAGCATGTCGGTGTAGCTGAGGCCCGGGCAGCGGTCGCCGCGGGCAATGTCCTTGATCTCGTTCATCTGGCTTGTCCGGTCCTCTCGGGGCACGCCCCGCCTCTCGTCCTCGCACTTTGTGCAGTGTCTCGCAGGGCGAATATCACACAGCTTGGCCGAGGGGTCACCCTATCGGATTGGAGAGGAACATCATGTCGCTTTCGGGGAAAATCGCCGCGCTCGGCGACATCATGCAGCTGGCTTTCGTGCCGGAGGATTTCGATGCGGCGGTGGCGCACTGGACGCAGGTGATGGGGGTGGGGCCGTTCTATCTGATCGAGGGCATCCATCTCGATGGCATGAAGTATCGCGGGCAGCCGACCGATGCGGTGTTCGACCTCGCGCTCGCCTATTGGGGCGACCTGCAGATCGAGCTGATCCGCCCGCGCGACGATCACCCCTCGATCTATCGCGGGAAGTATGGCGCGACCGGCAACGGGCTGCACCATGTGTGCATTCTGGTCGACGATCTCGCCGAGGCCCGCCGCGTCTGCGAGGACGAGGGGTGCGAGGTGGTGATCGAGGGCACCTTCGGGCCGAGCCAGGTGATCTATGTCGATGCAGGTGGCGGCCCGGGGACGCTGGTGGAGATCCTCCAGCAGGCCAAGGACGGGCCGGATCTGTTCGGGATGATCAAGGCGGCCGGGCTGGACTGGGATGGCTCGGAGCCGCTCCGGCGGTTGGGCTAGGATCACCCCTCCCGCCTGCGGGAGGGGAGCGAGACTTGGTCGCGCAGCGGCCTAGTCGCAGCGGGGTGGGCCTACGCGACGGATCACTTGCCCACCCCCGACCCCTCCCGCAAGCGGGAGGGGAGAAGAAGGTCAGTCGCTCGCGCCGAGGTAACCCAATTGCCCCGCCTTGAAGATCGTCTGCGCGCGGTTCACCGAGTCGAGCTTCTCGCCCGCGCGGTGGATGTGGTAGCGGATCGTGGCGTGCGAGCGGCTCAGGATCATGCTGATCTCCTTGTCGGTCTTGCCGATCGCTGCCCAGCGCAGGCACTCGACCTCGCGCTTGGAGAGCACGCAGTCCGAAGGGATGCGCCGCTTGGTGCGGTTGGCCTGGACGTAGCCGGCGACGAAGCACCGCGTCACCATCGCGAAGAGCGCGCCATATTCGGCGAATTCTGCCGACAGGTCTTCCTTGTCGCGGTCCATGCTGATGAAGCTCGACGCGCTGATCTGCCCGAACGGCAGGTGCACCGGCACCACGATCGCCGCCTTGCACAAGGCGCGCTTCTCGAAATCGTTCATGTCGATTTCGGCGAGGTAGTGGTTGCGCCAGCGGGTGTTGAAGCCGTGGCGGTTGACCCAGAAGGGCTCGCTTTCGTAGCGGCAGGCGCGCGGCAGGGGCGAGTGCAGCGCGAGGCGGTGGTCCTCCCACCAGCGCGCGCCGTCATCGAGCCAGCGGAAGATGTCGGCGTTGAGGATCGTGCCCTCGGCATCGACCATCGGTTCCTTGGAGGAAATGTCGTCGCACACCGCGATCTGCATGCCGCGTTCCTGCGCGATCCGGGCGAGGTTCACAGCGGCGTCGTGAATGTCCTCGGGGCAGGTGATCGTGACCTGTTCGAGCAGCAGATCGAGCGATTCGCGGCCCTGGGGCGTGCGCAGTTCGACAACATTGGTAGCCATTTGGCGCCCTTGCTCCTCTCTTTGTTTTCTGATTCGGGAGAATACCGCAATTTTTCGGAATCTCCTCATTATTTACGTAGGGGAATCCGGAGCGCACGGGGGCTAGCGAAACAGACAGGAGGCGCGTGCGGATGGCATTTGCGGGGGCGAATTTCGGGACTGTGCTGAAGGCGCTGGCGGGAGCGATCCCGTCCGAGCGGCGCGCTCTGGTGCACGGAAGCCGGGTGGTGAGCTGGGGCGAGCTCGACGCCGTCACCGACCGGATCGCCGCCGGATTGCGCGCGCGCGGCCTGGGCCCCGGAGACATCGCCGGGCAGATGCTGCGCAACACGCCGGACTACATTCTGGCCTATTTCGGGTGCATCAAGGCCGGGCTGGTGCCGGTCAACGTGAACTACCACTACAAGACCCGCGAGCTCGCCGACATCTTCAACCGCTTCGGATTGAAGGCGCTGTTCACCGAGAGCGATTTTGCCGCCATCGCCCGCGACGCGATGCCTGCCGGCACGCTGACGGTCGATGTCGGGAGCGGGGATTGGGACGCGCTGTGCCAGACCCCGCTGCCCGCAGGCTTCACCATCCATGATGACGGGCAAGCGCTGTTCCTCACCGCGACCGGCGGCACGACCGGCATGCCCAAGGCGGTGATGTGGCCGATGGATCAGGCCTGGGGCGCGTTCAATATCGGGGTGTGGCAGCGCCCGCCGGGCACCCCGCCGCTGGTAGTCGCCAGCCTCGAGGAGCAGGTCGCGCAAGCCGCCGCGATCGGCCCCGAGCACCCGGCGAGCACCTCGCCGCTGCTGCTGCTCTCGCCGCTGATGCATGGCGCGGGGCAGTTTACTGCGGTGATCCACCTCTTGAAGGGCGGCACGCTGGCGCTGCTGCCGGGGCCGAAGTTCGACGCCGATCTCGCCCTCGATGAAATCGCGCGCCTTGGTGCAAGAGGCGCGTTCATTGTCGGCGACGCCTTCGCCCTGCCGCTGGCCGACCGGCTCGACGCGCGGGGTGACGGGGCCGAGGTGCTGGCGAGCCTCAGGAGCATCACCTCCTCGGGCGCGGTGTTCTCGCCTGCCTTGAAGGCGCGGCTGATCGCTCACCATCCGGCCCTGATGATCATCGACGCGCTGGGTTCCTCGGAAAGCTCGGGCACCGGGATCGTCGTCACCACCGCGGCGGGATCGTCAGGCGGCGGCAAGTTCCAGCCGCTGCCGGGGCGCGAGACGAAACTGTTCGACGAGCACTTCAATGAAATCCTCCCCGGCACCGACGGTATCGGCATCGTCGCGCGCACCGGCCCGCTGCCCTTGGGCTACCTCGGCGAGGACGAGAAAAACGCGCAGACCTTCCCCGTCATCGGCGGCCAGCGCTGGCTGATGACCGGCGACCGTGCGCGCTGGAGCCCCGATGGCACCCTCGAATTCATCGGCCGCGACAACATGTGCATCAACACCGGCGGCGAGAAGGTTTTTCCGGAAGAGGTCGAGGCGGTGCTGATGGGCCACCCCGCGGTGAAGGACGTGCGGGTGGTGAGCCTCCCCGACCCGCGCTTCGGCCGCAAGATCGTCGCCGTGGTGCAGCCCGAGGGCGAGGTGGAAGAAGCCGCCCTCGACGCCCACGCCCGCGCGGGGCTGGCGGGCTACAAGATCCCGCGGCTCTACATCCTCACCGACCGCTCGCTCAGGCTCAACAACGGCAAGCCAGACTACAAGACCGCGCAAGGAATTGCGGAGGCGCAGAACCCGCAATAGCGGGCGCCATGCCAGTCAGGTGTGCGCGGTAACGGACAGTTCCCGCGCCAGCTCCACGAAGGCGCGGAACGCGGCCGATGAATTGCGCCGGTCGGAATAGTAGAGGCACAGGTCCGGCAACGCCGGAGTCCACTCTTCCAGAACCCGCACCAACCGCCCCTCCGCCAGATCCTCGGCGATGTCGTGTTCCATGAAATAGCCGATGCCGATATCCTTCAGCACGGCGATCCGGGCGAGGCTGGCCTCGTCGACAGTCACCGGGCCGTGCACGGCGACCTGTTCGGCATCTCCGTCTTTCTCGAAGTGCCAGCGGTAAAGCTCGCCGCTTGGCAGGCGGATGCGGACGCAGGCGTGCCGCAGCAGATCGGCGGGCACACGCGGGGCGGGGTGGGCCGACAGGTAGCGCGGCGTTGCCACCACGGCATGGCGGCGCGGCGTGCCAAGCCGCAGCGCGATCATGTCGGCCGGAACGAAGTCGATCCTGCGGATGCCGAAATCGAATCCGGCAGCGACGATGTCGATCATCCGGCCGTCGGTCACCAGATCGATGTGAACCCGCGGGAAGCGCCGCACATATTCGAGGATGAGCGGCGCAAGCACCTCGCGCGCAGCGCTGGCGAAGGCGTTGATCCGCAGCGTGCCGGAAGGCGTGTCCTGATGCGCCCGGGCGCCTTCCATCGCCGCGTCGATCATGCGCAGCGCAGGGCCGACCTCCTCGATGAACGCGCGCCCGGCCTCGGTCAGGGCGACACTGCGGGTGGTGCGATTGAAGAGGCGGACGCCGATCTGTTTCTCGAGCGCGCCGACCGCATTGCCAAGGGCCGTGGGCGACATGCCCATTGTGCTTGCCGCCGCACGGAACGATCCGAGCCGCGCCACTGCGAGGACCGCGTTCAATCGCGTCAGGCCCAGATCAGCCATTATCCCGCCTTTCGAAACTATTCATCGCGATTCATCACGATTATCGCAGCTAATGTCCAACGCTAAATTGCACCTTTCAGCACCACGAGTGCGCCCAGCAGGAGCAATGCCATGACGATCTCCCTACCTCCCGCCATCGCCGCCTATTTCAGCGCGGACGCGGCTGGCGACAGCGCCGCCTTTTCCCGCCGGTTCGCCGAAGACGCCGTCGTCGTCGACGAGCGCCGCACCTACACGGGCCGCGACCAGATCGCCGGTTGGAAGGCCGCAGCATCGACGCAATACAGCTACACCGCCGAGCCCTTCGCCATGGCCGAGCATGACGGTCAGACCATCGTCACCGCGCGCCTTACCGGCGACTTCCCCGGCAGCCCGATCGACCTGCGCTATGCCTTCACGTTGGGCGCGGGCCTCATCACCCGGCTGGAGATCGCGCCATGACCCCGTTCATCTCGCTCGAGGGAAAGCGCGCCCTCATCACCTCGGGCACGCGCGGTGCGGGCGCTGCAACCGTGGCGCTGTTCCGGGACCTGGGCGCCGCGGTGCTCACCAGTGCCCGCAGCAGGCCGGACGATCTGGCCGAGGACATGTTCGTCGCCGCCGATCTCGCCACCGCCGAAGGCGCAGGCCTGCTCGCCGCAGCTGCGCGCGAACGGCTGGGGGCGGTCGATATCATCGTCCATATGCTCGGCGGCTCTTCGGCTCCCGCAGGCGGATTTGCGGCACTGGGAGACGATCATTGGGCCGAGGAGCTTGCGCTCAACCTGATGCCGGCCGTGCGGCTCGACCGCGCACTTGTGCCGGACATGATAGCGCGCGGGAGCGGCGTGGTCATCCATGTCACCTCGATCCAGAACCGCCTGCCCCTGCCTGAGGCGACGACCGCCTACGCCGCGGCCAAGGCGGCGCTGTCGACCTACAGCAAGAGCCTCTCGAAAGAGGTCGGGCCGCGGGGCGTGAGGGTCGTAAGGGTCTCGCCCGGCTGGATCGAGACCGAGGCGGCTGTTGCACTCGCCACCCGCCTTGGCGAAGCGTCGGGCGGCGGGATCGCGGCTGGCAAGCAGCAGATCATGCAGGCGCTCGGCGGCATTCCGCTCGGCCGCCCCTCCTCGCCCGGCGAGGTCGCCAGCCTGATCGCCTTCCTTGCCTCGGACCGGGCGGCAAGCATCACGGGCAGCGAATACGTCATCGATGGTGGAACGGTCCCCACGGTCTGATGCCTGCCCCGGGACACAAGCCTTGGGCCGCCGCCATCCGATTGCGGACGTTCGCTCCCCGGTTCCCGGCGCCCGTTCCGCGCGCCTTCCGCGCAACAATCGAACTCCCGCCCGTGCAAAAGATTCACGGCTGGATTCGAATGATTCAATCACCATATTTTTCTTCACAGATTCAGTTTGGGGCTTGCGGGGTCCGCGACTCAAGCTTGGTCCATGCGTCGCGGGTTTGACACGGGTCTGAAACACCCCCGTAATGGTAACTAAGTGCCTAATCGCCGATTGACGGGAGTCCGCAGGTGATTCATCATCTAGTGGTTCGGCGCAAATCGGACCCCCAACCCATGGTGACTTCCCCGCCGCTCCCCAGCGGAGTGAACGGGAAAGGAGTCGCTCAGGAACACGGGTCCGCCAAGCGCTCAGAACGGGATCGACCGACCTGCCAGCACGCCCAACCGGGCGCTGACTGTTGGCAAGTCTGTGGACCCGCCGGTATAGAACAGAATCGGAACATGGCCTCTTGTGTCATAGGCCCGATTCGGGGGACAAGTGGGGCTGACGATGGATTTCAAGGCGAGCGACAACGTGCCGGATGATGTGACCAATGAGCTGGATGCGGGCACCAATGCCGCTGCGCCTGCGGGGGATGAAAAGCCCACCGAAAACGAAAAGGCCGTGACGATGAAAACCACCGATACCGGCTCCGATGCCCTGATCGCCGCCAAGGCGGGTGAGGCGCTGGCGGGCGCCATGGCCACGGCCATGAAGGATGCGGGCAAGACGGACAGCAAGAAGGTCAACGACCGCCGCTTCACCGTGGTGACCGATCCCTCGCGCGATGCGCGCCTCACCGAATTCGGCAAGGACACCCTGACCGACCGCTATCTGCTGCCCGGCGAGACCTATCAGGATCTCTTCGCCCGCGTCGCGGATGCCTATGCCGACGATCAGGATCACGCCCAGCGGCTCTATGGCTATATCTCGAACCTGTGGTTCATGCCCGCCACCCCCGTGCTCTCGAACGGCGGCACCAATCGCGGCCTGCCGATCTCGTGCTACCTCAATTCGGTCGAGGACAGCCTCGAAGGGATCGTCGGCACCTGGAACGAGAACGTCTGGCTCGCGTCGAAGGGCGGCGGGATCGGCACCTATTGGGGCAATGTCCGCGGCATCGGCGAGCCGGTCGGCCTCAATGGCAAGACCTCGGGCATCATTCCCTTCGTGCGGGTGATGGACAGCCTCACGCTGGCGATTTCGCAGGGCTCGCTGCGGCGCGGGTCGGCGGCCTGCTATCTCGACATCAGCCACCCGGAAATCGAGGAGTTCCTCGAGATCCGCAAGCCGAGCGGTGACTTCAACCGCAAGGCGCTGAACCTCCACCACGGCGTGCTCGTCACCGACGAGTTCATGAACGCGGTGCGCGAAGGGGCCGAGTTCGAATTGAAGTCCCCGCGTGACGGGAGCGTGCGCGGCAAGGTCGACGCGCGCTCGCTGTTCCAGAAGCTGGTCGAGACCCGGCTGGCGACGGGCGAGCCCTACATCGTCTTCAACGACACCGTGAACCGCATGATGCCCAAGCATCACCGCGATCTGGGCCTCAAGGTCTCGACCTCGAACCTGTGCTCGGAAATCACCCTCCCCACCGGCATCGACCACCTCGGCAATGACCGCACCGCGGTGTGCTGCCTGTCGTCATTGAACCTCGAGACCTGGGAAGAGTGGAAGGGCGACAAGCTCTTCATCGAGGACGTGATGCGCTTCCTCGACAACGTGCTGCAGGACTATATCGACCGCGCGCCGGACGAGATGGCCCGCGCCAAGTACTCCGCCAGCCGCGAACGTTCAGTCGGCCTCGGGGTGATGGGCTTCCACTCGTACTTGCAGCAAAAGGGCGTCGCCTTTGAAAGCGCGATGGCCAAGGCGCTGAACCTGACGATGTTCAAGCACATCCACGCCAGGGCCTCCGAAGCCTCGATGCTGCTCGCGCAGGAGCGTGGGCCCTGCCCCGATGCGGCCGACATGGGCGCGATGGAGCGCTTCAGCTGCAAGATGGCGATCGCGCCGACCGCGTCGATCTCGATCATATGCGGCGGCACCTCGGCGTGCATCGAGCCGATCCCGGCCAACATCTACACCCACAAGACCCTCTCGGGCAGCTTCATCGTGCGCAATCCGTACCTCGAAAAGCTGCTCGAGAAGAAGGCCAAGAACTCGACCAATGTCTGGAACTCGATCCTCGAACGCGGCGGGTCGGTGCAGCACCTCGACTTCCTGACGCCGGAGGAAAAGGCGGTCTACAAGACCAGCTTCGAGATCGACCAGCGCTGGCTGCTCGAATTCGCTGCCGACCGCACGCCCTATATCGATCAGGCCCAGTCGCTGAACCTGTTCATCCCGGCCGATGTCGACAAGTGGGATCTGATGATGCTGCACTACCAGGCGTGGGAGAAGGGCATCAAGTCGCTCTATTACCTGCGCTCCAAGTCCGTGCAGCGCGCCGGTTTCGCCGGCGGGGTCGAGGCCGACAACACCTCCGCCCTCGCCAAGATCGAACTCAGCGCCGAGACCGATTACGAGGAATGCCTGAGCTGCCAGTAAGGGCCGTCCGGGCACCGGGTCAGGGGGAGAGACTGAGATGAACATGCCCATCATCGCCGCGCTGCTCGGCCTTGCCGTCAGCCTGTGGTTCGGGATCAGCGCGGTGCGCGAACTCAAGCGCGACACGCCCGGCCACGCCTTCAACGCCGCGATGATCCACATCGCGATGGTCACGATGCTCGCGCCGCTCTGCCTGATCATCCTCGTCGCCTACTGGCCCTGACCGTTTGAATCCGAGCGCCCCGCGCGCCCGTATCTGCTAATATCGTCTTTCCAATCGGAGTGTCCGCCCATGTCGCTGCTCGAAGCCCGCAACACCTACAAGCCCTTCCAGTATCCCTGGGCCTACGACTTCTGGAAGCGCCAGCAGCAGATCCACTGGATGCCCGAGGAAGTGCCGCTGGGCGAGGATTGCCGCGACTGGGCGCAGAAGATCTCCGAGAACGAGCGCAACCTGCTCACCCAGATCTTCCGCTTCTTCACCCAGGCCGATGTCGAGGTGCAGAACTGCTACCACGAAAATTACGGCCGCGTGTTCAAGCCGACCGAGATCAAGATGATGCTCGCCGCCTTCTCCAACATGGAGACGGTGCACATCGCGGCGTACTCGCACCTGCTCGACACCATCGGCATGCCCGAGGCGGAATACTCCGCCTTCCTCGAATACGAGGAAATGAAGGACAAGCACGATTTCCTGCAGACCTTCAACGTCGACAGCGATGAAGACATCGCCCGCACGCTCGCCGTGTTCGGCGGCTTCACCGAGGGGCTCCAGCTCTTCGCCAGCTTCGCGATGCTGATGAACTTCCCGCGCCACAACAAGATGAAGGGCATGGGCCAGATCGTCAGCTGGTCGGTCCGCGACGAGAGCCTGCACTGCGAAGGCATCATCAAGCTCTTCCACACCTTCTGCGAGGAACGCCAGTGCCTCACCAAGGCGGTGAAGGAAGACCTGATCGACATCTGCCAGAAGACCGTCCGCCTTGAGGACGCCTTCATCGACCTCGCCTTCGAAATGGGCCCGGTCGACGGCATGAGCGCCAAGGAGATCAAGCGCTACATCCGCTACATCGCCGACTGGCGCCTGAAGCAGCTGGGCCTCCAGGAAATCTACATGATCGAGGAACACCCCCTGCCGTGGCTCGCGCCGCTGCTGAACGGTGTGGAGCACGCCAACTTCTTCGAAACCCGCGCGACCGAATATTCGAAGGGCGCGACGCGCGGTGATTGGAACACCGTGTGGTCGTCGTTTGACAAGCGGCAGAAGGCCAAGGCGGTTAATGAGGATGGCGTGGAGCTGCCTGAGATTGGGCTGTTTGGGGCTGAGGCTGCGGAGTAGTTTCTAACGCTAATTCTGCATGTGGCAGTGGGATCCGATCAAGGCGGAAGCCAACCTTAGGAAGCACAAGCTATCCTTCGAAACGGCGACTCTTGCTTTTTCGGACCCGCTAGCCCAATCTGAGACAGATCCTTATGAAACAGAGGTCCGATGGCGGACCTATGGAATGATAGCCAATCAACTCATTGTAGTGGTCCACACAGAGCCCATCTTCGACGGTGGGGGCCGGTTAGTCCGTAGCGGCCGCATCATCAGTGCTCGGAAGGCGACGCGCTCCGAGCGACGCTCATACGAAGATGCCGCCAATGGAAGATAAAGAACAGGTCCGACGAGATTTGCTTGCGTTGGCAGCGATGGCCGACGACGAAATCGACACGTCTGACATTCCGGAGCGCGCGCTTTCGGGCCGTAGCTTTACGGCGAGATTTTATCCATTCGAGCAAAAAGGCCGGGACATCCGCGCGATTGCGAATTGGTTTATCGACAGGGGTGGTTTCCGCTCCCTTGACGCAAAAAAGGTTTGGATAAACAAGCTTCCCTTCATCGCTTATGAAAAAGCGATCCAAGAATTTAGAATCGTGTTAACTCCGGCGCGTGTTGAGGCTTGGAACTTTGGTCCAGTGTTCCGGGAGCTGTATTTTGACTTCGATACCGCAGTATCCACGGGGTTTTTCACAAAATTTAGCCTAGAAGGCAGAAAACGGGTTAAGGCCGTTGAAGAATTTACTGGGCTTGAATTGAGCATCTTTGAAGATGTTTGGAAAACCTACGGGGGCCTGACGTCAACAGAGCTAACTAGAATTACGCATAAGCCCGGCTCGTCATGGGATCTAGTTTGGAATTTGGGAGGGAAAGATAAACCAGGTATGGCGATTGAGCCTGCCTTGATCGCTGGAGGGAGTTCCAGCACCTCAAATGGAATCAGTAGAGACAAAGATTAATCGACTGCTTCGGACGCCTAGCGTCTTCAACTGGGGTCGCCAAAATCGACCGCGGTTTGATGACACGTTGCGATTGGTTAAGCTGATGGTTGAGCGGCCACCGAAGAGGTCTTTGCGACCGATCCACGAGTTATGCGTTAAACTCGCTAATCGGCAAATGACTTTCGACGAAGCTGTAGAGAAAGCCTCCGACTACCAAGGTTATCTACGAATTGCAGCCGACGAAATTCTACCTGCCTTAGACAACTATCTAACTGAGCGTCAAGTTGAAATAGTTGAAGACTATGGTGACCGGGGCAGGCATTATCCTTTTGCAAGAAACCCAGACGGCTCCGTTCGAGCGATTCCAATATCTCCAGCCTACATTTCCATTGAGAACGACCGATTGGTGCCTAATTATATTTTAGGCTGGGCTACCGTGCCTCTCTCGTTCTACCAAGTCCGACTGATCTGCTCGGTTATTGCTGACGGAATTCTGTCGCTACAGGACTTCCAAGGCTCTGATGGACGAGTGATCCTTCTCCGCCGTGGTAGGTGGGAAGGGATCAGGGACATCGAAACGTGGAGTGTCTCCCAGTATGGTGATTTGTCCCGCGAAGAGATCGATGCTCAGTTTCAACGCTACAACCGAGCAGTGAATTACCTCATGGATGAAATTCGGGGGGGAAGATTGTAACCTAGCGCTCACCCACCCCGGCCTGTCGGCGTAGGCCCAACCCGCTGCAACTAACTTCGCCTTCGGCTCAGCAGGTGTCCTTCGGACAGCTTCGCTTCCTCGCTCCCTGATACCTGCCCCGGCGAAAGCCGGGGGCGGGCGGGAAGGGGGATCGGCGCGACCCGATCCCGACCGCGGGCGTGCAGGACGTACTTTCCCCATTCCCCACCCCGGGCTTGACCCGGGGCCCAGCTTCATTCCCGTTCGAGCGCAGAAGCAGCGGGGTCCCGGGTCGAGCCCGGGACGGGGGAGAGGGGGCACGCCGCCGCTTCTCATTATCGTCACTCCAGCGGAGGCTGGCCTGAAGCGGCGTGGGCAGCCCTTGCCGCCCTGGGTCCCAGCTTCCGCCGGGATGACGGAATGAGGAGCGAAACCCTTCGGCAACCCCTTGTCCCATATGGCTTTGCCGTATGCACCCGCTCCTCGCCCTCGCCACGCCGGCCAACATCGCCACCGCGCTGATCGCGATCAACTTCCTCGCCTTCGCCGCTTTCGGCCTCGACAAGGCGCGGGCGGAGACGGGGGCCTGGCGGATATCGGAGAACGCGCTGCTCAATCTGGCGATGATCGGGGGCACACCCGGAGCCTATGCGGGCCGCGCGCTGTTCCGGCACAAGACGCGCAAACAGCCGTTCAGCAGCCGGCTCCACGCCATCGCGGTCATCCAGATCGCATCCTCGGCGGGCTGGCGGCGGGGCTGGCCTGAGCGCGCGCGCGGGGCGCTTTCCTACTCGCGCCTTGCGTGCCTATGCTGCGGGCGGCTTGTCGGGCCCGGCTCTTTCGGATGTGTGTTGTTGGCGGCGCAAGGCCGCATGATCGGCGAAACAAGGGCCGTTCCCCCTGTCCGTCCGCCTGCGCGAACGTGCGGCAACTTGCTGAAATACGTGAATTATTCGGCGTTTCGGGAAAGCGACACGGTGTCACCTTTGTCCGCTTTACGCGCCGCACCACGCCTTGCGCGTCCCGCCCCAGCGCGCGGCGAGGCCCTCGCGGACCAGCACCGCGCCGAGGCTCTGGCCGCCGCGGGTGACGATGCGCAGCTCGCGGCCGTAGCGGTCACGGGTGCGGCCATCGGCGGGCACGGCGAGGCCGAAGCGCCCGGCGTTGAGGAGCTGGCGCAGGCGCTCGGTGGCGGCGAGGCCGAGCGCGCGCTCCCGCGGGCAGCGCGGCTGCGAGACCTCGGGGGTGTCGATGTCGGCGATGCGGATCTTGGTGCCGGAGAGCCAGAAGGTGTCGCCGTCGACCACGCAGGTGACGCGCACCGCGCCCTTGCAGACGGGAAAGAGCGCCGCGTGGGGCTCGGCCGCCGACTGCGCCTCGCCCGCCCCGGGCCACAGCGCGAAGGCGGCGGCGGCGGCGAGCGGCACAAGCGCAAGCGCGCCCGCGCGGCGCAGGAGAGGTTCCGGTCGTGTCATGCAAATATCCCGCCGGAGAGAATAGCCGGAAATGGATGCGGTTCCAGCGAATTTGACCGCGGTCAAACGCCTAGGGGTTGCCCCGCGCTAGGGAGGGGCATTCAACGAGGGAGAACCTGATGTCAGCCCATACGCCGCATGAACTCGCCGAAGCCTTCCCGCGCGATGCCGAGGCGCTGCGCCGCCTCAAGGCGAGCAACGCGCACTTCGCCCGCCTCGCCGCGCGGCATCACGAGGTGAACCGCGCGATCCACCGCATCGAATGCGAGACCGAAGCGGCGAGCGACGAGCGGCTCGAGGCGCTGAAGAAGGAGCGGCTGGACCTGCTCGACCAGATCGCGGCGATGCTGGAGGAGACGCCTGCGGCCTGAAGGGTACTACTGTTCGCCCTAACGCTGCGCTACGTGAGGGCGTGCTTGTCGCCCTAACGCTGCGCTACGTGAGGGCGTGCTGCCGCCCTATCGCCGCGTTAAGTGAGGGCGCGTGAAGCTTGTGCAGGCGGGGCATGAGGCGATGTCCCACCTGCAACCCGGCGTGGCCGCCGGTCTTGCGCGGCTCAGTCGTGGGCGTCTTCGCGCGGTGCGGCGCGGCGGTCGGGATCGGCGACGGGCATATCGGCGCCGCGGCGGTCAGCCTGGCGGCGGCCGCCTCCCGAAGGGTCCTGCGCGGGTGGTGTGCTGTCCTCGTCGGCCATGATCACCTCTCTGGCCGCAGAGAATAGCACCAGATGGCCGGGGTGGGCAATCCGGGACAACCCTCAGGCCCGTGATCCCACCAAGCCGCTTGGCCCCGCGCGCTAAGGCCGCTAGGGCGCGGCCCGAGATGCGCGAGATGCGCGCTGGGAACGATGCCGGTGACCGAGAAGACGAGCCATCCGCGGGCCGAAACGCCCGACCTGTCCAAGGCCGAAGTGCTGATCGAGGCGCTGCCCTATTTCCAGCGCTACGCCGGGCGGACCTTCGTGGTGAAGTATGGCGGCCATGCGATGGGCGATCCCGAAGCCGCGCGCGACTTTGCCGAGGATATCGTGCTGCTGAAGGCGGTCGGCATCAACCCGGTGGTGGTCCACGGCGGCGGCCCGCAGATCGGCCAGATGCTCAAGCGGCTGGGGGTCGAGAGCACCTTCGTCGACGGGCTCAGGGTCACCGACGAGGCCACCGCCAAGGTCGCCGAGATGGTGCTCTCGGGCGCGATCAACAAGGAACTGGTGGGCTGGATCGCGGCCGCCGGGGGCAAGGCGATCGGCATCTCGGGCAAGGATGGCGGGCTGGTGACCGCGCGCAAGGTCAGCCGCACCACCCGCGACCCCGACAGCAATATCGAGCAGGTGGTCGACCTCGGCTTTGTCGGCGAACCGGCTGCGGTCGACACGAGCGTCATCGACACGATGGTGGGCGCAGGCATGATCCCGGTGATCGCCCCCATCGCGCCGGGCAGCGACGGGGCGACCTACAATATCAACGCCGACACCATGGCGGGCGCCATCGCCGCGGCGCTGGGCGCGGCGCGGTTGTTCCTGCTGACCGACGTGCCGGGCGTGCTCGGCGCGGACGGGGCGCTGCTCACCGATCTCACCCCCGCCGACATCGCCAAGCTGCGCGAGGACGGCGTGATCCGCGGCGGGATGGTGCCCAAGCTCGAAACCTGCGTTGCCGCGGTGCAGGCGGGCTGCGAGGCGGCGGTGGTGCTCGATGGCCGGGTGGGCCACGCGATGCTGCTCGAATTCTTCACCGCCCGCGGCGCGGGCACGCTGGTGCGCGCGTGATCCCCGGGGAACCGGGGCTGGCGCGAGGCGTATTAACAGGCTAATACGCCTACCAAGGGACTTGATTGGGCGCTGCGGCTAGCCAGATGCTGCGCGGCACCCCTGCTACGGAACGGATCGCAATGACTCAGGCATTGGTTGATATTCTCGGCATGGTGATCAGCACCGCCAACATGCTGCTGATCATCTGGTTCATCATCGGCTTGCTCTTCGCCTTCAACGTGGTGAGCCCCAGCAACCAGTTCGTCTTCGCGGTGCACGATGCGCTCTCGCGCCTGTTCGAGCCGGTGCTGCGCCCGATCCGGCGTATCATGCCCGATACCGGCGCGATCGACTTCTCGCCGATGGTGTTCATGATCCTGCTGGCGGCGCTCTCGCGGGTCGTGCAGGGCCTCGCCTACTGATGCCAGATCCCCTCGAGACCATGGCGGCGCGGATCGACGGCAAGGCCTTCGCCGAACGCCTGCGCGCCCGCATCGGCGCGGCGGCGGCGGATTTCGTCCATACGGCCGCGCGCCGTCCGGGCCTCGCGGTGGTGCTGGTCGGCGATGATGCGGCCAGTCAGGTCTATGTCGGCGCCAAGGGCCGCGCTTGCGAGGAAGCGGGGATCGCGAGCTTCGAGCACCGCCTGCCCGCCACCACCTCAGCGGCCGAACTGCTGACGCTGGTCGAGCGGCTGAACCGCGACGGCGAGGTTGACGGGATCCTCGTCCAGCTGCCGCTCCCCCAAGGCCTCGACGAACAGGCGGTGATCGCCGCTATCGACCCGGACAAGGACGTCGACGGGTTCCACGTGATCAACGCCGGCCGCCTCGCGGTGGGGCAGGAGGGCTTTGTCCCCTGCACGCCCCTGGGCTGCCTGATGCTGCTGCAGGATCACCTCGGCGATCTGAGCGGGCTCGAGGCGGTGGTGATCGGCCGCTCGAACATCGTCGGCAAGCCGATGGCGCAGCTGCTGACAGACGCCAACGCGACCGTGACCCTCGCACACAGCCGCACGCGCGATCTGGCGCAAGTGGTGCGCCGCGCCGACATCGTCGTTGCCGCCGTGGGCCGCCCCGAGATGGTGCGCGGGGACTGGATCAAGCCGGGGGCTTGCGTAATCGACGTCGGCATCAACCGCTTGGCCCCCACCGACGACAAGCCGAAGGGGCGGCTGGTGGGCGATGTCGCCTTCGCCGAGGCCGCCGCGGTCGCGGGCGCGATCACCCCGGTGCCCGGCGGGGTCGGGCCGATGACGATCGCGGTGCTGCTCAGGAACACGCTGGTCGCCGCGCACCGCCACGCGGGGCTCCCTCCGCCCGAGGGCCTGTGATGCGCACCGCTCTGCTCCTTGCCGCCGCGCTCCCGCTGATGCTGGCCGCCTGTACGGGGAGCGGCGGGCCACCCAAGCCGAACAAGCGCCAGCTGGCGATCATCGACCGCGCGCTCGCGACCGCTCCGGGCGCCGCGCAGCCGAGCACCATCGTTGCCGCCGAGATCGCCTTTGCCCGCGATGCGCAGGAACTGGGCCAGTGGACGGCCTTCGGCATGTACGCCGCCCCCGGCGCGCTGCTCCACGGCAGCAAGGGTGCCTTCCCCATCGCCCCGTGGCTGGCGACCCAGAGCAATCCGCCGCAAGCTGTCACGTGGAAGGCGCGCACGGTCGTCATGAGCTGCGACGGTGCGGTCGCGGTCAGCCAGGGCCGCTTGCGCGAACCCGATGGCACGGTCGGCAACTTCGTCACCGTGTGGGAGCGCCAGCCTGACGGGCGCTACCTCTACGTCTTCGATGTCGGCGGGCCCGACGTGCCGCAGCCCCCGCCGCCGCCCAAGGTGGATGTGCAGCCGGGCGACATCGTCGTGACCGAGATCGACGCGATTCAGGGCCTTGTCGCCACCTGCCCGCGCCCCGGCACCCCGGTTCCGCCGCCGCCCCCCATCTCGCTCGGCGAGGACGGCAAGACCGAGGCGCACCTGTCGCGCGACACCACGCTGCGCTGGCGCTGGGAGCACCGGGCGGACGGCACGCGCTATATCCTCGCCGAATATTTCTATCAGGGCCGCTGGCTGACGGGCATCGAACAAAGCCTTGTGCCCGGCAGCAATTGATGTGAGGGGGCGGCCGAAGCCCCCCGAACCAACGGCACCATGCTGACCGAGACCTTCCTTTCCGCCTTCGTCACCCTGTTCGTGGTGATCGACCCGCCCGGGTGCGCGCCGATCTATGCCGGGCTGACCAAGGGCGCGACCCGCGAACAGGCGCGCAGCATGGCCCTGCGCGCGACCGGGATCGCCAGCATCATCCTGCTTATCTTCGCATTGTTCGGGCAGGAGCTGCTCGGCGCGCTGCATATCGAGCTCAATTCCTTCCGCATCGCGGGCGGGCTGATGCTGTTCTTCATCGCCTTCGACATGGTCTTCGAAAAGCGCACCCAGCGCCGCGAGGAACGCGCCGAGAAGATCGCGGCAACCCCCGAGATCGAGGACGTCTCGGTCTTCCCGATGGCGATGCCGATGCTCGCCGGGCCGGGCGCGATCGCGGCGGTGATGCTGCTGATGAACGAGGCGGATGGGGACTGGGCAGAGCAAGGCCAGATCCTCGGCGCGCTGGCGGCGGTGCTGGTCATTACCGCGGCCGCGCTGGTGGCGGCCGGGCCGCTGATCCGGCTGCTGGGCGACAAGGTCGAGGCGGTCATCACCCGCCTGCTCGGCGTGCTGCTGGCGGCGCTCGCCGCGCAATATGTGATCGACGGGCTGAAGGGCAGCTTCGGGCTCTGATCTGCCACCGGGGGGACGAGGCGCATGGCGAAGAAGCGGGTAATCGTCGAAGGCGGAGGCGAGAATCTCTACTATGTCTCTGAAAGCAATGGCTGGATCTACCTCTACAAGGGATCGGTGTGGGGCAGCGACACCCAGATCGGCAAGACCTGCGCGATGCGCGACGCGATTGCGGTGATCGAGAACCATGCAGGTCGCCGCGTGAAGAGTGTCGGATAACCCGATTTCCGCCGCGCCAGCCTTAACAAAAACGTAACGATAACAACACTAAGCCCTCTGCAACCCCTTCGGGTGCAGGGTTGACACCCTTCCGGCCATCGGGGATATCCTGTCTCAGAACGAGACAGGCGCAGCGTCGCGGGGGATCAGTGGGAATATCGCTCCAGAAGAGCCAGTCGGTCAGCCTCGCCAAGGAGGCCCCGCACGGGTTGTCCCAGATCAGCCTCGGCGTGGGCTGGGACGTTGCCAAGAAGGGCTTTTTCGGCGGGTTGCTGGGCGGCAGCGGCGATATCGACCTCGACGCCTCGTGCATCACCTTCGACGCTGACAAGACCGTGCTCGAGCAGGTGTGGTTCGGCAAGCTCAGCAATGCTGCCGGCACGATTCGCCACAGCGGCGACAACCTCACCGGCGAGGGTGACGGCGACGACGAGAGCATCGCCATCGAGCTGGACCGGCTCGATGTGCGGGTCGAACACATCGTGCTCACCGTGAACTCCTTTCGGGGGCAGACCTTCGACAAGGTCGCCAATGCCTTCGGCCGGGTGGTCGACAAGAAGAGCGGGCGCGAGCTGGCGCGCTTCGACATCTCGGATACGGGCCCGCACACCGGGCTGATCCTCGCCCGCCTGTCGCGCGCCGGCGGCCAGTGGGACTTCAAGGCGATCGGGACACGCACCGAGGGGCGCACCGTCCACGATCTCACCGCGCCCGCACGCGCCATTCTTTGACCTGAACACCTCCGGGCCCGGTCGCGCGAGGGGCGCGGCGGGCCATTCAAGACCGGGAGCATATTCGCATGCAGCTGCAACGTGGGGAAAAGCGCTCGCTGTCCGACCTCGGGGTCGGGCCGCAATGCGAGGTGAAGGTCGAATTCGGTCTGGACGGGATCGACATTGCCGCTTTCGGGCTCGAGCCCGGGCAGAAGATCGGCGATGACCGCTATGTCGTGCTGTTCTCCAACCCTGCCACCCCGAATGGCGAGGTGCGGATGGCGGCGGCGGGCAACACTGCGACCTTCACGCTCGATCTGGACCGGCTTCCCGGCAATATCGACCGCATCGTCTTCACCGCTACCCATGACAGCCGCGCCGTGGGCGAAAGCCGCCCGCTGATGGTGATTCTCGACGGCGGCAAGGCGAGCTTCGATGCCGCGGCCGCGCTCACCAACGAAAAGGCGGTGATGCTGGCGGAGGTCTATCGCCATTCCTCGGGCTGGAAGATCGGCACGATTGCTGCCGGGTTTGCCGGCGGGCTCGCCGCGCTGATCGGGCATTTCGGGGGCGAGGTGGACGAACCTGCTCCTGCGCCCGCTCCGCCGCCGCCCCCTCCGCCCCCGGCACCCCCGCCGCCCCCGCCGCCGCCGCCGCCTCCTCCGCCGTCTGCGCCGATCAGCCTGAAGAAGATCAGCCTCGACAAGGGCAATTCCTCGGTCAGCCTCAAGAAGCAGGGCAATTCCTTCGGCGAGATCGTGCTCAACCTCAACTGGACGGCACGCACCCAGAAGAAGGGCTTCTTCGGCGGCTCCCAGCAGCTTGACCTTGATCTCGGCGTGATCTTCGAACTCGCCGACGGCATGGGCGCTGGCTGCATCCAGGCCCTCGGGCGCAGCTTCGGCGCCTACAACCAGCCGCCCTTCATCGAACTGTCGGGCGACGACCGCACCGGCGCCATCGCGGCCGGAGAGACAATCCGCGTCAACGGCCAGTATTTCGATTACATCCGCCGCATCGGGGTCTTCGCCCTGATCTATGAAGGTGCGCCCAACTGGGCCGAGACCGATGGCGTCGTCCGCCTCAACATCCCGGGCCAGCCCGAGATCGAGATCCGCATGGACGAGGTGAACAGCCGCGAGCGCCTGTGCGGCATCGCGCTGATCGACAATGTCGGCGGGGAGCTCAAGATGAGCCGCCTGATGCGCTTCTACCAGAGCCAGAAGCCCTTCGCCGAAGACATTGGCGTCTATCTGCAATGGCAGCGCGGCAGTAAGGACTAAGCAACAAGACCGCCGTATCACGCGGCCAAGGGGATCATATTCGATGTTCAAACATTTTGGCGGCTCGCTGCTATTCACCGCCGCCGGCCTGGCGCTTGGCGGATATTACGGCTGGGCGCTGACCGGCACGATCGACGGCGTGCTTTCAATGGTGTGGATCTGCGCCGTGCTCGCGGTGCTGGAAGTCTCGCTGTCGTTCGATAATGCCGCGGTCAATGCCTCGGTGCTGAAGGACATGTCGCCGGTCTGGCAGCAGCGCTTCCTGACCTGGGGTATCGCGATCGCGGTGTTCGGGATGCGGATCGTCTTCCCGCTGGTGATCGTGATGGTCGCCGCTTCGCTCGGCCCGGTGGAGGCGATCAACCTCGCATTGAACTCGCCGTCCGAATATCAGCGGATTGTCGAGGGCGCGCACGTAGGCCTGATGGGCTTTGGCGGCGCCTTCCTCGGGATGGTCGGCCTCAACTACTTCTTCGACGCTGACAAGGAGGTCGACTGGATCGCCGCCATCGAACGCCCGCTCGCCAAGGTGGCGAATATCGAGGCGGTGTCGATCGGGCTGGTGCTGGCCGCGACCTGGGGGGTCTCGACCGTGCTGCCGGGCGAGGAGGCGCTGACCTTCGTCACCGCCGCCATCGCCGGCCTGCTGACCTATCTCGCAGTCGAGGTGGTCAACCACGTGCTCGAACCGCCCACGCCCTCCACCGGTGACGTCGCCAAGGCGGGCTTCGGCGCGTTCCTGTACCTCGAAGTGCTCGATGCGAGCTTCAGCTTCGACGGCGTGATCGGCGCCTTTGCGCTCACCAACAACCTCATCATCATCGCCATCGGCCTCGGCATTGGCGCGATGTTCGTGCGCTCGATGACGATCTTCCTGGTCCGCCAGGGCACTATGAGCGAATACCGCTACCTCGAGCACGGGGCATTCTATGCGATCCTCGCGCTGGCGGTGATCATGTACCTCAACACTTTCATGCACATCTCCGAAGTCATCACCGGCCTGATCGGCGCGGTGCTGATCGGGCTCGCCTTCTGGTCTTCGGTGGCCTGGAACAAGGCTAACCCCGACGGTGAGGGGCCGGAAGGCGAAGAAGCCGCCGCCTGACAGGGCGCGCAAGTTTGATCGGGCGTTAGCAGCCGGGGCGGTCCCGGTTGCCGCCAGCATAGGGAAAGGAAGACGTCACATGGCTATTTCGCTGTCGAAGGGTGGCAATGTCAGCCTGTCGAAGGAAGCACCGGGTCTCGACCGCATCATGGTCGGCCTCGGCTGGGACGTGCGCGCGACCGATGGTCAGGATTTCGACCTCGACGCCTCGGCCTTCATCTGCAACGCGGGCGGCAAGGTCCGCAGCGACATGGACTTCTGCTTCTACAACAACAAGAACGTCGCCGGCGGCGCGGTTATCCACCAGGGCGACAACCGCACCGGCGAGGGCGACGGCGATGACGAGCAGATCGAGATCACCCTCTCGAAGCTGCCCGCCGATGTCGACAAGGTCGCGGTGGTGGTGACCATCCATGACGGCGACAGCAAGGGCCAGACCTTCGGTCAGGTCTCGAACGCCTTCATCCGCCTCGTCGATGCCAACAACAACAACGAAGTCGTGCGTTACGACCTGTCGGAAGACGCCTCGGTCGAAACCGCGATGATCCTCGGCGAAGTCTATCGCCACGGGGCCGAATGGAAGTTCCGCGCCGTCGGCCAGGGCTTCAAGGGCGGCCTCGGCCCGCTCGCCGCGCACTACGGCGTCAACATCGGCTAACGGGCAAGGTGCGCGGTCGGGGGCAATGTCGTCGGCCGCGCGCTTCCACTGAAGGGAACACGGATAATGGCGGTTTCGCTCAGCAAGGGTGGCAATGTCTCGCTCTCGAAGGAGGCCCCGGGCCTCAACGCAGTGATTGTCGGCCTCGGCTGGGACGTGCGCAAGACGGACGGCGCGGCCTTCGATCTCGACGCCTCGGCCTTCGTGATCGGCGAGGACGACAAGGTTCTCTCCGACGCCAATTTCGTGTTCTACAACAACAAGACCTCGCCCGATGGCGCGGTGGTCTACAGCGGCGACAACCGCACCGGCGAGGGCGCGGGCGATGACGAGACGATCCTGATCGATTTCGCCAAGCTCACGCCGCAGGCCAAGAAGGTCGTGATCGCGGTCACCATCCACGAGGGCGAGATCAACGGCCAGAATTTCGGCTCGGTCTCGAACGCCTTTGCGCGCGTGGTCAACCAGGCCGACGGCAAGGAGCTGGCGCGCTATGACCTCTCCGAAGACGCCTCGATGAATGTCGCGATGGTCTTCGTCGAGCTCTATCGGAGCCCCGCGGGCGAGATCAAGGTCAAGGCGATCGGCGAAGGCTGGCGCAGCGGTCTTGCGGGCCTCGCGGGCGCGATGGGCGTGAATATCGGCTAAGGCGACAAGGCGATGCAGCCCGCCCAGCCCGGACAGCGCGTCAAGATCAGCCCCAAGGCCGATTGCCGCATCCACATGCGTGGGGGCGAGGCGGCGCGCATCGCCATCGCCGCCATCGGGCGCGACGAGAGCCAGCGCGGGCGGGTGCTCGCCTTCGACCGGATCGATCAGGCGCAGTGGTTCATGCAGGGCATGGCCGAGCTTCAGGGCGATTTCGAGATCGTCGCCTATGTCATGGATGACCGCCACGGCGGCTTCACCAATCACGCCTACCCGCTCACCTTCGAGGTCGACGGCACCACCTGGCAGATGCCGCAGCCGACCGAACAGCTCGCCGCGGTGATCCTCGCCGAGGTCTATACCAAGAATGGCGAGCGCCGGATGAAGCTCTCGAACGAGGGCTTCACCTTCGGGATCGACGCCTATGTGCGCGCCCGCAACATGAGCGGGGTCGAGGTGCCCTACCGCAATGCCCCCGGCGTGCCGCTGCCCGGAACTCCCTATCCCGGCGGGAGCGGGCCGATCCCGCATCCCGACGGGCGCGGCTTTTCCGAGGGGCAGGCGCGGCCCAAGCCGATGCCCGGCCAGATGCTCGGCTCGGGCAGCGGGGTGCTGATCGGGCGCGATCTGATCATCACCAACGCCCATGTGGTCGAGGACGGGCAGAAGCTCGAAGTGGGCCGCGCGCGCGATCTCGCGGTGACGCTGGCGGTCGATCATGTGCATGACCTGGCGCTGCTGCGCTGCACGACCCACGGCGAGCCGCTGCCCTTGCGGATCGGCTCGCCGCTGTTCCTCGGCGAGGACATCATGGCAGCCGGCTTCCCGCTGATCGACGTGCTGGGCGCCGACCTCAAGGTCACCACCGGCAATGTCTCGGGGCTGACAGGGAGCGGGGGCGACGTGTCGCGCTTCCAGTTTTCGGCGCCGATCGGCTCGGGCTCCTCGGGCGGCGCGATCATCGACGAGTTCGGCAACCTCGTGGGCGTGACCTCGGCGAGCCTCGCGCATGACAATATGCGCAGCCGCGGGTCGATCTCGGAGAACGTCAATTTCGGCATCCGCGCGAGCCTCGTCGCCGAGATCGCCGCCGCTGCAGGCGCGGACCTGCCACCGCTCGCGATCTCGACCGACAATCTGCGCCGCAATGTCGTGACCCGGGCGCGCAGTGCGGTGGTCAGCATCCTCGTCCATGCCTGAGCCCGCGCCGGCGTCGGCGACGCCGCAGCATGAACTTGCGGTCGCATTGCCGACCGGGACATTGACACTGTCCTGGGTCGCGCCGGAGCGTGTGAACGCGCTCTGCGATTTCGCCGCACGGGCGAACCCGAAGCGCGGGTTCCTGATCGTCTCGCGGGTGCTCGGCCGCCACCTGCCGACGCCGCCGGAAGCCTTGCGGGCCGCCGCCGATGCGCTCGCTGCCCAGATACCTACTGACCTCCCCGCTCCGGTGCTGTTCTGCGGCATGGCCGAAACCGCGACGGGTCTTGCGCAGGCCGTGTGGGCCGCGTGGCGCGGTCGTCACCCGGTCCTTGCCAGCGCCTATGTCCAGTCGAGCCGCCAGACTGCCCCGGGCGCGCGCGTGCTGTGCCGCTTCGAGGAAGGCCACAGCCACGCCGCCAGCCACATGGTGCAGGTAGCGGGCGCGGTCGAGGAAGTGCTCCCGCAGGCCCGCAGCCTCGTCATCATCGACGACGAGTGCAGCACCGGCAGCACCTTCGTGGAAGCCGCCGAGGCGCTGGTCGCGGCCCTGCCGCAGATCGAGCGGATCGCCTGCGCCAGCCTCACCGACTGGAGTGCGCAGGCCTTCCTCTCCCGCATGCCGCGCCCCACGAGCGCGCATTCGCTGATCGCGGGCACGCTCGACTGGACGCCCGGCGCCGCGCAGGCCGCCACGAGCCTCGCCCCCACCGCCAATCGCCATGGCACCGCGCCTGCGACCGGCATGCGCAGCCGCACTGGCCTCCTCGCTCCCGAATCTGCCACTCGCGCTCCCGCCACCGCCGCCCCCGGCGAGCGGGTGCTGGTGCTCGGCGATGGCGAGCATGCCTATGAGGCACTGCGCATCGCCGAGGAGTTCGCTGCACAGGGCGCGGTCACCACCGTCCAGTCGATCACCCGCACGCCGGCCATGCTCGGCCATGCGATGCAGAGCGTCACCACGCTGGAAGACGCCTATGGCTCGGGCGCGACCTGCCATGTCTACAACCTCCTCGCCCACCGCCCGGACCGCATCGTGATCGCCGCCGAGATCGCCGGCGGTCAGGCCGAGGCGCTCGCCCGGTGGTGCGCCGAAGCGGGCTCTCCCGTCATGGTCGAGACGCTGTTGTGCCGCTATGGCGAGCCCGCATGACCGCGCGCCCCCTC
>NZ_JAMNXL010000181.1 GCF_023653175.1 Erythrobacter sp. | reverse complement strand
CGCTCGATCCCGAGACTATCCACCAGTTGGGCCTGTCCGAAGTCGCGCGGATCAAGACCGAGCTTCAGAAGCTCCAGAAGGAAGTGAAGTTCAAGGGCACGCTCACCCAGTTCTTCGACTATGTCCGCACCGATCCCAAGTTCCAGCCCAAAAGCCGCGAGGGGCTGACGCAGACCTACTACGACATCGGCAAGGCGGTCGATGCGAAGATCGGCGCGCTGTTTGCGAAACTGCCCAAGTCGCCGCTGGAAATCCGCCCCTATGATCCCTCGACCGAAAAGTTCGAGGCCGGCGGCTCGTACCAGCAAGGCTCGCCCGATGGCTCGCGGCCGGGGATCTTCTACTTCAACGCCTATGACCTGCCGAGCCGCCTGACGCCGGGCAATGTCACACTCTACCTCCACGAGGGCGCACCCGGGCACCACTTCCAGGTCAGCCTCGCGCAGGAGAATGAGGCGCTGCCCGCCTTCATGCGCTATGGCGGAACGAACGCCTATATCGAAGGCTGGGCGCTCTATGCCGAGACCTTGGGATACGAGATGGGCTTCTACAAGGACCCGTGGAACCGCTACGGCACCTTGCAGGACGAACAGCTGCGCGCGATGCGGCTGGTGGTCGATACCGGCATCCACGCTAAGGGCTGGAGCCGCGACCAGGCGATCGACTACATGCTGGAGAACTCCGGCATGACCCGCACCGAAGTGCTCGCCGAGGTCGATCGCTACATCGCGATCCCGGGCCAGGCGCTCGCCTACAAGATCGGCGCGCTCAAGATCCAGGAGCTGCGCAAGCGTGCGGCCGACAAGCTGGGCGCCAGGTTCGACATCAAGGCCTTCCACGAGGAGGTGCTCAACACTGGCGGCCTCCCGCTGACCGTGCTGGACGCCAAGATCGACCGCTGGATCGCGGCCCAGGTCGCCAGATAGACCCGCACGGCCGCGCCGCCTGCGGCTCGCTTCGTCGTATCCGCTGCCCTGATTGCCCGCTCCTGCGGTCATCGGGGCAAAGGCGTTCACATGCGAGCAAGGTGTTGCGCAACACGCAGCCCTTCGCGCAGAACGCCAACTAAGGGCCCACACGGGTCAAAGTCGCAACGACGGGCCCGAACCGCAGGAGCATAACCACTGTGACGACCATTCTAAAAAGCCCCCGCAGCCTTGCGCTGCTTGCCCTGCTGGGCGCCGCCAGTGCCTCGAGCCTTGCCGCCCAGACCATCCCCCAGACCCTCCCCGACCCGGTCATCGGCGAGCAGGACGGGGTGACCACCACCACCGTCTACGGCGCGCTGCCGCCGCTCGCCGAGATGGAGGAAGGCGAGCGCGTCACGGGCATCATCTCGGCGCGCCGGGGCTCGCGCCTGCAGATCACCGCCGATGACGGCACGGTGCAGCTGGTGACGCTCCACCCCGACACCGAAATCCGCACCCGCGGCGGGTTCCTCGGTATTGGCAACAAGACCTTCGACCAGAGCGCGCTCATCAACGGCTTGCCGGTCATCGTGAAGACGGCGCGCTACGGCGAGGGCCTCGTTGCCAGCGAAGTGCGCTTCACCAGCGACGACCGCCAGATCGCGGCGATGATCCGCGGCGGCACCCAGCAGCAGTTCGGCGAGCAGGGCGCGGCGATCCAGCAGAACGCCGCCGCGACCGAAGCGCTGCGCGGCCGGCTCGGCGATATCGACAAGTACAACCTCAAGAGCACCACCAACGTCTATTTCGACACCGGCAAATGGGTGATCTCGCCCGCGGCCAAGGCCGAGCTTTGCGCCGCTGCGCAGACTGCCAATGCCAACGAGAACTCGCTGATGCTGGTGCTGGGCTACACGGATTCGACCGGCTCGCAGGAAGTGAACCAGACGCTGTCGGAAAAGCGCGCTGCGGCGGTGGTCAACCACTTGCAGCAGGTGTGCAAGTGGAAGCCCTATCGCATGCTCACCCCCACCGGCATGGCGACCGCCGACCCGGCGGCCGACAACACAACCGAAGCGGGCCGCGCGCAGAACCGCCGCGTCTCGGTCAACGTGCTGGTGAGCAAGGCGCTCGACGGGCAGTAAGAGACCTCTGATCGGCTGCGGCGGCCCCACGGGTCGTCGCAGCCTGTCCCGGCTCACCAGATCGGCAGACTTCCGCCGATCTGGATATTGGGCTTAACGCCCTCCGGATGAGGCAGACCCAGGGCATTGTTCAGGGCGCGGCGCAGCGGATTGGTGCAGATGGACGGCCCGCGCGCATAGTAGATCCGCCCTTCAAGCGTCTGCTTGCCCGCATCGGGCCGCAGGATCACCTGCCCCGCATTGCCCACGTCCCCGCCCTCGGCAATCGGATCGCAGCGGCGCAAGGCAATGCTGCCATCATCGCCCCGCTCGATCGCGGTGCAGACGAACGGCTTATAATATTTCACGATGCGGCTGTTGAGGTCGTAGGAATCGCGTCCGTCGGACAACACATATTGCGGATCGCGCGGGAGCAGGTCGAGCGCGCCGGGAGCAACGCTCACCCGCGCGGGCGGTTGTCCGAAGTAGTCCGCGACCTGCGCGACGATCCCCTGCCGGTATTCCTTGCCGTAAAACCACTGGTAGAACGTGTCGGCGTCGGAAAACGTCACCGCGGAGTTCCAGTTGACCGCATTGCGCCAGCAATCGCCGAGCCGCACGGTCTTGTCGCGCTGATGGTCGACCGTCACGCCCGCGGGTAGGCCGAAAGCCTCGCCGACCAGCGCCGTCTCGTCGGCGAAGTAATCGCCCTGGCTGTCGATCTGCGCGATCGCGACAGGCGCGGCAATGCAACCCAGAAACGCCAGCGTCGCCACGGTTTGCACGGGCCAGGTCCGCCACACCCGCGCCGGGGTCAGCCGATGCGCAAGGATGAGCAGCGCGACGATCATCGCCGGAACGCCGAACATCGAAAACATAGTGAAGGCGAACTGCGTCATGCAGCCGCTTTTACCCGCCAGCGTGGTAGAAATCGTAAACCTTGCGCGCGACCGTGGCGCTGACGCCGGGGGCGCGCTGGAGGTCTTCCAACGCGGCGGCGCGCACCTTGCTCGCGGTGCCGAAATGCAGCAGCAGCGCGCGCTTTCGCGCCGGGCCGATGCCGGGGATTTCGTCCAGCGGTGAAGCGGTGATCGCCTTGGAGCGCTTCGCCCGGTGCGCCCCGATCACATAGCGGTGCACCTCGTCGCGCAGGTTCTGCAGGTGGAACAAGAGCGGCGAATTCACCGGCAGCATCTTCTCGCGCCCGTCGGGGAAGTGGAATACCTCCCTGCCCTCGCGACCGTGATGCGGGCCCTTGGCGACACCCACGACGGCGATATCGTCGGCGATGCCGATTTCCTCGAGCACCCGCATGACGCTGGAGAGCTGCCCCTTGCCGCCGTCGATCAGGATAAGGTCGGGGAGGACGGTTTCATGCCCGCCGGGCCTGGCTTCGGGGTTCTCCTCGCCTTCGGCAAAGTTGCGGAATCGCCGCGCCATCACCTCGCGCATCATCGCGAAGTCATCGTTCGACTGCGCCTCGCGGATGTTGAACTTGCGGTACTGGCCCTTCTCGAAGCCTTCGGGCCCAGCGACCACCATAGCCCCCACGGCCTTGGTGCCTTGGATGTGGCTGTTGTCATAGACCTCGATCCGCTGCGGGGGCGCATCGAGCTCGAGAAACTCGGCCAACTCGCGGTTGAGGCGCGCCTTGGTGCCGGTCTCGGCCAGCCGCCGTTCGAGCGCCTCGACAGCGTTGCGCTGCGCCTGCATCATCAGCTTGCGCCGATCGCCGCGCTCGGGGACAGACAGCCTGACCTTGCGGCCCGCCAGTTCGGACAGTGCCGCCTCGATCAGCTCGGCCTCGGGCAATTCACGGTCCACCAGAATCGTGGGCGGCGGCGGCACTTCCTCGTAGAATTGCAGCATCACATTGGCGAGCACCTGCGCCTCGTCCACATCGGCGGTGTGGCGCGGGAAGAGCGCGCGGTGGCCCCAGTTCTGCCCGCCGCGGATGAAGAAGGACTGGACGCTCATCTGCCCGTTCTTGGCGGCCAGCGCGAAGACATCGGCATCGCCCAATCCTTGCGCATTGATTGCCTGCGAGCCCTGAATGAAGGTCGCCGCGCGCAGCCGGTCGCGCAGCATCGCCGCGGTCTCGAAATCGAGGTTCTCCGCAGCCTCGGCCATCTGCCGCTCAAGATCGGCCTGCACCGCGCCCGACTTGCCCGAGAGGAAATCCTTCGCCTGCCGCACCAGTGCATCGTAACCCGCCTCGTCGATCCGGCCCACACACGGCGCCGAGCACCGCTTGATCTGGTAGAGCAGGCACGGCCGGTCGCGGTTGTTGAAGAAGCTGTCGGTGCAGCTACGCAGCAGGAACAGTTTCTGCAGCGCATTCAACGTGGTGTTGACGCTCCCCGCGCTGGCGAAGGGCCCGTAGTAATTGCCCTTGGCCCGCCGCGCCCCGCGGTGCTTCTGGATGCGCGGGAAGGCGTGGTCGGCGCGCAGCAGGATGAAGGGGAAGCTCTTGTCGTCGCGCAGCAGCACGTTGAAGGGCGGGCGGAAGCGCTTGATCAGCTGCGCTTCAAGCAGCAGCGCCTCGGCCTCGGAATTGGTGGTGATGATCTCCATGCTGCGGGTCTGGCTGACCATCCGCTGGAGCCGCCCCGAAAGCTGCGCGATCTGGGTATAGTTCGCCACCCGCGCCTTCAGCGAGCGCGCCTTGCCCACATAGAGCACCTCGCCCCGGGCATCGAGCATACGGTAGACGCCGGGCACGGGTTTGAGCACCTTCACCGTCTCGCGGATCGCCTGCACCCCGCCTTCCAGATCGGGCTGGGCGCTCGACACGGTATAGGCGGCGCGCTCCTCGTTGAAGCGGTCGCCGCTGCCGGGATGCTGGGGAGTGCCTGCGGGGGTTCGGGCCATGGTGGTCAGATAGGGACGAGAGGGGGCGATTGGCAATTCCCGCGCGGCCCACTATCGGCAGGTTCGTGGAACAGAGCGACGTCATCATCCTCGGTGCAGGCGCGGCCGGGCTGTTTGCTGCGGGGCAGGCCGGCCAGCGGGGCTTGCGCGTGGCGCTGCTGGAGAAGGCGGACGCGCCCGGGAAGAAGATCCTAATATCCGGCGGCGGGCGGTGCAACTTCACCAACTTGGGCGCGGGGCCGGGCAACTACCTCTCGGCAAATCCGCATTTCGCCAAGAGCGCGCTGGCCCGCTACACCCCTGCGGACTTCATCGCACTGGTCGAGCGCTATGGCATAGCGTGGCACGAGAAGACGCTTGGGCAATTGTTCTGCGATGGCTCGGCCAAGCAGATCGTGGCGATGCTTCTCGACGAATGCCCGCCCGATAAGGTGACGCTGACCTGCGGGGCCGACGTGGCGGAGGTCGCGCGCGGGGGCGATGGCAGCTTCACTGTCACCGCCGCAGACGGCCGCTCATGGCAGGCACCCGCGCTGGTGATCGCGACTGGCGGGCCTTCCATTCCGAAAATGGGCGCGAGCGACTTTGCCTATCGGCTGGCGCGGCAGTTCGGCCTCAAGGTGGTCGAGCCCCGCCCTGCCCTCGTCCCGCTGACGCTCGGCGGGGAGGACGCGCTGTTCCGCGAGCTGTCAGGCGTCGCCGCGCCGGTGCGCGCGCGGGCCGGAAAGACAGAATTCGCCGAGGCGGCGCTGTTCACCCACAAGGGGCTGTCGGGGCCGGCGATCCTGCAAGTCTCCAGCTATTGGCGACATGGCGAGCCGGTGGGGATCACCTTCCTCCCCGATGCCGCGAGCGACTGGCTGCTCGAAGCCAAGCGCGACCGCCCCCGCGCGCACATACGCACGCTCCTTCGCGAGCGCCTTCCCGCCAGGCTCGCCGATGCGCTCGCCGACCGGCTGGCGATGGAGCGCGAACTCGGCAACTGCGGCGACAAGGACTTGCGCGCGGCACAAGCGAAGCTCGCCGACTGGCGCTTCGCCCCGAACGGCACCGAGGGCTATGCCAAGGCGGAAGTCACCGCAGGCGGGATCGCCACGGCGGAGCTTTCGAGCCGGACGATGGAGGCCACGAAGGTTCCGGGCCTCTACGCCATCGGCGAAGCGGTCGACGTCACCGGCTGGCTTGGCGGCTACAACTTCCAATGGGCCTGGGCGAGCGGTCATGCCTGCGCCGAGGCGCTGGCGGCCGCTCGCGCCTAGAACAGCTTCCGCAAATCGATGCCCAGATAGAGCCCCAGCGGGTCGATCACGAAGGCGTTGTAATTGACCGGCGTGATGCCCGCCCCGTCGCGCACGCGGCGTTGCGCGTCGAACACGTTGTCGGCGACGAGGCTGACGCGGAAGTCCTTCCACAGCCCCTCGTTCTTCCCCGTCACCTCGCCCAGATTGGCGAAGATGCGCAGGTTGAAGGTGACGATGTCGTCGAAGAACAGGTCGTTGGCCGCCACCGTGCCGTCGAGCCGGGTCTCGCCGGTGTAGACGCCCGACAGGCGGAAGCCCACGCCCTTGCCGAACAGGCCTGCCTCGAGGCGGCTCGAATGGCGCGGCTGGCCGAAGGCGCTGGTCGCCTCGCCATCGAGCTGGTCAAGCGGCTGGAGGCCGGGGGCGACGAGGATCTCGTTGGCGAGCTCGATCGTGTGGGTGAGGTTGAAGAAATAGCGCCAGCCCTGGAAGCTGCGCTGGGCGAGCGGGTTAAAGGCGGGGCCGCCGGGAGGTGCGGCGCCGGCAGGCGCGCCGCCAGCAGAGGGCGCGGCGGCACAGAAGCGCTGCTGGAACTGCGCAATCGCCTCGGGCGGGAGCGTGCCGTCAGGCAGGCGCGAACGGTCGAGCGCCATCTTGATGAAGGCGGGATCGATGCCAGGAAGCTCGGCCGAGACATCCTCGCCGCGCTCGATCTTGGCGATCAGGGCGGCGATTGCGGCATTGCCGTCCGGCCCGCAGGCCCGTTCACGGAAGGCGGCGAATTGCGGCGGCATGCCTGCCGCACCGGGAGCGCCCGGAGCGCCCGAAGGTGCCCCGCCCGGTGCCCCGCCCCCCATCATGGCGGGATCGATCGAACAGATGCGGGTGCGGAAGCTGGTCAGGCGCGCCGGATCGACCTTGCCGTCGGCCCCGCGCAGTCGCGAGAGCATCGGCGCGAGGCGCTGGGGATCGACGCCGGGAAACTCCGCGGAGATGTCCGCCCCGCTGTCGATCGCGGCAACCAGCTTTTCGAGGAAGGCCTGGCCGTCATCGGCGCACAGCCGCGCGCGGAAGGCCATGAACTGCTCGCGCTGCTCGGCGCTGGGCGCAAATCCGCCAGCCGGAGCCCCGCCGGGGCCGGGTTGGGGCGCGGGGGCCGGGCCGGTGCTG
>NZ_JAMNXL010000180.1 GCF_023653175.1 Erythrobacter sp. | reverse complement strand
GCGCCGCATCGAACTCCCCGCGCGCGAGGTAGAGCAATTCGGGCCGCAGCGGGCGATAGGAGCCTTTCCTCTCGCCCGCGATCCGCCCGCGCTGTTCGTGGTAATCGGCGATGTCGGTAAGGCGTTCTTCGGCCGCGCCCAGCGCGCTCTGGTCGATCACGACGACATCGTCTTTGCCGAGGTGGTCGAAAAGGCTCGCAAGCTTCGCTTCGAACAGCGGCAGCCAGTGCTCCATCCCGGCGAGGCGGCGCCCCTCGGACACGGCCTCGTAAAGCGGGTCCTGCGTCGCATTGGCGCCGAACAGTTCGCGATAACGGGTGCGGAAGCGCTTGATGCTCTCCTCGTCGAGCAGCGCCTCGGAAGCGGGGAGCAGCAGGTGGTTGTCGATCCGCTCAACGGTGAGCTGGGTCGCGGGATCGAACAGGCGCAAGCTCTCGAGCTCGTCGCCGAAGAAATCGAGCCGGAGGCCGCTCTCTAGCGAGGAGGGGAATATGTCGACGATCGAGCCGCGCACCGCGAACTCGCCGTGGTCGATGACCGTGTCGGTGCGGCTGTAGCCCTGCCGGACGAGCAGCGCGGTGAGGCTATCCTGCCCGATCTGCGTGCCGACCGTGAACGCGCGCACGCTCTCGCGCACCCGGAAGGGGGTGAGCACGCGCTGGAGCACGGCGTTGACGGTGGTGACCAGCAATTGCTGCGCCGCTCCGGGTTGCTGGAGCTTGTGGAGCGCGGCGAGCCGTCCGGCGCTGACCGACAGGGCGGGGCTGGCGCGATCGTAGGGCAGGCAGTCCCAAGCGGGGAAGGTCACCACCTCGACCTCGGGCGCGAAAAACCGCGCTGCCTCGGCCGCTGCGCGCATCGCGGCATCGTCGGGCGCGATGAACACCGCACGGCGCTTTGCGGCGCGGGCGAGATGGGTGAGCACCAGCGGCAGACTCCCACGCGGCAGCGAGGCGAGGGTCAGCGGATCGCGGGCCGCAAGGATGCGGTTCAAATCGGGCATCGGGTCACTTCACAAGCCGCTCGAGGGGCAATGCGGGAATACCCCCACCTCGAAAAAGAGGAGGGGGTCACGAAATAATGCGGGGCGCCGCAGGCCAAACAGCGGGCGCGCGGGATTTGTTCCGAGCCTTTAGCGGGGCGCAGTCGTCTTGTCGAACCGCGTCGAACGTTCGGGGCGCTCAGCGCGGAATGTCGACGTAATCGAGGCGTTGCATCATCGCCAGCAGGTCGCCCGCGAGACGCTCCGGCGCATCTTGCGTGCCAAGCGCCCAGGCCATCACGTCTACATCGTCCTCGTCGAGCAGCGCCTCGAACCAAGCCAGCTCCGCCTCGCCCCAGCCGGCGTGGTAGCGGTCATAAAAGCCGCCGATCATGTAATCGGCCTCGCGCGTGCCGCGGTGCCAGGCGCGGAACTTGGCGCGAGCGAGGCGGGTCTCGAAGGAGGGCGTTTCGGTCATGGGCGCCGGTCTAGCCACAGCTTCCCGCGCCTTCAACTCGCAAAGACGCAACCGCAGTGTTAGCCCTTGCACCCATGCGCCCCGAGGCTCTCAATCCGCTCTTCGCCGAAGTCGAAACGCTCGAAGGCGTCGGCCCCAAGCTGATGAAGCCACTGGAGAAGCTCGCCCTCCGCCGCGTCAAGGACCTCGCCTACCATCTGCCCGAACGCTTCGTCAGCCGCCGCGCGGTGGCCGATCTCGATTCGGCTTCCGAGGGAGAGCAGGTGATCATCGCCCTGACCGCGATCGAACACCGCGCGCCGCGTGCCGGTAGCCGCGGGCCCTACCGAGTGCTGGCGCAGGACGCGGTGGGCAATGTCTGTTCGCTCAACTGGTTCGGCAAGGCCGCCTACAGTGCCAAGAAGCTGGTGCCGGTGGGCGAGACGCGCTGGGTGGCCGGGCGGCTCGACCGCTATGGCGACATGCTCCAGATCGTCCACCCTGACCATATCGAGGAGGCCAGCGCCGCGCACATGGGGCGCATGTCCGAGCCGGTCTATCGCCTCTCGGAAGGCCTCACCCAGCCGCGTATCGCCGATTTCGCGGCGCAGGCGCTGGAGCGGCTCCCCGACTTGCCCGAATGGATCGAGCCTGGCCAATTGGAGCGCTCCGGGTGGCCTTCTTGGCGCGATGCGCTGAGGCTCGGGCACGAGAGCACCGATCCCAAGGCGCGCGACCGGCTCGCCTATGACGAACTGCTGGCGAACAGCCTCGCGCTGCTGCTGGTCAAGGCCGATGGCCGCAAACGGCGCGGACAGGCGCTGGCGGGGGACGGGGGCTTGCGGGCGCGGTTGCAACTCCCCTTCGGCCTCACCGCAGCGCAGCAGCGCTCGATCGCCGAGATCGCGGGGGACATGGCGCAGGAGGCGCCCATGCTGCGCCTGCTGCAAGGCGATGTCGGCGCGGGAAAGACCGTGGTGGCGTTGAACGCGATGCTGATCGCGGTCGAGGCGGGCAAGCAGGCGGCGCTCCTCGCACCCACCGAAATCCTCGCCCGCCAGCACTTCGAGACCCTGCGCAAGATGCTCGGGCCCACGGGGGTGGAGATTGCGCTGCTGACGGGACGCGCCAAGGGGCGCGAGCGCGAATCGATCCTGATGGGACTGCTCGATGGCTCGATCCAGCTGCTGGTCGGCACCCACGCGATCTTTCAGGACACGGTCAGTTACCGTGACCTCGGCCTCGTGGTGATCGACGAGCAGCACCGCTTCGGCGTGGCCCAGCGCCTTGCGCTGGCGGCGAAAGGCCGCCGCGCGCCGCATACCCTCGCGATGACCGCAACCCCGATCCCGCGCTCGCTGACCCTCGCCCAATACGGCGAGATGGACGTGAGCCGCCTCGATGAACTTCCGCCCGGGCGGCAGGCGATCGAAACGCTCGTCTTCCCGCAGGCACGCATGGACGAGATGGTTGCAGGCGTCGAGCGCCACCTTGCCAGCGGGCAACAGGCCTATTGGGTCTGCCCGATGGTCCGCGAATTGGACGGCGTGCCCGACCTTGCCGACATTGCCGCCGCCGAGGCCCGCTATGCCGCGCTGAAGGAGCGGTTCGGCGATGCGGTGGTGCTCGTCCACGGCCAGCTCCGCCCTGAAGTCAAGGACGCGGCCATGGAGCGCTTCGCCTCGGGAGATGCCCGGCTACTGATCGCCACGACGGTGATCGAAGTCGGGGTCGATGTGCCGACCGCGACGCTCATGGTCATCGAACAGGCCGAACGCTTTGGCCTCGCGCAATTGCACCAGCTGCGCGGCCGGGTGGGGCGCGGATCGCAGAAGAGCCGTTGCGTGCTGCTGCGCGGCGATGAACTCTCCGAAACCGGCAAGCGGCGCCTCGCCCTGATGCGCGAGACGCAGGACGGATTCCGGATCGCCGAGGAAGACCTCGAATTGCGCGGTGGGGGCGAGTTGCTCGGCACGCGGCAATCGGGGGAGGCGGGGTTCCGGATCGCCGATCTTGAGCAGACCCAGCGGCTGCTCCCCATCGCGCACGGCGACGCGCGCCTGCTGATGGAGCGCGACGGCGGGCTGACCTCCCCACGGGGCGAGGCGGCGCGGATCCTGCTTTACCTGTTCGAGCGCGACTGGGGCGTCCAGCTACTGCGCGGCGGATGAAAGCTGCCGAAAAATTGTTCCGTTAAACAGATGTTTGCAACTTGCGCCCTAGACTTCGATCAAACAGTCGAAAGGGATCAGCAAGGTGTCGGACGTCCATTTTTCGCGGATCAAGCTCGGTCTGGCACTTGTTGTCAGTGCAGGCCTGTTCTGGCTCTGCTTGTGGGTCGCGATGGGCGGCGGCCCGAAGGCCGCCCTGGGCGGTGGCTTTGCCGCGCTCGTCATCGCCTTCGCGATGCTCTATTTTGCGCGCTACCTGCTCGACAACCGCATCCTGTCGATCGGGGCCACGGAGCTCGAATTCCACGGCATGGCCTCGACCCGCCGCCTGCGGCTCGACCAGATCGCGCTGATGAGGGTCGAGACTCAGACCGTCAATTACGTCACGACCCGCTATCTGGTCATCGAGCCCCATCAGGGTCATGGTCGCACGATTAAGTTTGCGGCAACGCTGCTCGAAGGGCGCTTCGGCGGATGCGAGGGCGTGGCCGATCTGATCACCAATGGCGCGCCCGATCCCGAGCCCTTCCCCCTGCCGCGCCGCGCGCCGACGCCCCCTTCGGCGGCGCGCGCCGGCGGGTTCGGGCGCAAGGGGCTCTAACGCCCCGTGCAAACCTCAGGCGGATTGGTGGGTGGTTTCGCTGAGCAGCTTGTCGGCCCAGGCATCGACCCCGCGGTTGATCACCTGCCAGGCCGCCTCGAAGGCGGCGGCATCGCCGTAATAGGGATCGGCGACAGGCTCGCCTCGCCGCCCTTCGACTGCATCGAGCAGCATTGCGAGGCGCGCTGTCCCGTCGCGCGGGGCCTTGGCGCGCAGGCCCTCAAGATTGGCGCGGTCCATGGCGATGATGTGGGTGAAGCGGTAGAAATCGTCGCGCTCGATCTGCCGCGCAGACTGGCCGGCGATGTCGATACCATGATTGCGGGCGACGGTGATTGCGCGCGCATCGGGTTCCTGACCGAGATGGTAGGAAGCGGTTCCGGCGGAGTCGACAAGCACAGCAAGGCCGCGCGCCTGCGCCGCCTCGCGAAACGCACCCTCTGCCATCGGTGACCGGCAAATATTGCCAAGACACACGAACAGCACGCTCGTCTTGTGTTCGATCCCCCCATGCATGCGCGATGCGTTATTACAAATCACCGGCGCTGTCCACCGCCTATCTCGTTGGTTTTATGCGAAACATCACAAGGGAAATGTGATGGCCGTCACATACCGGGCGAGACATGGCGGCAGAATCGGGGGCCGCCTGCCGGGCAGGCAGGGCCAAGCGCGCTGTAATCAGGCCGCCGCCTCGCCTAGCGGCGCGGTGTCGGCCAAAACTTCCTCGGTGATGCGGCGGATATTGACCTTCGCTTTCAGCCGCGCGCCGAGCAGCGCTGTTCCCGAAACCTTGCGTTGCACGAACAGCGTCTCGATCGGCGGGAAGGCCCAGGTGTCCTTGTCCTGCGCGATGGCGTAGCCTTCCTCGCGCAGCAGGGGGATGAAGGCGCGGTCGCCGAAATCGAACGGTGCGTCGGCGCGCATTTCGTTGATGACGATATCGATCATCCGGTTCACCCGCTCGGGATGCTTTTCGGCGACGATCGGCATCATGAAGCCGGCCTCGATGGTCGCCCGGAGGACGTCCTGCGCATTCCCCTGCAATCCGGCGATCAGCATCTTGCGATAGCCGTTCGCCACGGCCGGATCGACCGGGCGGCAGGCGCCGAAATCGAGCAGCACGATCTCGCCGGTCTCCCGCCGGTAGCGGAAGTTGGCGAAGTTGGGATCGGTCTGCATCACGCCGAGATCGAACAGCTCGCGCGCGACGAGCCGGATCAGGCGGGCGAAGACTTCATCGCGGCGTTCGGGCGGCTCGTTGCCGAGCTCCTCGATGCTGACGCCCTCTTCGAAGCTCATCGCAAGGATCGAGCCGAGGGTCAGCCCCTCGTGCAGGCGCGGGACGACGAAGCCCGGGGTGTCCGCCAGCATGGCGCGATACATCGCCATCTGTGCGCCCTCGCGCTGGTAGTCGGCCTCCTCGTGGAGCTGCTGCTTGGCGGCGGCCATCAGCTTGTCCATCTCGAGCTCGGGCGGGGCGAAGCCGGCGACTTTCAGGAGCGTCATCACGTTGTCGACATCACTGTCGATCGACTTGGCGACGCCCGGATACTGGACCTTGATCGCCAGCTCCTCGCCGTCACGGGTGAGGGCCTTGTGGACCTGGCCGATGCTGGCGGCGGCGATCGGGCGCGGGTTGAACCAGCGGAACTGCTTGCGCCAGTCGGGCCCCCATTCGCTGCGCAGCACCTGGTCGAGCTGCTTGGTCGGCATGAAATTGGCCTGATCGCGCAAGGTGGCGAGGATCTTGGAGAGTTCCTCGGGGAGGAAATCGCCCGCATCGAGGCTGATCATCTGCCCCATCTTCATCGCCGCACCGCGCAGGTGCGACAGGCGGTCGGTCATGCGCTGGACATTGCCGGGGGTGAGGATCAGGTCGCGCGCCGAAATGCCCTCGCCGCTCGCCAGCCGCCGTGCGCCTTCGGCGACCATCCCGCCCGCAACGCCTCCCACCAGCCGCCCGAAGGTGCCGAAGCGGGCGATGCGCCCCGCCGGCACCGCGCGTTGGCGGGCGCGGTCTTCAGGGCGGTCGGCGAATTCGGAGGTCTGGTCGTCGTCGGGCACGGGGGGTGGTGGCTTTCCGCGAGAGGTGAGACGGGTTTGAACGCTAACGGTTAGGCAGGTTCGGTGTTCCCCTCTCAGGAGATGCACAGGCCCCCGTCTACGGCCAGGCACTGGCCGGTGATGTAATCCGAGTGGGGTGAGGCGAAGAACACCGCCAGCCCTTCAAGCCCCGCTTGGTCACCGGGACGGCGCAGCGGGATGCGGCGGCTCATCCATTCGGCAAACTTTGGGTCGGCCTTGGCGGTGATGTCGGTCTCGTAGTAGCCGAACAGGAGCGCATTGGCGGTGATCTGGTAGCGCGCGAGCTCGAAGGCTGCGGCGCGGGTGAGGCCGTTGAGGGCAGCCTTGGAGGCGGCATAGTCGGAACTGCGATTGACCCCCATGATCGACTGGCCGGAAGAGGTCGCGATGAGCTTGCCACCGGGCTCGCCGCGCTTGGCGCGGTCGATCATGTGGCGGGTTACATGCTTGTAGACCAGCGCTGCCCCGCGGGTGTTAACGGCGAAGGTGTGGTCCCAGCCTTCTGCGGTGATGTCGGGGATGGTCGTGCCCGCACCCGAGATACCGGCATTGGCGAAGCACACGTCAATGCGGCCGAAGGCAGTCAGAGTGTCTTCCATTGCTCCGGCAATCTGCTCCTCATCGGCCACATCGCAGGTCAGCGCCAGCACACCGCCCGCGCCAAGCCCGAGCAATTCCTCGAGCGCGGCTGCGTTCTTGTCCGCATTGCGCGCCAGGATCGCGACATTGGCGCCCGCCTTGGCGAGCCCGCGCGCCATCCCCAGGCCAAGCCCGCCATTGCCGCCGGTAATGATGGCCGTATGGCCGGTGAGATCGAACAGTTCCATGGCCGGTCAAGTGGCGCAAAGCCGCCGCGCCTGCAAGCTGCGCGGGAACTCTTGGAGCGGGGCGGGATTTGCCCTGCCATGGACGGACAAACTTCGCTTTCGCCGGCAGCCCGCGCGCTCGGCTATGCCGGGCTGCTGCCGCAGACCATCTGCATCGCCTTGATCCTTGGCGGCCACGAGTGGCGCTATGCGGCGCTCGCGGGCGGCTATGCCTATGCGGCGGCGATCT
>NZ_JAMNXL010000179.1 GCF_023653175.1 Erythrobacter sp. | reverse complement strand
CCCCCGAGCGGGGACGCGGCGAAAATGTCTACGAGGCCGCCGCCACGCACCTCAAATCCGTCGGCAAGTCGGCGCGCAAGTCATTGGTCGCGGCCTATTCCACCGGCAGCGCGCGCCGCATTGCCGCGATCATCGACGAGGCCGGAGCCCCCACCGCGATTGCCGACAATTGGCAAGCCGCGCTGGGGCTGGCGGCGAAGAAGACCACCGCAGTGGTCGTCCTGCCGCTCGAAACCGGCTTTGCCAGCGACACGCTCGAAATCCTCACCGAGGCCGACATTCTCGGCGACCGGCTGGTGCGTCGCAAGAAGAAACGCAAGGATTCCGACGCCTTCCTCGCTGAACTTCAGGCGCTGGCGCAGGGCGATCTGGTCGTGCATGTCGAGCACGGGATCGGCAGATATCTCGGGCTCGAGGCGATCCCGGTCGGCAAGAGCAAACATGATTGCGTCGCGCTCGAATATGCGGGCGGCGACAAGCTGTTCATTCCGGTCGAGAATATCGACGTCCTCACCCGCTACGGCTCGTCCGAGCACGCCGCCGCGCTCGACAAGCTGGGCGGCGAGGCGTGGCAGCGCCGCCGCGCCAAGCTCAAGGAGCGGATAACCGCCATCGCGGGCGAACTGATGCAGGTCGCCGCCGCGCGCGCGCTCAGGCAGGCCCCCGCCCTGCCCGCCGATCCGCAGACGCTCGGCCAGTTCACCGACCGCTTCCCCTGGTCCGAAACCGAGGATCAGGAGCGTGCCATCGCCGACGTTCTGGGCGATCTTGAAAGCGGCCGCCCGATGGACCGCCTCGTGTGCGGCGATGTCGGCTTCGGCAAGACCGAAGTGGCGCTGCGGGCCGCCTTCGTTGCCGCAATGAATGGACAACAAGTTGCCATCGTTGCGCCAACCACCTTGCTAGCACGACAGCACTACCAGAACTTCGCCGACCGTTTCGCGGGTTTCCCGCTGCACGTCGGCAGGCTTTCGCGCCTGGTCACCTCAAAGGAAGCCGCCGAGACCCGCGAGGGGCTCGAGAACGGCCAGATCGATCTCGTGGTCGGCACCCACGCGATCCTCTCCAAGTCGACCAAGTTCAAGAACCTCGGCCTCGTGATCGTCGACGAGGAGCAGCGCTTCGGGGTGACCCACAAGGAAAAACTCAAGCAGCTGCGCGCCGACGTTCACGTCCTGACTCTCACCGCCACGCCGATCCCGCGCACGCTGCAAATGGCGATGAGCGGCCTGCGCGAGCTTTCCACCATCCAGACCCCGCCGGTGGACCGCCTCGCGGTGCGCACCTATGTCATGGAGTGGGACGACATGGTGATGCGCGAGGCCCTGCTGCGTGAGCACCACCGCGGCGGGCAGAGCTTTATTGTCGTCCCGCGCATTTCCGACATGGCCGATGTCGAGGAGTGGCTGCGCGCGAATGTGCCCGAGATCAAGCCCGTCACCGCCCACGGCCAGATGTCGCCCAGCGAGGTCGAGGAGCGCATGGGCGCCTTCTACGACCGCAAGTACGACGTGCTGCTCTCGACCACCATCGTCGAAAGCGGGCTCGACATCCCGAGCGCCAACACGATCATCATCCACCGCGCCGACCGTTTCGGCCTTGCCCAGCTTTACCAGCTGCGCGGGCGGGTCGGCCGGGCCAAGCTGCGCGCCTATGCCTATCTCACCCACGAGGCAGGCGTGGCCCTGTCGGAGATTGCGCAGAAGCGACTGAAGGTGCTTGGCGACCTCGACACGCTCGGCGCGGGCTTCCAGCTCGCCAGCCACGATCTCGACATTCGCGGCGCGGGCAACCTGCTCGGCGACGAGCAGTCGGGCCATATCCGCGAGGTCGGCTTCGAGCTCTATCAGGCGATGCTGGAAGAGGCGATCCTCGCCGCCAAGGCGGGCGAGATGGGCCTCGAGCGGCCGCGCGACAAGCTCACCCCGCAGATCACGGTCGACGCGCCGATCATGATCCCCGAGGACTACGTACCCGACCTCGCCGTCCGCATGGCGCTTTACCGCCGTCTCAACCAGGCCGAGGGCCAGCACGAGATCGAGAGCCTCGCCGCCGAGATGATCGACCGCTTCGGCGACCTGCCGCAGCCGACCAAGAACCTCATCCGCCTGATCGAGATCAAGCATCAGGCGATCCTCGCCTGCATCGCCAAGATCGATGTCGGCGCGCGCGGCACTCTGGTGGGCTTCCACAATGACGACTTCCCAGATCCGGCAGGCCTGATCGCCTATGTCGCGCGCCTCAACGAAGGCGGCAAGGACACCGCCAAGCTGCGCCCCGACATGAAGCTGGTCATCAACCGCGCGTGGAGCGATCCGCTGAGCCGCCTCAACGGGTTGTTCCAGCTGACCAAGGGGCTCTCGGGGATCGTGAAGAAGGCGGCCAAAGCGAAGAAGGCCGCCTAGACCTCCTGCACCCTCACGCTCTGGCTGTTCATCATCAGCGGGCCAAAGGCGGTGAGGAAGGCGACGTCGCCCGCATCGCGGCCGATGCCGATGATCGCCGTGTCGCGCGCACTCGCCATTCCGGTGGGATCGACGATATGCCATTCCCCGCCGAGAAAGACCTCGGCGACCGCGTGGAAATCGGGCGGGCTCGCGCGCAAGGCATAGACGCTGGCGTAGCGCGCAGGCGTATCGGCGGCGCGGGCCAGCGCGATCATCAGGTGGGCATAGTCGCGGCACACCCCCTTGCGGGTCTGGAAGGTGTCGAGCGCGGATGTCTCGACGGTGCTCGCGCCCCGCACATAGGCGAGGTGCCCCGCGATCCAGTCGGCCATCACGGCGATCCGCGCCCCGCCCTCGAGGCCGGCAAAACGCGCATCGACCAGGTCGAAAAAGCGGTCGGACGGGCAATAGCGCGACGGCAGCAGATATTGCACCGCCTCCCCCGGGAGCAGGTGGAGCGGGGTCCGCGGCAGCGCGGCGGTGTCGTGCACGGGCCGATCGATGGTGACGCGGGCCGTGTAATCGACCACCATCCGCCCCTCGGCCGCCAGCCAGGCGCGCGTTCCTACCCCGTCTTGCGCCGCAACCCGGGTGAGCGCCCTCCCCCCGGTGACGGCGCTGGCCTCGATCCTCTGACCCGCCAGCGCCGCCACCTCGATGTGGAGCAGCACGTCGCAGGATGCTTCGAACCAGTAGTCCAGCTGAACATCGATCTGGAGCTTCACTTGCGAGGGGTTCCGTTCGGATAAGGGCGGCAGGCTTGAGGCCTACCCCTAGACCGGAATGCACCGCCGGGCCCGTAGTTTCTTGCCGCCAGGCCGGTGATCGCAGCGATCGTGCTGGTAGCGATGCGCCGCGCCGACCCGCACGGCGTCCAGCCCCGAGCATCGTGATGCGCAAAGGTCACAATCGGCCCGCGCAATTGCGCGCCCGGTGCGCTGATGCTTGCTGCACTGCGACCATTGTGACACGATTCCTACCCAGCAATATCAGAGACTAAACTCTGAATTTCAGGGGTAACCATTATGACGAACACCGTCGCCCGTAATCTTCGCCGCTCCATCCTGCTGGCGAGCGCCGCCGCCGTGGCGTGCAGCAACCCCGCCTTCGCGCAGGACACCGCCGCACCGTCGGAAGCCGACGAATATGATGGCAACGTCATCATCGTCTCGGCGACCAAGCGCGATACGACGCTTCAGGACGTGCCCTTTTCGATCAACGCGCAGACCCAGGAAGACATCCAGCGTTCGGGCGCGGTGACCCTCGAGGATCTGTCGCGCAACGTCGCGGGCCTGACGATCCAGAACCTCGGGCCGGGCCAGAGCCAGGTCTCGGTGCGCGGTATCTCCGCAGGTCAGGTCGTGCGCGACCAGCCCGGCGTGAAGGAGCAGGTCGGCGTCTATCTCGACGAATCGGTGATCTCGCTCTCGCTGTTCACCCCCGATATCGACCTGTTCGATCTCAACCGCGTCGAGACCCTGCGCGGGCCGCAGGGCACGCTGTTCGGTTCGGGATCGGTCGGCGGCACGATCCGCTACATCACCAACCAGCCCAAACTGGGCGTGACGGAAGGGTCGGCCGAAGCCAACGTCAACCTGATCGACGGCGGCAATGCCGGCAGCCACCTCAAGGCCGCGGTCAACCTGCCGCTGGGCGACAGCGCGGCGATCCGCGCGGTCGGCTATTACACCCGCTACGCCGGTTTCATCGATGCCCGCGGGCCCGGCGGCGGCGAGAACGTCAATGATGGCGAGCGCTATGGCGGCCGCATCGCCCTGACCTTCGAGCCGAGCGACACGTTCTCGATCACCCCGCGCGTGATCTACCAGAAGATCGAGGTGGGCGGGTTCAACCGGCAGGAAACCTACAACCTGTTCGCCAACCGCTTCACCACCACGCGTCCCGCGGTGCAGCTGGGCGAGCGCGAGCAGTTCCTGCTGCTTCCCGAACGCTTCGAGGATGAAACCTTCATCGCCGACCTGACCGTCAATATCGGTCTGGGCTCGATGGATCTCACTTCGGTCACCTCCTACATCAACCGCGATATCCTCGTCAGCCGCGATGCCAGCGCGCTGACCGGCTCGGTCTCGGTCGATCTCGGCTTCCCGGCGACCGGCGTTGCGCTGGCCTCGAACCTGCGCGACACGACCGACCTTGCGACCTTCACGCAGGAATTGCGCCTCGCCTCGGATTATGACGGCCCGTTCCAGTGGCTGATCGGCGGGTTCTATTCCGACGTGAACCGCGATTACCGCCAGCGCCTGCCCACCCCGGGCTACGATGCCTTCACCGATGCGACGCTGGGCGCTGGCACCTCGGCAGCGGTGGCGAACGGCTTCCCGGCCAATTCGCCATTCAATTCCGACCTGCCCTTCGACATCAAGCAGTTCGCGGTGTTCGGCGAGGCGACCTATGACATCACCGAGAAGCTGACCTTCACCGCGGGCGGGCGTTACTACGATTTCGAGGAAACCCGCACCATCACCACCGGCGGCCTGTTCGCCAATGGCGATGCGGGCGTGGTCGACACCACGGCCTCGGATGGCTTCACGCCGCGCTTCCTGCTCAGCTACAAGGCGAGCGACAATGTCACCGTCAACGCGCAGGCCGCACAGGGCTTCCGGCTTGGCGGGGTCAACGACCCGCTCAACACCCCGCTGTGCAATGCGCAGGATCTGGCGCTGTTCGGCGGCTTCCAGGACTACGGCGACGAAACGCTGTGGAACTACGAACTGGGCGTGAAGGCTCAAGGCGACGGCTTCACCTTCAACGCCGCCGCCTTCTACAACGACATCAGCAACCTCCAGGTGACGCTCGATGCGGGCAGCTGCTCGTCGCGGATCGTGTTCAACGTGCCCGAGGCCTTCGCCGCCGGGATCGAGGCGGAGCTCGGCTTCGAACCCGCGCCGGGTCTGAACTTCGACCTCTCCGGCAGCTACATCAAGTCGGAATTCAACAGCACCCTGCCCGGCGCGCTGGCGGGCGCCACCGGGATCCGCGATGGCAACCGCCTGCCCTCGGTGCCGGAGTTCCAGTTCGCGGCCAGCGGCAGCTACGAGTGGGAAGTGGGCGATACCACCACCGCCTTCGTCACTGGCTCGTTCCAGCATGTCGGCTCGCGCTTCACGCAGCCGGCCGACCAGGAGAACAATCCGCGCACCTTCGTCCACGGCCTGCCTTTCGGCGGTGCCCCGGCGACTGCCTCGACCACGGTCGATCTGGAGCTGCCCGATTACCAGCTGGTCAATCTCAGCGCCGGGGTCGAGCTTGACCGCGGCCTGTCGCTGACCGCCTATGTCACCAACCTGTTCGACGAGAACCCGCTCCTGTCCTTCGACCGCGAACGCGGGGGCCGCGCGCGGCTCGGGTTCAACATCGGGCAGCCGCGCACATTCGGCGTGACGGCTCGCCAGACGTTCTGATGCGATCGGGCGGCGGGCGGCGGATGTTGCCTGCCGCCCGCTCCGGCCCTCTGCTGGTTCGGCGGCGGGCTTAAAGCTCCCGTAACAGCCCGTGTGCCAAAGCGGCGTGCGGCTGAACAGGGAGCGCCGCGTGCCATCGACCAACGATCTCACCAGAGCCATCCGCGCCGGCGATGCGCCGCGCGCGCTTGCCATGATTGCCCCGGGCGTGTGGCTCGACGAGCGCGACGCCTCCTTGGGTGAGACGCCGCTGTGCGCAGCGGCAACGGTCGGGGCCGAGGGCGTGGTCCGCGCGCTGCTGGCGGCCGGTGCCGCCCCCGAAGTGCACAACCGCTTCGGCGAGCGCCCGCTCCACCTTGCCTGCCGCTCCGGGCACGAGGCGGCGGCGCGTGCGCTGATCGCAGGGAGAGCAGACGTCAACGCGACGATAGTCAGCAATCCGAACAATGTCGAAAGCGGCCAGACCGTCCTCATCGCGGCGCTCGCCAGCAGGAAGCTGCCGCTGATCGCCATGCTGGTCGAAGCCGGCGCCGATCCGCAGGGGACCGACGACCGGGGCTGGAGCGCGCTCGCCTATGCGCAATTCTCGAGCGGCAAACGGATCGCCGACCTCCTCGCCAAGGCCGCAGCGGCCAGGGCGAGCACGGCCGACATCACGGTCCACGAAGCGGTGCGCGCGCGCTCGCTCGACGCCCTGCGCGCCCATGCCGCGCTGGGAACGCCGCTCGACCAGCCCGAGGACGGCCCGAACCTGATGATGCTCTCAGGGCAGACCCCGCTGCACCTCGCCGCAAGCCTCGCTTGGCGCGAGGGGGTGGAGTTCCTGCTATCGCAGGGCATTTCCCCCGACGCGCCGAGCCTCCACGGCCTCACCCCGCTGATGGTGCTAGGTCCGGGCAAGCGCGCGGCCGACGTGGCCCGGGCGCTGGTCGCGGCGGGCGCGGATGTCAACGCGCAGGCCCCGACCGGGATGTGCCCGCTCCATGCCGCCGAGGAAGTGGCGGTGGTCGAGGTGCTGCTGGCCGCCGGAGCCGATCCCGACTTGCGCCACCCGGACACCGGCGCGACGGCGTTCCTCGACATATGCGAGACCGGCAAGGCCCCCGTCATCGCAGCGCTTATCGCCGCCGGGGCCGATTGCGACGTGCGCGACAATGCCGGCAAGGGCGTCGACCATTACGCGAGGGGCAACCACCGCGCCCGGGCGGTGATTGCCGAGCACAAGGGCCTGCCGCCGCGTCCGGCCGATGCCTTGCGCGCAGGCCTCAGGGACCTTCCCGCACGCGCACAGGAACCCGGGTTCGCCGCCTATGCGCAGAGCCTCGGCGTTGCCTTCAACCGCCAGCCTGCCGCCTGGAAGCGGCGCAAGGGCGGACTTTATTTCCACGATGTCGCTGCGGCGCGGATCCACGCGCACCTCGGGCAGCCCATGCCCGGGGGCGATGACGCGCGCGTCCACGACGCCGCCCTCGCCCGGCTTGCTG
>NZ_JAMNXL010000178.1 GCF_023653175.1 Erythrobacter sp. | reverse complement strand
TGGTGGAGAAGGGCCTGATGGAACGCCAGCTTGTGACCGGCATCGCGCATGACAAGAACGAGGCCAAGGTGATCCTCACCCGCGTGCCTGACCGCCCGGGCGCGGTGGCGAACATCTTCGAACCGCTCGCCGCGGCCTCGATCAATGTCGACATGATCATCCAGAACGTCGGCCGCGACAAGGGCGAGACCGACGTGACCTTCACCGTGCCGCAATCGGACCTCGCCCGCGCGCAGGCGCTGCTCGAGGACCGCCGCGGCGAGATCGGCTTCAACCGCATCATCACCGACAGCAAGATCGCCAAGATTTCTGTCGTGGGCGTGGGCATGAAGAGCCACGCGGGGGTCGCCTCGAGCATGTTCCGCGCATTGAGCGACCGGGGCATCAATATCCAGGCGATCTCGACCAGCGAGATCAAGATCAGCGTGATGATCGACGAGGACGAAACCGAGCTTGCCGTGCGCGTGTTGCACACCGCCTATGGGCTGGACGCCGCCGACTGACCGGGGATCTGATCGGAGGGCGGATCGGGGAGGCCGTCGTAATTCTTCAGTGCCAGCACCGCACCGAAAAAGGCATAGGGATGTAGGCTGTCCCGGAACGGCCCGGCCTCGCGCAGCTCGTAGGCGAGGGTTAGCGGCCCGGCGGCAAAGCCGCTGTCTGCGCCCGAGAACGACATCCCCAGCATCGGCGGAATGATCGGCACACTCATGACGGCGTTGGCCCAGCGCGCGATGATCGTGTCCCCGCGCCGGACTTCCCGCGCGGCGAGACGATAGGTGACGTTGGCGCGGGGCGGAGGATCGCCGCGCACCAGCCGCTCCGGCCCGGCGAGGCGTGCCTGCCAATGGGCGTTCACTTTGCCGCTATCGCCCCCACTGCCGCCCCATGCGACAAATCCACCGGGGTCGCGCGGCGCAGCCACAGCGGCGGGATCGGCTTTCGCAGCCGGAACCAGCCGGAAGGTTGTCGCTCCGTCCGGATCGGCCACCGTCACCGATGTCACCCTATCGAGATCGAGCACGGTGAGGCACAGGTCGTCACACACGCGGGTGGTGAAGGCATAGCCCTCCTCGATCCAGACATTACCCGTCAGCACGATCGGGGTATGGGGCATGATGTCGGTTATCTGCGCCTGCGCCTCGAACTCCGCGATAGCGGCAAGGCGCAAGGGCAGCACGGCAAGGCACGCTACCCCCACCACGATCCCCAGCGCCACGCCGCGCGCCAGCCACACCCGCCGGATCGGCAGAAGCGCGCTCACCGCCCATGTGCCTGCAAGATAGAGAAACGCGGTCGGCGCCAGCATCAGGGGCCAGAGCGGCGGGAACATCACCACCGCCGCGCTGGCGGTCCGGGCCAGCAGCAGCGCCAGCAGCGCCAGCACGCCCGTCACGATCACCGCCCGCTTCATCGCCTGCCCCTGCCCCTGCCGCTACCTGTTAGCTGAAAGATAGCCCGATACGTCCGAATTAACCAATCCGGGTGACTGCATCTTAGGAAAATCGGCCGGACTGTGCGTGGGCTCATTCCCGAGCCCGGAGCCCCATGTGTCATGGCCATCAAGGCCCACCTCGATCAGCAGCCCATCTCCACCCTTGCCGAAGGCAACCAGCGCGGTGCCCCGCGCCGGGCGCTGTGGCTCGAGACCAGCGGTTTCTTTGCCGGTGCCGGCCCGGACCGTCTGGCTGCGAATGTCACGATCCACAACATCTCGGCCGCGGGTCTGCTGCTCGAGACCGCGCTGGAGCTGGTCGAGGGCGAGCAGCTCGCGCTCGATCTGCCCGAGGCGGGCGCGGTGATCGCCGCGGTGGTGTGGCGTTCGGAGAATCTCTACGGCTGCGCCTTCGCCGCCCCGCTCACCGCCGCCGCACTCGCCGCCGCGCAGCTCCAGGGTTTTGCCCCCGGGGTGCCGACACGCCCCCAAGGCACCGCGCCCGCGGGCGGGCCGCTGCCGGCCGGCGCAGCGCCCGGCGAAGGGCTCGGCACGCGGCTCAACCGGCTGCGGCGCGAGGCGGGGCTTACGCTCGCCGATGTTGCGGCTGCCTTGGGCGTCAGCAAGCCGACCGTGTGGGCGTGGGAGAAGGGCAAGGCCCGCCCGTTGCCCGAACGGCTTGACGCGATCGCCGCGGCGCTGGGGGTCGATCCCGAAATGCTTGCCGCCGCCCCGGCCTCGCGCGAGATCGAGGGCGTGATCGCCGATTGCCGCGCGCGCATCGCCGAGGCCTGCGGCACCACGCCCGAATCGGTCCGGATCATGATCGAGCTGTGACCCCCGGCCCGGGTTCCCGCAGCTAGAAGACCCTACCTACTGCGCCCAATACGTATTGGATGGCCTGTCCCAATGGAAAAATATGGTAAACGAAATCCGGAGGTGATTCGTTTTTTAGTCAAGTAACTTTACTTAGCTAACGAAAAAATTGTCTTGTCTTCGGGAAAACAGGGGATTGTTTTCTTTCAGTCGTCTCAATTTAGTTATCAAGTAAATCTGACTAGAAGCGAGTTGGCGAATTCATCGTTGGACCGCTGGGGCACTATTGGGATGAGAATTGGTTTAAGCGAGGTCGAAGGCCATGTTCTGCATGGTATGCTGGAAGAAACGTCCGGCGATATCGTGATCAGGCTCGATCGGCATGGCTTCATCGTCCATGCCTCTGCCAGTATCGCCGAGCTGGGATCGGATCTCACCGCCGCGCTGCTGCCGCCGCACATCACCGATCTGGCCGCGCGCGATCATGCCGCCTTCCTCGGCGAGCATGTGACACGCGGCCTCCAGGGCTGCACGCAGATCGGCTGGATCGAATTTCCGGTGGCCCTCTGCACCGACCGAGGCACCGCCTATGAGGCGCATTTCCCGCGCTGGTATGCGCTCACCCTCAAGCCGATGTGCGACGCGGGCGGCACGCCTGACGGGGCGATGTGCCTGATGCGCTCGGTCCAGCAACTGCGCAGCCTCGAAGGCGAGCTGCACGCCCGCGCGGTCACCGATCCGCTCACCGGGCTCGCCAACCGCACCGCCTTCTGCGCGAGTTTGCGCCGTCACCTCGCGCGCGGCGGCGGGCAGATGGTCGCGGTCTTCGCGGTCGACAACATGCGCGCGCTGCTGCTGCGCTACGGCCAGCGCACCGCCGACGAGGTGCTGTGGGGCTTCGCCAAGTTTCTCGAGACCATGGCGCTTCCCGGGCACGAGCTCGCGCAACTCGATGGCGAGCGTTTCGCGGTGCTGCTCCCCGACATGACCGCAAGGGCCGCGCGCGAATGGGTCGAGGACGTGATCGAGACCTTCGCCGGGCTCGCCGCGCCTGCTTCCGCCAAGGCCCCGCACCTGACCGCGAGCGCCGGGCTGGCGCGGACCGAATGCACCGTCGACTGGACGCTGCGCGAGGCGGAACTGGGTCTTGTGCTGGCGCGCGCGGGCGGCGGGCGGCAGGTCGCGGCGGCGGGGCATCGGCGCGCGGCTTGATTTTGCGATCGCGCTGGCGCGTGACACAGACCCCCCGATTGGTGGCCGAAAGCAGAGAATCTGGACTTGGCGCGCAGGGCGGCTAAACCGCCCGCATGAGCCACATTGCCACCATCCTGCTGCTCGGTTCGGGCGAGCTGGGCCGCGAATTCGTCATCTCTGCCAAGCGCCTCGGCGCAGCGGTGATCGCCTGTGACAGCTACGACAACGCCCCCGCCATGCAGCTCGCCGATGCGCGTGAGGTGTTCTCGATGCTCGATGGCGAGGCGCTGCGGGCGGCGGTGATCCGCCACCAGCCCGACCTCATCGTCCCCGAGATCGAAGCGATCCGCACCGAAGTGCTCGCCGATCTGGAGCAGGAGGGCTTCCGCGTCGTCCCCTCCGCCCGCGCCGCACAGCTGACCATGAACCGCGATGCGATCCGCGATCTGGCGGCGGGGGAGCTGGGCCTCGTCACCTCGCAATACGGCTATGCGGAAAGCCTTGCCGGAGCGCGCGAAGTGGCGGCGCGGATCGGCTATCCGCTGGTGATGAAACCGGTCATGTCCTCATCGGGCAAGGGCCAGAGCAAGGTCGACGATCCGCAAGCGCTCGAGGCCGCATGGGATTACGCCGTCGCAAACATGCGCGGCGACCGGGCGCGGGTGATCGCCGAGCAGTTCATCGACTTCGATTACGAGATCACGCTGCTGACCGTGCGCCACAAGGGTGGCATCAGCTTCTGCCCGCCGATCGGCCACCGGCAGGAGCGCGGCGACTATCGCGAGAGCTGGCAGCCCGCCGCCATGTCCCCCGCCGCGCTCGCCAGCGCGCAGGACATGGCCGCCAAGGTCGTCATGGCGCTGCAGGGCGAGGGGCGCGGCTGGGGTCTCTACGGCGTCGAGTTCTTCGTGAAGGGGGAGGAGGTGATCTTCTCCGAACTCTCGCCGCGCCCGCATGACACCGGGATGGTGACGCTGGTCAGCCAGGACCTCACCGAATTCGATCTCCACGCCCGCGCCATTCTCGGCCTGCCGGTGCCCGCCGAAATCGCCGCTCGCCCCGCCGCCTCGGCGGTGATCCTCGCCGACCGCGAGAGCGAGCGCTTCGCCTTCGAGGGCCTCGCCGATGCGCTGGCGCTGGGCGATACCGATGTGCGGATCTTCGGCAAGCCCGTCACCCGGCCTTTCCGCCGCATGGGCGTCGCGCTCGCCCGCGCAGGCGATGCGCCCGCGGCGGTGGACCTCGCCAAGGCGGCGGCGGGCGCAGTGCGGATCGTCTACGACTGACGCGAAAAGGGCGGCCGCGCCCTCCCGCGCGGCCGCCCATGCGAGGCTGGCGCCGGGCTACGATCAGAGCCCGGCGAACACCGCCAGCTTGGTCGACCGCACCGCCACGCGGCGGGCATTTGCAGCATTCAGGGCAAGCTCGACCTGCGGCGCGGCCGAGGCGCGCGCTTCGGCGATGCAGGCCTTATGCGCGGCGATGCGCACCAGATCGCGCGCACCGACGGTGCCGCACAGGCGGTTGGCGGCGCGGGTGATGCGGGCGTCGAGCGCCTTGCGGCCGGCGTCCTTGGTGAGATCCAGATCGCCATAGGGCACGGCAACGCTGGCCGGCTGGGCGAGAGCGGGGGTGGCGGCGGCGAGCGCCAGGGCGGGCAGGACGATGCGCATGAGCATGGCGGGAGTTCCTTTGCGTTTAAGTCCGTCAAAAAAGTGTCAGCCGGAACAGGGGGAGAGGAGAGGCCCGGCTGACGCGCCGCCTCTGGCAGCGTTTGATTACACCTTGCGGTCGCTTGAAAGAAAGTTTCGTTATGAAGCAATCATAAGGCTGTCACGCGACAGACTCGCAAGCGCCACCTATGCCATACGACTGTCATGCACGCCCGCTTGCGGTGCGGCCCGCCAGCGCCTAATCGCCGCTCCCATGGAAACCTACCCCAAGACCGCCGCGCGCATGCAGCGCGGCACGCAATTCCTCGGCTGCGAGACCGCAATCCTGTGCGGGGCGATGAGCTGGGTGTCCGAGCGCAACCTCGTCGCCGCCATCTCCAACGCGGGCGGCTTCGGCGTGATCGCCTGCGGAGCGATGACCCCGGAACTGCTCGACACCGAGATCGCCGCGACCAAGGCGCTCACGAGCGCGCCCTTCGGCGTCAACCTCATCACCATGCACCCCGCGCTGTTCGATCTGATCGCGGTGTGCCGCAAGCATGGCGTCACCCATGTGGTGCTGGCGGGCGGCATCCCGCCCAAGGGCAGCGTCGAGGCGATCAAGGCCGATGACAGCGGAATCAAGGTGATCTGCTTCGCGCCCACCCTCGCGCTGGCGAAGAAGCTGCTGCGCTCGGGCGCGGACGCCTTGGTGATCGAGGGGATGGAAGCGGGCGGGCATATCGGTCCGGTCTCGACCTCGGTGCTGGCGCAGGAGATCCTCCCCGCTCTCGCCGAAGAACACCTGATCTTCGTCGCCGGCGGCATCGGCCGGGGCGAGGCGATTGCCAGCTACCTCGAAATGGGCGCGGCGGGAGTGCAATTGGGCACGCGGTTTGCCTGCGCGACCGAAAGCATCGCCCACCCCGATTTCAAGAAGGCCTTCTTCCGCGCCTCGGCCCGCGAAGCCATCGCATCCGTGCAGGTCGACCCGCGCCTGCCGGTGATCCCGGTGCGCGCCCTGAAGAACAAGGGCACCGAGGAATTCACCGCCAAGCAGCGCGAAGTCGCCGCCCTTCTGGATGCGGGCGAAGTCGACATGCTCGAAGCACAGCTCCAGATCGAACACTTCTGGGCCGGAGCGCTGCGCCGCGCAGTGATCGAGGGCGATGTCGAGAACGGCTCTGTGATGGCCGGGCAGTCGGTCGGCATGGTCACCAGGGAAGAACCCGCAGCCGACATCATCGCCGAGCTGATGGCGCAATGCGAGGCGGCGCTGGCGAAGTAGCATGGTGCCGCCGCCGTCGCTCGCCTGTGCGCTGCCCGCGCCGCCTGAGGGCTGGCACCGGCTGGCGGCATCGCCCCTAGCCGATGGCAGAATTGCGCTGCTGCTGGCTGACCAGGATATCGAGCGGGAGTTTGCCAAGCGGCGGTTCGGGCAACGGGCGGGCGATCCCGACGCCCTCGCCCGGCGCGCCAGGGCCGAAATCTGGGTGTATGACGGTGACAGCGCGGTGCGCGCGGTCGGCTTCGATCTCGGCACCCCCTACCCCAGGTTTGACCGCTGCCCCGACGGACGCTGGCTGGTGGCCAGTTCCCGGCGGCGCGACGCTGCCGACGATGCCCGCCTGATCGATGCCGAGGGCCGGGTGACCGGCACGCTGCGGCTCGGCGACGGGATCGAGCATGTGCAGTTCGATGCGGACGGTACAGTGTGGTGCGGCTGGTTTGACGAAGGGATCTTTGGCAACAGCGACTGGAGCTATCCCGGCCGGGAATGGCCGCCGAGCAGCGCCGGGCTGGCCGCCTTCGATCTGGCTGGCACCTGCCTTGCCGAAGCGCCGCCCAGCCCGGACTATGGCGGGATCGCCGATTGCTATGTGCTCAACGTCACGGACGGCGCGGCCTGGGCCTGCACCTATATGGGTTTTCCGATACTGCGGCTGGAGCGCAGCGGCGCAGGGCACTATTGTGCCACTGACCTCAGCGGCGTGCGCGCGCTGGCGGTGCGCGGCGTGCATGTCGTCACCATCGGCAGCTATGATCGCGACCGCATCCCCTTCACGCTGCTGCGCATCGAACAGGGCGAAGCGTGCGTAATCGCTCAGGGCAACCTCCAAACGGGCCGCGACACCGAGCGCCGCCTGCCCGACATGCATGGTCGCGGGCCGTGGCTGCACCTCATCGAAGACAGCCAGTGGCAGCGCTGGCACATCGACCAGCTCTTGGCAGGGAATGAATGATACCATGACGACCCCCCTCGTCCTCACCCTCGCCTGTCCCGACCGGCCCGGCATCACCGCGCGGGTCAC
>NZ_JAMNXL010000177.1 GCF_023653175.1 Erythrobacter sp. | reverse complement strand
TTCCGGCCGGAAACCGCTCTAGGCGCTGCGCGCGCCCATCGCCCGGTCGAACAGCGCGCGCCGCGCCGGGCCGCCGATGGCGACGGCAAAGTCGGCGAATGCGCGGGCCTCGGGCCACAGCGCGTCGCTGCCCGGATCGGATCCCACGCTCCCGTCGAAGCGGGTCAGGCCCTCGAGCGCGGCGAGCGCAGTCACCCGGCGCATCAGCAGGCGCTGCGGCGCATAGGCGGCAAGGCGCGTGTCATACGCGCAGGCAAGGCCCCAGCCGCGCCGGTCGGCGACCAGCCAGCCGGACATGGCAACCACCCTCTCGCCCGCGCTGAGGCTGACCAGCCGCACCGCGCCGCGGCTGTGGCCTGCACGGATCGCGGTGCGGAAGGGTTCGGGCCCGGCCCGGGCGATGCCGGCGCCGCGCTCGAGCGCGAGGAAGGCGGCCAGCCACGGCGCGCAATCGCCCGCGCGGCGGTGCAGCACCAGCCGCACCGGGCCGAGGCGGTCGGCGAGCCGCGCTTCGAGCTGCTCCAGCCGGCGCTCGAACACGAGGCCTTTGCGCGGGCTCCCCGGGCGGCCTGCGATCCGCGCGCGGCGGATGATGCTCTTGCCGCGATGCAGGAGGCGGCCCTGCTCGGTGCACAGGTGGGCCAGCGCGAGCGTGGCGGGATCATCGAGTGGCAGGGCTTGGGCGATCAACCCCGCTGCGATGCCGGGACGCCGGTCGAGCCGCGCCAGCAGCGCCGCCCAGAAGGCGCGCTCGGCGCCGGGACGCAGCAGCGGAGTGCCGATCCCGCCGACCGGGCAGTGCCAGCTGCGCAGCACCGGGACCGGCGAGCGGGGACCGAGCCTGCCGAGGCCGAGCGGCAGCGCGCCGAGCCAAACGCCCGCCGCCCCCGCGGCCACCGCGAGCCGCAGCCGCTGTCCGGCGTGCGCCATCGCAGGCGCCATCAGCCAGTCGGCGGCGAAGATGTTGCCGGGCGCGGCCTCGCGGCTCAGCGCGGCCCAGCGCTGGTGGTCGGGAAGGGCAAGATGGTCGGCGCGCAGGAGTTCGGCCCGCAGCCGTTCGTTCCCCGCAGCGGGGGTCAAGTCACGGTGCAAACCCGCAGCCACGCGGCAATCGCGCAGCCCCTCGGGCGGCACCGAGATGGGGTCGATCAGCGACATGATTGCGGCCCTGTGCGAGAAACCCTACTCGATAATTCAGGGGTTTACGCGGATTCCGTGAATCGCGGGTTAACGCAAGATCTTAGCCTTGGCGCGGGGGGCTCGCGCGGTCAGTAACCGCTCGCCTGCCCATCCTTGCGCATCTCGGTTGCGCCGGTGTAGACCCCGCTCGCCGGATCGCGCGCGATCGCCTGATAGCCGCCGAAGGGGATGCCGGTGCGCTCGAACTCGACATTGTGGCCCATCGCGCGAAGGGCATCGACCGTGGCGCCGGAGATGCCCGGTTCGACCTGCAGCACGCCGAGCGTATCGACCGCCACGGTATCGGCCGGGCTACCCGCCAGCGCATCGGTCGGCTGGCGCCCGCCATCGTGGTGGAGCCGCGCGGCATCGCCCGCCTCCTGCAGGTTCATGCCGTAATCCACGAGGTTGACCAGCACCTGCACATGCCCCTGCGGCTGCATCCCGCCGCCCATCAGCCCGAAGCTCGCCCATGGCTTGCCGTCCTTTTTGATGAAGGCGGGGATGATCGTCTGGAACGGGCGCTTGGCGGGCGCGTAGGCATTGGGGTGGGCGGGATCGAGGCTGTAGAGCTCGCCGCGATCCTGGAACATGAAGCCGAGGCCGTCCGCCACCAGTCCCCCACCCATACCGCGGTAGTTGCTCTGGATGAGGCTGATCATCATCCCGTCCTTGTCGGCAACGGTGAGGTAGGTGGTGTCGCCCTCGCCCTCCAACTTCGGCGCGACCAATGCGCCGGGGGTGAAGGCGGGGGTCGCGCGCGCCGGGTCGATCAGGGCAAAGCGCTGCTTGCCGTATTCGTCGGTGAGCAGCTCTGCCGGGGGGCGCGCGAATTCCGGGTCGGCATAGAAGCGCGCGGCATCCTCGAAGGCGAGGCGTTTGGCCTCGGTGATGTGATGCAGCACCTCGGGGCTCCCGCGCTCCCACTGGGCAAGGTCGATGTTCTTGAGAATATTGACCATTTGTAGCGCCGCGAAGCCTTGGCTGTTGGGCGGCAATTCGCACAGCTCGTAGCCCTTGCGATAGGCGACGCAGGCAACCTCCACCCATTCGCTGCGATGCGCGGCGAAATCGGCGAGGGTGAAGGCGCTGCCTTGGCGCTGGAGGTAGTCCACCATCACCTTCGCCAGAGCCCCCTCGTAGAAGGCATCGCGCCCGCCCGCGGCGATGGCCTCGAGCGTGCTGGCCAGATCGGGATTGCGGAACATCTCGCCGGGCTTGGGAGCGCGGCCATTGGCGAACCAGACCTTGCGCGCGTTCTCGAACTCGAACTTCGTCGTCTTCTGCTGCCGCTCGTAGTTCTTCAGACCCCGGTCGAGATACATCGCGATCAGCGGCGCGACCGGGTGGCCCTCGCGCGCATAGCGGATCGCGGGCGCGAGCACCTCGCTCATCGGCAGCTTGCCGTATTTCGCGTGGAGCTCGAACCACGCATCGACCGTGCCGGGGATCGTGACGGGGAGCGGGCCCACAGGCGGTAGGCTGGTCGCACCTGCGGGCAGCTTGGCCTTGAGCTGCTCGAGCGTCTGCCCGGCGGGGGAGCGGCCCGAGCCATTGATGCCGACGAAATCGCCGCTCGACGGATCCCAGACGATCGCGAACAGGTCTCCGCCGATGCCGTTGCCGGTCGGCTCCATCAGACCGAGCGCGGCATTGGCAGCGATGGCGGCATCGACCGCCGAGCCGCCCGCCTTGAGAATGTCGAGCGCGATCTGCGTCGCCAGCGGGTGGGCGGTCGCGGCCATGCCGTTTGGCGCGACCACCGGACTGCGGCTCCACTGCGCGCCCACGGGACGGGCACCGGGGCCAATGCCCTGCGTCGCTTCGGGCGTGGTATCGGTGTGGGCCGGGGGCGGCGCCTCTTGCGCGGCCAGCGGCGCGGCGACGAGGGCGGAGGCGGCGAGGAGCTGGGGGGCAAGTTTGAGCATGGGGCGCACCCTAAGCCCGCCTCGCCCGCACGCAAGCCTCAGCCCAGCAGCATAACGTTCATCATCCGCCCCGGAGCCGCGAATGCGGCGATGCCGGGGATCATCAGCGCCAGCAGATAGGTGCGCACCAGATGGTTCTTGTGCGCGCGGATATTGCCGGCGCGGGCGGTCGCCATCACCTTCCATGCGGCGTGGAAAGTCAGCGGCACGAACAGGTGGATCCAGCTAAAGCTGCCACTGGTCTGGATGAAGATCGCGGTGGTGGCGGTGATCAGCATCAGCACCAGCCAGACCTTGCCGAGCTGCTTGTGCAGCGCCGTGCCCTTCCTCGCCAGCAGCAGCCAGCCGCCCAGCGGGATGGTCGGCAGGACTGCGGCGACGTGGAGGATCAAAGGCAGCTTGTTGTAATGGTGAAGGTTGTCGACCATCCCCAAGCCCGCCTTGCCGAGCGCAACGACGACGGCGAAGCTCATCGTGAAGCAGGCGAGGCTAATCGCGGTGCGGGTGGCGGGGCCGATGTCGAAGCCGGCGGCGGGCTTGGCGGCGGCGGCGGCGCGGCGGGTGATGAAGGGCAGGCTGATGGCGTTCATGGCGGGTCTCCTCGGATCGGTGCGTGGTTGCTCAAGCCGCTGTGCGCTCGCCCCGTTCGCGGGCAATCGCGCTTGCGCCGATGGCGCGGGGGATGCGCGAATTGTCCGCAAATCCGGCGCGCTGCCACTTTACGAAGCGTCAACGGACGGTCAGGAATGCGCCATGACCGCCGTACCGGCATCGCACCAACGCGCTCTTGCGCGCCGGATCATCATCGATCTGGCGGCGATGACCGCTATCGGTGTGTTCCTCGCGATCATCGGCCCGTTCGGCAGCATCGCCGCGCCGCTGGCCGAGCGGCTGGTGACGTGGATCGGCTTCGCATGGCTCGGCTATGCCTGCTACCGCCCGATGCAGAGCGTTGCGGCCTGGGGCGAGCGCGCGCTTGCGCTGCCGCGCTGGGGGGTGCTGGCGGCGGCGGTGCTGGTGGGAACCGTGCCGATGACCTTCGCGGTGATCGCCGTGAACAGCCTCCCGTCGGGCGGGCTGCACTGGCCGAGCTTCGAGGTGCTGGCGGGCACCTACTTCTCGGTGCTGGTGATCGGCGGGGCAGTGACGGTGCTGTTCAATCTGGTGCAGGGCACGCCGCGCGCGGAGGTGCCTGCTCCTGCCCCGCTGCACTCTTCGCCGCCGATGCCGCAGCCTGCTCCGCCCCCCGCGCCCTCAGCTCCGCCCGTTGCCGCCCCGCCGCCCCATCCGCTCCTCGACCAGCTTCCCGCCGAGATCGGCAGCGCGATCATCGCCCTTGAGATGGAGGACCACTATGTCCGCGTCCACACGATGCTGGGTTCCGCGCTGGTGCTGATGCGGATGCGCGATGCGGTGGCGCTGCTCGGCGATCTCGAGGGGATGCAGGTGCACCGCAGCTGGTGGGTGGCGCGCGCCGCGGTCGAAGATGCGGCGCGCGAGGGACGCAATGTGCGCCTCAGGCTCGCGCGCGGGATCGAGGCCCCCGTTGCCCGCGCCAAGATCGCCGAATTGCGCGACGCGCGCTGGATATGACTCTCAATCCGTGCGCCTGAACAAGCACCACGTAAACGTTTGGCGCGCACCCCAAGGGGTCATGTGGTCATCGCGCCAACTCGCCTCCAGCTTGACACCAGACCCCAGAGCGGCGGCCAGCCGATCCGCTTCATATCGTTCCACCTCCAGCCCGCTGCACCGTTCCGGCCCCTCGGGGGCAAAGGTGGCGACGATGGCCAGACCGTTTGTCGCCAAGCCATGATAGAGGGCACGGACGTAGGCGGCGCGCTGTTCGGGTTGGGTCAGGAAATGAAACACCGCTCGGTCATGCCAGACGTCATAGCGGCGCGGCGGCTGCCAGTCGGTGATATCGGCGACCAGCCATGCGACATCCGCACTGGCCGCACCCAGCCGAGCCTGCGATGCGGAAAGCGCCGGGGCGGCAATATCCAGGACGGTCAGATCGTCCCAACCGCGGGCAAGCAAGGCATCGACCAGCGTTGATGCGCCGCCCCCGATATCGATCAGCGACTGCGATGGTTCCGCGCCGAACCTGTCAAGTGCCAGCAAGGATTGTTCGGGCGCGGGCTGATACCAGCTCACGTCCTCAGGCCGCTTGTCGGAGTAGACTTTGCGCCAGTGGTCTTCGCGGTCGGTGGTCATTGCAAGGGTGTCCTCTCGGCTGTGCCGATACCACGAAAAAGGCCCCCGGCATCGCTGCCGGGGGCCCTTCCCGTGTCAGGGGATCGGCGCCTGTCAGGCGTGATACTTGGCGTAGCTCACATCGAAGCGGTCCGCGTTCATCACCTTGGTCCAGGCCGAGATGAAGTCGCACACGAACTTGCCCTCGTTCCCGCTCTCGGCATAGACCTCGGCCTGCGCGCGCAGGATCGAGTTGGAGCCGAACACGAGGTCGGTGCGGGTCGCGCGCCACTTTTCCGCGCCGGTCGCACGGTCGACGCCGACATATTCCTCGTCCCCGCTGTCATCGACCGGCGACCACTTGGTCCCCATGTCGAGCAGGTTGCGGAAGAAGTCGGGCGTGAGCTTGCCCGGGGTCTCGGTCAGCACGCCGATGCGGTGGCCGTGGTGGGCATGGTCGCTCACCGCGCCCAGCGCCCGCATCCCGCCGACCAGCACCGTCATTTCCGGCACCGACAGGCCGAGCAGATGCGCCCGGTCGATCAGCATTTCCTCGGTGCGGACCTGCGCCTTGGTCTTGAGGTAGTTGCGGAAGCCGTCGGCGAAGGGCTCGAGCGGCTCGAAGCTCGCCGCATCGGTGTGCTCCTCGGTCGCATCGCCGCGTCCGCCCATGAAGGGCACGGTCACGTCGAAACCGGCGTCCTTGGCCGCCTTCTCGACCGCTGCCGAACCCGCCAGAACGATGGCGTCCGCCATGCTGAGCGCGCCGCGGTGGGCTTCGATGGTGTCGAGCACCTTGGCGAGTTCCGCCGGGTCATTGACTGCCCACGAACGCTGCGGCTCCAGCCGGACGCGCGCGCCGTTGGCACCGCCGCGGTGGTCCGAGTTGCGGTAGGTCGAGGCCGAGGCCCAGGCCGCCTTGACCAGTTCGCGCACCGAAAGGCCGCTGCCGAGGATCGCATCCTTGAAGCGGGCGACTTCGGCATCCGAAGGCGTGGTGCCGGCCGGAACCGGATCCTGCCAGATCAGCGTCTCTTCCGGAACTTCCGGGCCGAGGTAACGCACCTTGGGCCCCATGTCGCGGTGGCACAGCTTGAACCACGCGCGCGCGAAAGCGCCGTCGAGCTGTTCCGGGTGCGCCAGGAACCGCTCGGAAATCTTGCGATATTCCGGATCGTTCTTGAGCGCCATGTCGGCCGTGGTCATCATCGTCGGCACGCGCTTGTTCGGGTCGCGCGCGTCGGGGGCGAGGTCTTCCGGATCGGGGTTGATCGGCGTCCACTGGTGCGCACCAGCAGGCGACTTCACCAGTTCGAAGTCGTACTTGAAGAGCAGGCGGAAGTAGTCGTGGCTCCAAGCGGTCGGGTTGTTCGACCAGCTGCCCTCGATGCCCGAGGTGGTGATGTTGCCCGCGGCGATCTCGTCCGCATCGTTGAGCCAGCCGAAGCCCATCAGGTGCAGGTCCTCGCTCTCAGGAGCCCCGCCGAAGGTGTCGGCCGGGTGCGCGCCGTGGGCCTTGCCGAAGGCGTGGCCGCCTGCGGTGAGGGCGACGGTTTCCTCGTCGTTCATCGCCATGCGGGCGAAGGTCTCGCGCATGTCGCGGGCCATGCCTTCCGGGTCATGCGGGTTGCCCTGCGGCCCTTCCGGGTTGACGTAGATCAGCCCCATCTGGATCGCGGCGAGCGGGTTTTCGAGCGCGCGGCCCTCGGTCGGGTGGATGCGGGTGGCAACGCCTTCGTTGACCCATTGCTCTTCGGTGCCCCAGTAGACGCTCTCGGGCTCGAACACGTCCGCGCGGCCGCCGCCGAAGCCGAACACGGGTCCGCCCATGCTCTCGATCGCGACATTGCCGGTGAGGATGAACAGGTCGGCCCAGCTGATGTTCTTGCCGTACTTCTGCTTGATCGGCCACAGCAGGCGGCGGGCCTTGTCGAGGTTGCCGTTGTCCGGCCAGGAGTTGAGCGGAGCGAAACGCTGCTGGCCGGAGCCCGCGCCGCCGCGCCCGTCACCGGTGCGGTAGGTGCCCGCCGCGTGCCAGGCCATGCGGATGAAGAACGGGCCGTAATGCCCGTAATCCGCCGGCCACCACGGCTGGCTATCGGTCATCAGCGCGGTAAGATCGGCCTTCAATGCCGCGTAGTCGAGCGTGTTGAACGCCTCGGCGTAATCG
>NZ_JAMNXL010000176.1 GCF_023653175.1 Erythrobacter sp. | reverse complement strand
GAAGGGGCAGCCGGGATTAGTCTCGGCTGCCCTTTCCGGTTTGTGTCCCCGCTGCGGGGAGCGCACCTTGTTCGAGGGACCAGCCCAGTTGGCGGATAAGTGTTCCGCTTGCGGGCTCGACATCCTGAGCCTCGAGCGCGGTGGCAGGTTCGTCGGCGTGGTGACGATGCTGCTGGCGCTGGTGCTGATTCTCGCCGCGCTCGGCGTTGACGAATGGCTGCGGCCGCCGCTGTGGGTGACCTTCCTGTTCTGGGGGCCGGTGACTATTGCGAGCGTCGTTTTCGCCCTGCGCTTCTACAAGACCATGTGGGTCTTCCACCAATACGAAGAGAGCCAGCAGCCATGACCGCCCGCCGCGTGCCGATTTTTGCGACCATCGTGGTGATTGCGGCGGCGCTCACCATGGTGGCGCTGGGCATCTGGCAGCTCCAGCGCAGGTCCGAAAAGGAAGCGTTGATCGCGCGCTTTGAGGCGGCGGCCAATGATGCGGCGGAAGTTCCTTACCCCATCGACGACAATGCCGAAGCAAACTGGTTTCGCCGCAGCCGCATTACCTGCGGCCGGGTGCTCTCACTGACCACCGTTTCGGGCACGGCCGCCTCGGGTCAGAAGGGCTTGGCCGTGCGCGCTACCTGCACCGAGGGTGCTTTCGGTGAGCCGCTTACCATCGACCTTGGCTTCACGCGCGAGATGGTCACTCCGCAATGGGAGGGCGGCGAGGTCACCGGCGTGATCGCGCCCGGCCCGCGCCTTGTCGCTGACCCGGCAGTGGCAGGGCTGCAACCGCTCGCCCGGCCCGATCCCGGGAGCCTCCCGAACAACCACCTCGCCTATGCCGGGCAGTGGTTCTTCTTCGCCCTGACCGCGCTTGTCATCTACGTGCTGGCATTGCGACGCCGCCAGCGCTAGGCGCTGTTCGCATATGCAATACGTCTCGACACGCGGCAGCGCACCGGCGCTCGATTTCGAAGGGGTGACGCTTGCGGGCCTCGCCAGCGACGGGGGGCTCTATGTGCCCGCCGAGTGGCCGCGTTTCTCGACCGATCAGATGCGCGCCATGCGCGGCCTTGCCTATCCCGATTTCGCCGCGCGGATCATGGCTCCCTTCGTCACGCCCAGCCTGACCGAGGACGAGCTCCTCGCGCTGTGCCACAAGGTCTATGGCGATTTCGGTCACGCTGCGGTCACGCCGCTGGTGCAGCTCGATCAGCAGCACTGGCTGCTCGAACTGTTCCACGGGCCGACGCTGGCCTTCAAGGACGTCGCGCTGCAACTCCTCGGCCGGTTGTTCGAGACCTTCCTCGAGCGCCGGGGCGAGCGCCTCACCATCGTCGGCGCGACCAGCGGGGACACGGGCTCGGCGGCTATCCATGCCGTGGCGGGGCTCGAGCGGGTCGAGATCTTCATGCTCCACCCGCGCGGACGGGTGAGCGACGTCCAGCGCCGCCAGATGACCACGGTGCGCGCGCCCAATGTCCACAACCTCGCCATCGAAGGCAGCTTCGACGACGCGCAGGCGCATGTGAAGCGCATGTTCACCGATGCGGACGTGATCCACACCCTGAACCTCGGCGCGGTCAATTCGATCAACTGGGCGCGGCTGATGGCGCAGGTGGTCTATTACTTCGCCTCCGCGCTCCAGCTGGGCGCGCCGGATCGCACGGTGGCCTACAGCGTGCCGACCGGCAATTTCGGCGATGTCTTTGCAGGCTATGTCGCCGCCAAGATGGGCCTGCCGATCGAGCGCCTGATCGTTGCCACCAACATCAACGACATCCTCCACCGCGCGCTGTCGAGCGGCGACTATTCGGCGGGCGGCGTGACCGCGACCATCACGCCTTCGATGGACATCCAGGTCTCCTCCAATTTCGAGCGTCTGTTGTTCGACGCCGGCGGACGTGACGGGGCGGCAATGGCCGAGCAGATGCGCGCCTTCGAACAAGCGCGCGCAATGCAGCTGACCAACGCGCAGGCGCAGGGGGCCTCCGCCCTGTTCACCAGCGCCCGCGCCGATCAGACCGAGACTGCCCGCGCGCTGCAATGGGCCTACCGCGCGGCGGGGCAGGTGATCGATCCGCACACCGGCGTGGGCCTCCACGCAGCACGTGCGCTCGCTGCGGCGGGAACCGTGCCTACCGACGTGCCGCTCGTCACCCTCGCCACCGCCCACCCTGCCAAGTTCCCCGACGCGGTCGAGCGCGCGGTCGGCATGCGCCCGGCACTCCCGGCGCGGGTCGGCGACCTTTTCGGGCGCGAGGAGAGCTTCGTCGAGATCGCTGGCGATTACGCCGCCTCCCGCGACTACGTGCTCGGCCACGCCGGGAACGCCTGATGGCGCGCCTCGTCCAGCAGCCGCTGGTGATGGAATGCACCGGGTGGCCAAATGACGACGGCGCCTACCGCCTGCTCGACAGCGGGGCAGGGCGCAAGTGGGAGAGCTTTGGCCCCTACAGCTTCATCCGCCCCGAACCCCAGGCCCTGTGGCAGCCGCGCCAAGCGGATTGGCATGCGGACGGCGAGTTCATCCCCGGCTCGGACGAGGATGGCGGCGGCCGCTGGCAGTTCACGGGGCAATTCACCGGACGCCTGCCCGACGAGGGCTGGGAGCTCGCCTGGAACGAAGTCCGCTTCACCGCGCGACCCACCCCCTTCCGCCACCTGCAATTCTTCCCCGACATGGCTCCGGTGTGGGACTGGATGCGCGACCAGCTTGAGGGGATGGACGCCGCCGAGACCATGAACCTGTTCGGCTACACCGGCCTCGGCACGCTGGCGCTGTCGCGGCACGGCAAGGTCACCCATGTCGATGCCTCCAAGAAGTCGGTCGCTCAGGCGCGCGAGAACGCCGCGCTGTCCGGCATGGAGGCCCGCCCGATCCGCTGGCTGACCGACGATGCCGCCAAGTTCACTGCGCGCGAGGTCAGGCGCGAGCGCCGCTATGACGGGATCATCCTCGACCCCCCCAAATTCGGCCGCGGCCCGGAGGGCGAGGTGTGGCGGCTGGAGGAGCATCTCCCCGGCCTCGTCACCGATTGCGCGCGGCTGCTCGACGGCGAGAGCCGCTTCCTGTTCCTCACCGTCTATGCCGTGCGGATGAGCAGCCTTGCGATAGCGGGGCTGCTCGAAGAGGCGCTCGGCCATCTTCCGGGGGTGATCGAACACGGCGACCTGGCCGTGCGCGAAGAGGGGCACGGCGGCAGGCTGCTGCCGACCGCAATCTTCGCGCGCTGGTCAAATCCCCGCTAAAGCCCGGCGCCATGACCGATTCGCTTACACTCGAAGTCAATGATCTCGTCGTCGATGTCCTCACCGGCATCTATTCCGAGGAGACCGGCAAGCCCCAGCCGCTGCGCATCTCGATCGCGGCGCGCTATGCCGTTGCCGATCGCTACGATCCCGACACGCCGCTCGAGGCTTCCAAGAACTACATGGACTTGAAGTTCGCCGCCTCCGCAGGCCTTCCGCAAGGCGTCCACTTCAAGCTGATCGAGGCAGTGGCGGACCACATCTGCGAGACCCTTTTCGTGGGCGACGCCAGGGTCGAGGCGGTGACGGTGAAGATCGTCAAGCTCGCGATTGCCGAGGCGAACGAGCAGATCGGCATCACGCTCCACCGTCAGCGCCGCGCGGCCCACGGGGGCTGAGCCCATGCAGCGGCAGCTCGAGGTCAGCCTGCTGCCGGACGGCGCGCTCGATGCGCAGACCGCCTTCATGGCGCTCCACCTCGAAGCCGCGCGCGCGATGCTGGCCGATCCAGAGACAAGCGCGCTCGCCATCGTCCTGCCGCCTGCCGCGCACGGTCACCGCGACTGGCGTCTCGCGCTGGCCCGCGATCTGGCGCGCGAGGTGGCGCCCAAGCGGGTCAATATTGTCTCCGGTCACCATGGCGAGGCGCGCAATGATGTCTTACGCTTTTTGGCAGATGCGCCCGGGGTGACAGGGCAGTATCTGGTGTGCCATGAATGAGCCCGTGTCGCATGCCCCAAGCCCCTCGGAGCCCCGCAAGCCCGACCTGATCGTCGTCGGCGACAAGCCGCGCCCCTTGGTCGACAGCTTTCAGCGCCGCATCAGCTATCTGCGCCTCTCGGTCACCGATCGCTGCGACCTCAGGTGCTCCTATTGCATGCCCGAGCGCATGACCTTCCTCCCCAAGAAGGAGGTCCTGAGCCTCGAGGAACTCTACGATCTCGCCACCGGCTTCATCGCCCGCGGCGTGACCAAGATCCGCATCACCGGCGGCGAGCCGCTGGTGCGGCGCGACATCATCGACCTGTTCAGCGCTTTGGGCCGCCGCGTCGGGCACGACCTCGAAGAGCTGACGCTGACCACCAACGGCACCCAGCTTGGCGCCCACGCAGACGCTTTGGCCAAGGCCGGCGTCAAGCGGGTCAACGTCTCGCTCGACACCCTCGACGCTGCGAAGTTTGCCGAGCTCACCCGCCGCGACAGCCTGTCCCAAGTGCTCGAAGGCATCGCTGCGGCCAAGGCGGCCGGGATCAGCGTCAAGCTCAACGCCGTGGCGCTGAAGGGCGTCAACGAGGACGAGCTCCCCGACCTCATCGCCTGGGGCCATTCGCAAGGCCACGACGTCACCCTGATCGAGGTCATGCCGCTCGGCGATGTCGAGGAGGAGCGGCTCGATCAGTACCTCCCGCTCGACACCGTCAGGGCGGCGCTGGAGGACCGCTGGACGCTTACCGACAGCGACCACAAGACCGGCGGTCCCTCGCGGTACGTCGATATCGCCGAGACCGGGGGAAGGCTCGGCTTCATCACGCCCCATACGGGCAACTTCTGCTCCGGGTGCAACCGGCTGCGCGTCACCGCTACCGGCCAGCTCTATCCCTGCCTCGGCGGCGGCGAGCAGGTCGACCTGCGCGCCGCGCTGCGCTCCGAGGCGCCCGAGGCCGCACTCGCTGCCGCGCTCGACGAGGCGCTCAGGATCAAGCCCGAGAAGCACGCCTTCCGCATGGACCAGCGCGGCGCTGCCCCCGCGCTGGCGCGGCATATGTCGATGACGGGCGGGTAAGGCGTGGCATGGCCCACCATCCCCGCCAACGCAGCATCGCGGTGCTTGTCGCGCCCACCGGCAGCGCTGCGGTGATCCGGGTCGTCTACCTCGGCAAGCTCGCCGACGCTGCGGGCAAACCGGTGAGCGAGTTTGCTTCCAGTTCGGGCGATCTCGACTGGCCTGACCTCCTCGCCCTGCTCGACAGCCATGTGGGTGAGGGGCTCGCCGACGCCGTCCGCGACCCGCGTGTCAAGGTCGCGCTCAACGGCGCGGTCGTGTCTGACCGCGAGGCGCTGGTTGTGCGCCATGGTGACGAGGTCGCTTTCCTGCCCCCCGTCTCGGGCGGCTGACCCATGACCGAGCGCTTGCCCCATCGCGACATCCGCCTGCTCGACCGGATGTTCATCCCGGGCACGCTGATCGGCCCGTTCACGCAGGCCAATCCTGGCCTTGGCGGGGTGTGCACCTTTGTCGGGGAGGTGCGCAGCGACACCGATGTCGAGGCGCTCGAACTCTCCCACTACGAGCCGCTCACCTTGCCCGGCATGCACGAACTGGCCGACCGCGCCTTCGCCCGCTTCACCCTGATGGGCCTGCTCATGGTTCACCGCGTCGGGGTGATGTGCCCGGGCGAGCCGATCGTATGCGTCTCGGCCGCCGCGCTCCACCGCCGCGATGCTATCGACGCGGTCGACTTCTGCATGGACCACTTGAAGAGCGCCGCGTGGTTCTGGAAGCGCGAGAAGCGCGGCGGCGCATGGCACTGGATCGAGCCGCGCGAAGCAGACCACGCCGACCTTGCCCGCTGGCAGGCGTGATTTGATTCGCGTCAAAGCAGGGGCGCGCCGCTTGTCATAAACCCTTTCCGACAAAGGAAAGGATCATCCCATGAGCCACATCGTCCACGATCTCATCGCCAGCGGCGACGCGCGGATCGTCGCGCAGCCCGAGCTGGAGCAGCACCCCCGCCATCAGGTCGAGGCCGACCGCAATTTCGGTCTCCCCACCGCGCTCTACGGCGCCACCGTGGCGGGTTATCTCGGCTTTCTGCTGGTGGTCGGCAGCGCCTTTGCCAATCCCGCGCTGGCGATCCCGATGGCGATCTTCGTGGTGTTCATCATCGCCGGCTTTGGCGTGCCTGCGATCTGGACGCGGCTGGCGGGCAACACCTCTGCGCCGCAGACCCTCGGCGAGTTCGAGGCCCGCGGCATCCAGACCGCCACCGGACGTCTCGCGGCCAAGGACGCGAGCATTCAGGTGCTGATCCTGCCGGTGCTGCTGGTGGTCTGGGGCCTCGCAGTGGCGGTAATCGCCGCGCTGGTGCGCTGAACTGACAAGCTCCCCCTCGGGGCGGCGGCACCTCTCCCCCCGCTGCCGCCCCGTTCTTGCTTTCCGTCGCGCTGGCGCGCGACGCGGGGGGTCTGCGCCACCTAAGGTGGCACGCAAACGAACGACCCTACCGCCCCGAAACGTCCTGCAGCATCCCAGCATCGAGCAGCGCGATACCGCGCTTACCCTCGCGCCGGATCGCGCCCATGTCCTCGAGCTCGCCCAGCTTGCGGCTGACGGTCTCGATGGTGAGGCCCAGCATGTTGCCGATCTCGCCGCGGGTCAGCGGCAGTTCGAAATGCGACGCCAGATGGCACGAGCTGTCACTCGCGGCCGCGGCGAAATCGTGGAGCAGGGCGGCAAGCCGCGCCTCGGCGCTGGCGTGGCCGGTGAGTTCGAGCAGGTTGCGCGTCGCCAGCAGATCCGCCTGACTGCGGCGCAGCAGCGCGCGGGCGAGGGCGGGGTAATCCTCGATCGCGCGCTCGATGTCGGCCTTGGCGAAGGTGCACAGCCGGCTCTCGGTCAGCGCCACCACGTCGTGGTGCGCGAACGGCGCGAACAGCTCGCCGATGAAGCCTGCCGGATGGACCAGCGCGAGGATCTGCTCGTTGCCGTCGACATCCACCGCCGAGACCTTCAATGCGCCCGTCAGCAGCGTCGCGCAGGCGGCTTGCTCGTCACCGGCCGCGAACAGCATCTCGCCGCGCTTCAGCGTGCGGGTGCGGCCCGCGGCGGCCATCGCGTCGCGTTCGTCTGGAGTGAGCACCGCGCACGCGGCGGTCTCCTTGACCGGGCAGGTGCTGCACGCAAGGTTCATGATCCCATCACTCTCCACAAGCCTGCTATCGTCTCGTCCTCGCGGGCGAGGGTGGCGGCGACTTCGCTTTGCACGGCGGTAAGCGCCGGATCGGGGCTCAAGGCGCCCGCAGCCTCGGCGGCAAGGCTGTCGAGCGCGGCGAGCGCCAGGGCGGTGCGTCCACGCTGGGTATCGAGCTCGGCGAGCGCGACCAGCGCGGCGGCGCGGGCGCTGCTTTCGGCAGGCTGGCCGGCCGCCGCGCGGGCCAGCTGGCCGGCCTCGCCTGCGCGCGCGGCAAAAGTGCTGTCGGCGCTTGCCGCGGCGGCGCGCAACTCGGCAAGGCGGGCAGGGCTGGTCGCGGGGCG
>NZ_JAMNXL010000175.1 GCF_023653175.1 Erythrobacter sp. | reverse complement strand
GGCTGGTCGGCCACCCGCTGATGATGCTGGTCGCCTTCATCGGCATCGTCTCGATGCTGATCCAGCAGCTCTACATCTGGCGCGCCGCCGACCCACTGCGCACCACATACATCGGCGAGCATTTCCGCGCGCTGATCGGCATGGGGATCTCGGCCTACACCGCGTTCCTTTCGGTGGGGCTGATCCGGTTAGTGCCCGAGGAAGTGTTCAACCCCGCAATCTGGGCCGGGCCGAGCGTCATCGGGGTGAGCCTGATCCTGTACTTCACCCTCAAGGGCAAGAAGGCCGCCCAGCCCCGGGCTTCAGGGGCGCGCCCACATCCGCAATAGATTGGCGATGGTCTTGTCGAGCGTCAGCAGCTCGGCCGACTGACCGGGCAGCTGCGCGCGCAGCGAGGCGCGCAGGTTTTCCAGATCGAACAGCATCTCGCGGGCCGTGGCATCGGCGATCAGGCTCTCGATCCAGCCGACACACACGATCCGCTGCCCCCGCGTCACGGGCCGCACCTCGTGGATCGAGCCTGAGGGGTAGAGCACCAGGTGCCCCGCCTCGCCCTTGACCGACTGGGTGACCCCGGCCGCATGGATCACCAGCTCGCCGCCATCATATTCGCCGGGCGGAGTCAGGAACAGGGTGAAGGACAGGTCGGTGCGCACCCGCCGCTCGCCCTTGCCCATCAGCGCATTGTCGACATGCGCGCCGTATCCCCCGCCCTCACCCGTCCGGCTGATGAGCAGGTGCGACAGGCGGCGCGGCTGGGCGGCGGCGCGGATCACCGGGTTTTCCCAGAGGATCTGCGCGATCTCGTCCGGAAGGCTGCGGCCCGCAGGCCCATCCATCGCCGCCTGCTCGTTGCGCTTGACCGCGCGCGCCACCGAGCCTGCGGTCTCGCGCCCGTCGCGCCATTCGAGCAGCGCGACGCGCTGGTGGATGGCGGCGAGGCGCTCGGCCTCCGGGATGGCGTGAACGGCAAGGATCATCGCCGAGGCTTTAGCGGCGCAGCAGGCCTTCCGCCAGCAGCCGGTTGACCCCGGCGGCGACCGCGTCGGGCGAAAGTTCCTTGCCGTCAGCCCACACCACATAGCGCAGGCCGACGAACACATTCATCCCCATCAGCGCCCAGGCCTCGAGCTCGCCCAGCCCGTCGCGGAACTCGCCCGCCGCCGTCCCGCTGCGCAAGCGCTCGGCGATGCGCGCGGCGATGGTCTCGTAGTGCTGGCGGTAGCTGGCCGGATCGACGAACTCGGCCTCGTCGATGATGCGGTAGATTTCCTTGTGCTCGGCCGCAAAGCGCAGGAACGCCGCCAGCGCCGCGCGCTCGATCTCGAGCGCGCCCATGCCCTCATGCAAGGCCGAGCGCGCAGAGGTGCGCACCTTCTCGCTCATGTCGGCGACCAGCGCGCGGAACAAGGCGTCCTTGCTGTCGAAATAGGTGTAGAAGCTGCCAAGCGCCATCCCGGCGCGGCGCGTGATCGAGCTGACCGACGCCTCGTGGAAGCCCTTCTCGCCGAATTCCTCGGCCGCCGCGTCGAGCAGCTTGCGAAGAGTGCGCCGCCCGCGCTCGGTGCGCGGCGTCTTGGCGTCGACCGACGCCTCCTCGGCGACCGCCGCCGCAGCTTCGCGAGTGTTGCCCATCTGCCTCTCCCTCGGCGCTTTCGGTAGGCCGCGCAAGAGGGGCGCACAAGTCTAAACTTGAAAGGTGGTTCAACTTTCAATACGGATGGCCGGATAAGAGGGCCTGGAGAGGAAACCACATCATGAAGACGACGCTTTGCACCCGTGCGCTGCTGCTTGCCGGCTGCGCAGGACTTGCCACCTTTGCCGCGCCCGCCATGGCGCAGGACAGCGCAGCCGATGTCGCCGCCGAGGCCGCTGAAGCCGCCGCTGCCGAAGAGGAAGGCACGATCTACGTCACCGCCCGCCGCCGCGAGGAACGCCTGATCGACGTGCCGCTGTCGGTCACCGCGATCTCGGGCGACACGCTCGCCAAGCAGGGCGTGCAGGATATCGTCGCGGTCGCCCAGCAGGTGCCCAACATCACGCTCGAGGTCAGCCGCGGCACCAACACCACGCTCACCGCCTTCATCCGCGGTGTCGGCCAGCAGGACCCGGTCGCCGGCTTCGAGGCGGGGGTCGGCCTCTATGTCGACGACGTCTACCTCAACCGCCCGCAGGCCGCGGTGCTCGATGTGTATGATGTCGAGCGCATCGAAGTGCTGCGCGGGCCGCAGGGCACGCTCTACGGGCGCAACACCATCGGCGGCGCGATCAAGTATGTCACTGCGCCGCTGCCCGACAAGACCAGCCTGAAGGTGCGCGGCACCTATGGCTCCTACGACCAGGCCGACCTGATCGTCACCGCCTCGACCCCGATCGGCGAAAGCTTCAAGATCGGCGCGAGCGGCGCGCGGCTGTCGCGCGGCGGCTTCGGCGACAACCTCACGCTCGGCACCGAGAACTACAACAAGGACGTGTGGGCCGCACGCGGCACCATCGAATTCGAAAGCGGCCCCGTGACCGCGCGGCTTTCGGGCGACTATGTCAAGGACAACTCCGAAGCGCGTCAGGGCCACCGCTTCATCCCCGGCCTCGTCAGCGGCGCGCCGGTGCTCGATGACGTGTTCGACACCCGCGCCGGGCTCAACATAGTCGATCAGGAGGTCGAGGCCTATGGCGGCGCGCTCAACATCGCGATCGAACTCAGCGACACGCTGACCTTCAAGTCGATCACCGGCTACCGCGAGGATGCCTCGACCACCCCGATCGATTTCGACAGCCTTGCCGCGGTCGATCTCGACGTGCCGGCGATCTACGAGAACGACCAGTTCAGCCAGGAACTGCAGCTGCTCTACGAAGGCGACAAGCTGTCGGGCGTGCTCGGCTTCTACTATCTTGACGCCAACGCCTTCACCGCCTTCGACGTGGCGCTGTTCACCACCGTGGCCGGCCTCACCGCGCAGACGCTGGGCGATGTCGAGACCAAGACCTGGTCGGTGTTCGGCGATTTCACCTATGACCTCACCGACACGCTCAGCGTCTCGGTCGGCGGGCGCTACACCAACGACAAGCGCACCAGCCTCGTGCTGCGGCGCACCTTCCTCGGCGGGTTCTCGAACCTGTTCGGCGGCACCGGCGCGGTGATCGCCACCACCAGCAACTTCACCGGCAGTGCGACTTTCGAGGACTTCAACCCGCGCGGTTCGATCAGCTGGCAGCCGACACCGGACCACAATATCTACTTCACCTATTCACAGGGCTTCAAGGGCGGCGGCTTCGATCCGCGCGGCCAGACCACCGCATGCCGCAACCCCACCGGCGGCGCGTGCAATGCCGATCAGGTGTTCGACTTCCTCGCCTTCGACCCCGAAACGGTCGACAGCTACGAGCTGGGCTGGAAGGCCTCGCTGCTCGACAACCGCCTCAACATCAGCCTCGCGGGCTTCCTCGGCCAGTACAAGGACGTGCAGATCCCCGGCTCGGTCGGCTTCGACGCCAACAACGACGGGGTGAACGAAAGCTTCATCGGCATCACCTCCAACGCCGCATCGGCCGATGTCAACGGCTTCGAGTTCGAAGGAAACGCGCTGGTCGGCAAGGACTTTGCGGGCGACGGTAGCCGCTTCACGGTCAACTGGTCGCTCGGCGTCATCGACGCCAAGTTCAACACCTTCATCGATGCTTTCGGCCGCGACGTGGCCGACCAGCGGGTATTCCAGAACACCCCGGATATCACCGCGCACATGGGCTTCGACATGGGCCTGCCGCTGGCAGGCGGGATCGTCGACTTCATCGGCCAGGCCTCGCTGCGATCCGACGCGAGCCAGTTCGAGGTGCCCAACCCGTTCCTCGATCAGGACGGCTTCGTGCTGGTCGATGCGAGCATCGTCTACACCTCGGACGACGGGGTCTACTCCCTCGGCGTCCACGGCAAGAACCTGTTCGACAAGGAATATATCGTCGCGGGCTACAACTTCGTGGCCGGCGGCGTGGGCGGCGCGCCCTTCGTCCCGACTCTCGGGCGCGAGGGCACGCTGACCGGCTTCTACGGCGATCCGCGCCGGGTGTTCGTGACGGCTCAGGTCAACTTCTGAGCCGATTTTCCCCGAAGGGGCGGCGGCCTCTGGCTATCCACCGCCGCCCCTTTCTCCCTACCGGTCAGTCGTAGGTCTGGACCGGCGTCGAGGTTGGAGCCGTGGTGAGCGTGCCGCTCGAGCGGTCCGAATTGCCCTGCTGCGGCTGCTTGTCGTACCAGCGCTTGGCGAAATATCCGCCCACGCCGAGCATCACCATCGTCGGCAGGCTGATGCGCGCAAGCACAAAGGGCACCGCCGCGCCCAGCGCCGCACCCGTGGCGCCTCCGACAGCGGGCGAGTTCTTGGCGAGCTTGGCACCGATCGCGGCGCCGATGATTCTCTTGAGCATGATATTGTTCTCCTTGTCCTGACTTACCGGCGGGAGGCCTTGCAGGTTCCCCCGCAGATCGCAGACGCGGGTCAGCCTGCCGACGCGCCCTTCCCCCTTTCCTTGGCATCGCTGAGCGGGCATAGGCGCGCGTCATGCACGACATTCGCCTGATCCGAGAAAATCCGACAAGCTTCGACGCCGGCCTCGCCCGCCGCGGCTTGCCCGCGCAGGCAGCATCGCTGATCGCGCTGGACGAGGAACGCCGTGCCGCGGTGACCGAAGTGCAGGTCGCGCAGAGCCGCCGCAACGAGGCGTCGAAGCTGATCGGCGCGGCAATGGCCAAGGGCGACAAGGACGGCGCCGAGGCGATCAAGGCCGAAGTTGCGGCGCTCAAGGACGCAATGCCTTCGATGGAAGCGCGGGCTGACGAGCTAGCGACCAAACTCAAAGAGGCACTCGAGATCATCCCCAACCTGCCGGGCGCGGACGTCCCCGACGGCGCGGGCGAGGAGGAGAATGTCGAAGTCAGCCGCTGGGGCACCCCGCGGGAGATCGATTTTGCGGCGAGGGAACACGCCGACATCGCCCCTGCCCTCGGCATGGATTTCGAGACCGGCGCAAGGCTGTCCGGCGCACGCTTCACCTTCCTGCGCGGCGGCATGGCAAGGCTGCACCGCGCGCTCGGGCAGTTCATGCTGGATGTGCAGACGGGCGAGCACGGCTACGCGGAATGTAACCCGCCGGTGCTGGTGGGCGACGATGCCATGTACGGCACGGACAAGCTGCCCAAGTTTGCCGAGGACAGCTTCAACACCACCAACGGGCGCTGGCTCATCCCGACCAGTGAAGTCTCCCTCACCGCCAGCGTCATGGGCGAGCTGCTCGACGAGGCCGCGCTGCCGATGCGCCTCACCGCGCTCACCCTGTGCTTCCGCTCCGAGGCGGGCGCGGCAGGTCGCGACACGCGGGGGTTCATCCGCCAGCACCAGTTCGAAAAGTGCGAGCTGGTCAGCATCGTGCGGCCCGAGGACAGCGAGGCAGAACACCAGCGCATGGTCCGCGCGGCGGAAACCATCCTCGAACGCCTCGCCCTGCCCTATCGCAAGCTGCTGCTGTGCACCGGCGACATGGGGTTCGGCGCGCGCAAGACCTATGATCTGGAGGTTTGGCTCCCCGGACAGGGCGCGTTCCGCGAGATCAGCTCGTGCTCGAACACCGGCGACTTCCAGGCCCGCCGCATGAACACCCGCTACCGCATCGCGGGCGAGAAGCGCACAGAGTTCGTCCACACCCTCAACGGCTCCGGCCTCGCCGTGGGCCGCACGCTGGTCGCGGTGATCGAGAATTACCAGAATGCCGACGGCTCGGTCACCGTTCCTGACGCATTGCTGCCCTACATGGGCGGCATTACCCGATTGGAACCCGCCCAGTAATGCGCATTCTCCTCACCAATGACGACGGCATCAACGCCCCCGGCCTCAAGGTGCTGGAGGAGATCGCGCGCCAGTTCTCCGACGACATCTGGATCTGTGCCCCGTCCGAGGAGCAATCGGGCGCGGGCCACTCGCTGACGCTGACCCGCCCCGTGCGCCTGCACAAGCATGGCGAGCGGCGCTTTGCCGTCAGCGGGACGCCCACCGACAGCGTGATGATGGCACTGCGCACCGTCATGCCCGATGCGCCCGACATCATCCTCTCGGGCGTCAACCGCGGCGCCAACCTTGCCGACGACATCACCTATTCGGGCACGGTCTCGGCCGCGATCGAAGGCGCGCTGGCGGGGATCAAGGCGATCGCCTTCAGCCAGGTCTATGCCCGCGAAGGCATGGGCGACGAGGTGCCCTTCGGCGCGGCGCTCGAATGGGGGCCGAAGGTGCTGAAGCCGCTGATCGACGCCCCGATGGCCGACCGGACGCTCATCAACGTCAACTTCCCGGCGATCCCCGCAGATGAGGTCAAGGGCATCCGCGTCGTCCGGCAGGGCTTCCACGACTATTCGCGCGGCACCATCGTCGAGGGCCGCGATCCGCGCGGCTACCGCTATTTCTGGTTCGGACTCGACCAGATCGAGCACACGCTGGACCACGGCACCGACCTCGAGGCGATCGAGGAAGGTTTCGTCGCCGTCACCCCGCTCCAGCTCGACCTCACCCACTATTCGACCATGGGCATCCTTGCCGATCGGTTCACGGACTGATGGCCGCGCGGCCCGAACCCTCGGCAAGCCGCAACCCGTTCAAGCGCAAGACGCTGCTCGCCGACCAGTTCCGCCCGCTGCGGCGACAGGTCAAGCTCCCCGTGTGGGGCGATCTCGGCCTGCGCATGGGCGCGGCCTTCGCGCTGATCGGGCTGGTGATCGCGATCCACTGGTGGGACCGCGACGGACTCGTCGACAATGTCGACGGGAGCATCAGCTTTCTCGACGTCGTCTATTTCACGATGATCAGCATCACCACCACCGGCTTCGGCGACATCGCCCCGGTCAGCGACCGCGCGCGGCTGATCGAGGCGGTGATCGTCACCCCGGTGCGCATCGCGGTGCTGTTCATCTTCGTGGGCGCGGCCTACGATTTCGTCATCAAGCGCAGCTGGGAGAAGTTTCGCATGGCTCGCATCCAGGAACAGCTCAGCAATCACGTGGTGGTACTCGGCTACGGCGTGTCGGGCTCGCAGAGCGTGGGCGAGCTGATCGAGCGCGGGGTCGATCCGCGCTGCATCGTGGTGATCGACCCCTCCGAGGATCGCCTCGCCGATGCCGAGAAGCTTGGCGTCAACGTAATGGCCGCCGATGCCACCCGTGACGAGAACCTCAAGGCCGTGCGCATCGCCGAGGCGCAGAGCGTGCTGGTTTCGGCGGGCCGTGACGACACCTCGATCCTGATCGTGCTGACGGTGCGTCACCTGGCCCCCAAGGTGCCGATCAGCGTGGTGGTGCGCGCCGACGACAACGAGCTGCTGGCGCGGCAGGCGGGGGCGAACAACGTCATCAACCCGGTGCGCTTTACCGGCCTGTTGCTGGCCGGCAGCGTCAAGGGCGCGCATATCGCCGATTACCTCGCCGACCTCGCCAGCGTCGGCGGACGGGTGCAACTGGTCGAGCGCGAGGTGACGGCGGCGGAATGCGGCAAGTCG
>NZ_JAMNXL010000009.1 GCF_023653175.1 Erythrobacter sp. | reverse complement strand
GCCTCCCCACCCGGCCACCATAACATAGTGGTACTATTGGTGGCCGGGTGGGGAGGCGGGGCGGGAGGCCTGACCCTCAGACAAACGGCTCGAGCACCTCGGGCCGCACCCGCGCCAGCCGTCCGGTCGCGCGGTCGAGCATCGCCCAGCTGGTCGCCGCGCTGACGAGGCGCTTGCCGGACGCGTCGGTGAACTCGACCCGCCGCAGCGACTTGGCGCCTTGCGCGCGGCCTTCGATCCATGTCTCGGCGCGGACTTCAGCGCCCTCGGACACGTTGCCGCGATAATCGATCTCGTGCCGCACCACGACCCAGAAGAACGCCGCGCGGTCCTCGGGCCGCGCGACCGCGTCCCAGTGGGCGGTGGCCATGTCCTGAATCCACTGCACCCACACGGTGTTGTTGACGTGGCCGAGCTCGTCGATGTGCTCGGGCGCGGCGACGAAGGTGCGGGTGAAGCGGTTCGTCACACGCAATCCTTCCCGAACACGCAGGCAGCCCAAAGCAACAGAAAAGGCGAGGCCGCAATCGTCAGCGCGATCACCGAAACGATCATCAGGCCCCGTCCGTAATTCGGCGACTTCACTCGCCCTCGCTCTTGGGCGCCATCCCCATCTGCCACAGGATGAAGGCGAACTCCTCGGCCGTCTCCTTGAGGCTGTTCCAGCGCCCGGACTGCCCGCCGTGGCCTGCGCCCATGTTGGTCTTCAGGAGCAGCAGGTTGTCGTCGGTCTTCACCTCGCGCAGCTTGGCGACCCACTTGGCGGGCTCCCAATAGGTGACGCGCGGATCGTTCAGCCCGGCGGTCACCAGCAACGGCGGATAGGCCTTGGCGGTCACCTGATCATAGGGCGAATAGGACAGCATATAGGCAAACGCCGCCTTGTCTAGAATTGGATTGCCCCATTCCTGCCACTCGCCCGGAGTGAGGGGGAGCTTCTCGTTGAGCATGGTGCCGACCACGTCGACGAAGGGCACATGCGCCACCACCGCGCCATATTGTGCGGGGTCCTGATTGATCACCGCCCCCATCAGCTCGCCGCCTGCCGAGCCGCCGCTCGCGGTCACTTTCCCTTCCGCGGTGTAGCCCTTGGCGATCAGGCCCCGGCCCGCATCGACGAAATCGTTGAAGGTGTTGGTCCGCTCGAACAGCTTGCCTTGCAGATACCAGCGCCGCCCGAGATCGTCGCCGCCGCGGATATGGGCGATGGCATAGGCAAAGCCGCGATCCACAAGGCTGAGGCGCGAGGTTGAGAAGCCCGGCGGGATGGCATAGCCATAGGCGCCGTAGGCATAGAGATGCAGCGGCCCCGGCCCCTCGATCCCGGCCTTTTTCAGGATTTCCGCGCGGTCCTTCCTCATCAGCACGCTGACCGGAACCTGCGTGCCATCGCGCGCGGTGATTGTCAGCCGCTCGGAGACATAGAGCGAGGGGTCATACCCGCTCGGGATCTCCTGCGTCTTGAGCGTCGTCAGCCCGCCCGTCTTGACGTCGTAGTCATAGATCGTGCCCGGCGTCACCATCGACTGGTAGGACAGGCGCAGCACCTGCATGTCATATTCGGGGTTGTTCGAAAGACCTGCGGTGAAGCTCGGCTCGGGGAAGGAGATCGGCGTCACCTTGGCCGGATCGCCGTATTGGCGCAGCTGGATCTGGTCGAGGCCGTTCAGCCGCCCCTCGGTGACGAAGAAGCCCTTGAACAGGTCGAAGCCGGTCAGATAGAAATCATCCGAGCCGGGAATGACCGTCTGCCACTCACCGGGCGCTTCCAGCTTCGCCTTGGCGAGGCGGAAGTTGATGTGATCGTCGTTGGTCCACACCCACAGCTCGCCGTCGCGGACATCGGCGCCGTATTCGACGCCCTTCTTGCGCGGCTTGACGAGGATCGGCGCGGCGGTCGGATCATTGGCGGGGACGAGGCGCACTTCGCTCGTCTCGTTGTCACCGGTGGCGATGATCAGCCAGTCTTCCTGCGCGGAAAGGCCGGTGCCGACGCCGAAGCTCTGGTCCTCCTCCTTGTAGAGGGTCACGTCCTCGCTCACCGGGGTGCCGATCACGTGCATCTTCGCTTCGAGCGTGCGCCACTCCTCGGTCGAGGGGCCGTAGACGATCGCGGTGTCGTTCTTGACCCACACGAGGTCGCCGCGCAGGTTCTCGATCACGTCGGGCAGGTGCTCGCCGGTCGTAAGGTCCTTGATCCGCGCGGTGTAGCGCTCGCCCCCGCTGGTGTCGGTGGCATAGGCGAGGAACCGCCCGTTCTGGCTGATCGAGGCCGCGCCGAGGCGGAAATATTCCTGCCCCTCGGCCAGCGCGTTCTCGTCGATCAGCAGCTCGGCCTCGCCGCCCGCAACGGCTTTCCGGTAATGCTTGCGATACTGCGCGCCTTCCTCGAACTCGCTCCAGTAGAGGTAGTCGCCGTCCTTCTGGGGCACGGTCGAATCGTCCTCCTTGATGCGCGCGCGCATCTCGGCGAACAGCGCCTCGGTCAGGGCCTTCTGCCCCTCCATCTGCGCCTCGAAATAGGCGTTCTCGGCCTTGAGGTGATCGAGCACGTCCTTGTCGTCGACCGTGGGATAGGACTTGTCGTAGAGCCAGTCATATGGGTCTTCGACCGTGATGCCGTGCACGGTGTAGGTGTGCGGGCGCTTTTCCGCGACGGGGGGCTTGATTGCGGAAGCGGAAGCGGTGGTCGGCGTGCTGGTCACAGGAGCGGATTCCTCAGGTGTGGCGGCAATGGCAGCCGGGGCGAATGTGGTGGCGGCAAGTGCGCTGGCAAGAGCCAGCAGGCTGATCGGGCGGACAGGGGGCATGGCGGTGAAACTCGCTTGGGGGGCTTGGCCCATGGTGCTAGGTCGCGTGTCGAAGGCTGGCAAGCCCCGAGCTGGGCGTGCCCTCGGGCGAAAGGGCGGACAGGCAATGGGCTGGATTTTCACAGCTGTGCGGCGTGGCGGAGCGGCGGCAGCAGGTCTTCTGGCGCTGACCGTGCCGTTCGCATCGGCGCAGGCGGAGGAGCCAACCGCGCCGCGCGTTACCCGGCCGGGCGGAGCGCTCCAGGACCGGGCGATCCTCGTCGAGGGCTACGGCTACTGGCCGCGCGACGAGCAGACCCCGCTGCGCACCGCCCAGCCGCTGGCCGAACCGGTTACGTGGTTCGTGGCGGATTCCGTGCTCGCCAAGGCGCACCTCGCCGATCCCGCCGCCCCGCGCGATGCGACGATCCTGCTCGATATCACCGCGCAAGGCACGATTGCCGGGTGCCGCTATTCGCCCAGAAGCCGGGTGATCGTGGAGGAGGGGCTGCTGTGTGCCGAGATCGCAGGCCAGCGCTTCCTGCCCAAGCTCGCCGATGACGGCACACAGGTGGCCGGGACCTTCACGCTCAGCTTTTCCAATCGCACGTTCACCGCCCAGCCCGACGGCCCGCCGCGCCCGCTGTTCACCAACGAGCGCGACACCCGCCCGGTGCCACGCCTCGCGTCGCGGGTTCAGGATCTGGAGCGCTTCCCGCCCGCCGATTTCCAAGTCGCCGATCTCTACCGCGCCCCGCAATGGAAGACCGCGCCGCAAGCGGGCTGGGGCGAGACCCCGCAAGCAGGGCCGATGACCGGGCTGATCCTCCATCGTGGCTTTAGCGGCCTCGAGTGCCGGGTGCTCCAGCCGAGCGGCGACATGCAAGCCGATGCGGCGGCCTGCGCCTATGGCAGGGGAACCCTCGCCCCCAACTGGAGCAGCGTTGACGGGAACCGCGACTGGATGGTGCCGCTCGCCATCCTCCACCGCCCCGAAGGCCCCCTCGCCATCGGCCCCGATCCCGATTTTGTCCGCGAGACGCAGCTGGCCGAGGGCGCGGAAGACGCGCTTGTCGCCGCCCTGACCCGTGCCGGGGTGCTCCCGCAGGATCGCGCGAAAAGCCCGCTGGTGCTCGATCTCGCCGCCAACCCCGATGGCTCGGTCCGCCATTGCCGCGTGGTCAAGACCACCGGCAAGGATGCGACCGACATCGCCGCCTGCAAAACCGCGCGCGAAGCCGCGCGGCTCATGCCATTCGAAGACGTGTTCGGCACCCCCAACCCCCTCGCCAGCCTGTTCTGGCGCGCCGCGCCCGCCGCGCCCTGACGCCGGCCGGTGGCAGGATTGCCGCAAAGCGCCTATATTGACGCCAGCGCCACGTCAGGACTCGGAAAGACCTAAGCCCATGCTGATGCAAACCCATGAAGCCCGCCTTGCCGCCCTGCGCGAGGAGCTGAAGCGGCGGGGGCTAGACGGCTTTATCGTCCCCATCTCCGACGAGCATATGAGCGAATATGTCGGCGACTACGCCCAGCGCCTCGCGTGGCTGACGGGCTTCGGCGGCTCGGCGGGGTTTGCCGCGGTGACGCTCACCCACGCTGCGATCTTCGTCGACGGACGCTACACTGTGCAGGTGCGCGAGCAGGTCGACGGCAATCTATTTGAGTATCGCTCGGTCCCCAAGGACACGCTCGGCGGATGGTTGGGTGAGGTGTGCGAAAGTGGCGCGCGGATCGCCTATGACCCCTGGCTCCACACCTGGGCGTGGGTCGAGGCGCTGAAGAAGCGCGTCGCCGCCAAGGGCATCGCGCTCGTGCCCGCCGAGAGCAATCCGGTGGACGCCGTGTGGGCCGACCGCCCCGCCCCCTCGCCCGCCGTCGCCATCCCGCACGAGGATGCGCTGGCGGGCCGCTCCTCGGCCGACAAGCGCGCCGCAGTCGCCGACTGGCTGGTCAAGGAGGGCCACGACGCGGTCGTCATCCCCGCGCTGGATTCGGTCGCATGGCTGCTCAACATCCGCGGCGCCGACGTGGCGCACACCCCGGTCGCGCTCTCCTATGTGATCGCGCACAAGGACGGCAGCGCCGAGCTGTTCATTGCGCCCGAGAAGGTCACGCCCGAGCTCACCCGCCACTTGGGTAATGCGGTGACGATCCGCGAACGTGCCGCCTTCGAGGGAGCGCTCGGCTCCGCCTTCGCGGGCAAGAGCGTGGCGCTCGATCCCGATTTCGCGGTGGTCGGCATCGCGCAGGCGCTGCGGGCAGGCGGCGCGAGCTTCGCCTTCAAGCAGGACCCGACGATCCTCACCAAGGCGGTCAAGAACGCCGCCGAGCAACAGGGCCACCGCGACGCGCAGGCGCGCGACGGGGCGGCGGTTTCGAAGTTCCTGCGCTGGCTGGAGATCGAAGCCCCGGGGGGCGGGGTGGATGAACTCTCCGCCGCCGCGCGCCTGCAAGCCTTCCGCGAGGAAGACCAAGGGCTGCGTGATCTCTCCTTCGACACTATCTCCGCCGCCGCCGGCCACGCCGCGCTGCCGCATTACAAGGTGGACGAGGACAGCAATATCGCGATTCCGCCATCCTCGATCTACCTCGTCGATTCGGGCGGGCAGTATCCGGGCGGCACGACGGACATCACCCGCACCGTGTGGGTCGGGCCCGGAGAGCCGAGCGCCGAAATGCGCGACCGCAACACGCGCGTCCTCAAGGGCCACATCCAGCTCGCCCGCGCGGTCTTCCCGCAAGGCACAGCGGGCGGCCAGCTCGACGTGCTGGCGCGGCAATATCTGTGGGAGGCAGGCGTCGACTACGCCCACGGCACCGGCCACGGGGTGGGGAGCTTCCTCAGCGTCCACGAGGGCCCGCAGCGCATCGCCAAGCCCTCGGGCGGGCAGGCCGGGACGGGTCAGGAGCTGCACGCGGGCATGATCCTTTCCAACGAGCCGGGCTATTACAAGCCGGGCACCTTCGGCATCCGGATCGAGAACCTGGTGCTGGTCGAGGAGCGGGAGATTGCAGGGGCGGAAGGCAAGTATCTCGGCTTCGAGACGCTGACCTACGTGCCGCTGGATCGCAAGCTGATCGACAAGGCCCTGCTGACGGCGGAGGAAATCGCCTGGGTCGACGCCTACCACGCGAAGGTCCGCGCGCTGCTCAGCCCACGCCTCGCGGGCGAGGATCTGGCCTGGGTGGAGCGCGAGACCCAGCCCCTCTAACGCCCCCGCCCCGGGCTTGACCCGGGGCCCAGCAGCTTTGCTTTTCGCAACCGCCTGAAAAGCAAGCGGGGTCCCGGACCAGGTCCGGGACGGGGAGAAGGTTGCTTGTTACCCCGATAATGTTCCTGTAATGTTCCAACATCGATTCGCATGGCATGGGAGGAACACACATGATCGGCTACGTCACCCTCGGCACCAACGACCTGCCCCGCGCGGCAGCCTTCTATGACGCGCTCGCCGCGCAGTTCGGCGTGGGACGGATGATGGACTTCGACAGCTTCATCGCGTGGGGCGAGTTCGGCGGCCCGCCGGGGATCGCGGCGACCGTGCCGTTCGATGGTCAGCCCGCCACCGTCGGCAACGGGGTAATGGTGGCGCTCGAAGTGAAATCGCCCGAACAGGTCCACACGGTCTACGACACCGCGCTCGCCCACGGCGGCACCTGCGAAGGCGCGCCGGGGCCGCGCGGCAATGACGGCTTCTACGCCGCCTATTTCCGCGATCCCGATGGTAACAAATTGAACGCCTTCTGCATGGTCGCGCCCGAAAAGTCCGAGGAATGAGCGCGCCGCGCCTCGAGGAGCGCTTCATCCATCTCGGCCTCGGCGCGAAGGCGGTCGAGGAGCCGCCTTTCGCCGGGATGGAATGGTACGAAGGCTACGGCGCGCGTCACGCGGCAGACGGGGCGGAAGGCCGCCTCGTCTCGCAATACACCTTCACCGAGGATTGGACCGCTTGGGAGATGCACCCCGCGGGCGACGAGGTGGTGATCTGCACCCACGGCGCCATGGTGCTGGTGCAGGAGCTGGCGGGCGGCAGCCTCGCCGAAACCCCGCTCGCTGCCGGAGAATATGCGATCAACCCGGCAGGCGTATGGCACACCGCCGACGTGTCCGGGAGCGCAACCGCGATCTTCATCACCGCAGGCGAGGGCACGCAGCACCGGCCACGCTAGGGCGCGCGCGTTGCACCCTCGTCGCGCGGTCGTTGCACGATCGTGCGCGGGTCATCGACTGTTCCACGTGAAACAGTCGGCGCCTCGCAGGCGCGCGGTTCTAGCGCATCAGCCCGCCGATGAGGTTCCGCACGAAAGCGGTCGCCCCGGTCTTCAGTGGGTCGGCGCCCGACTTCTTGCCGAGCACCATCGCCACCGCCATCGAGGCGAGCGAACCGCTGGCAGCGGTCATCGCGCTCTTGCCGGCCTTCTCCCAGACAGACGGCGTCTTGCGTTCGCGCTTGGCGACTTCCTCGACGCCCTTCTCGGCCACTTCCTCCGCCGTCGCCGCGGCATCGGCGGCCTTGGCGGCGAGCACTTCGGCGGCGCTCTCGCGGTCCACGGCCGTATCGTACTTGCCCTCGAGCGGGCTGATCGACTGGATGATCGCGCGCTCCTTCTCGCTGACCGGCCCCAACCGCGAGCGCGGCGGCTTGATCAGCGCGCGCTCGACCACCGTCGGCGCGCCGTCGTCATCAAGGGTCGAGACCAGCGCCTCGCCGACCTTGAGCTCGGTGATCGCAGCTTCGACATCGAGCTTGGGGTTGACCCGGAAGGTCTCGGCCGCCGCCTTGATCGCGCGCTGGTCACGCGGGGTGAAGGCGCGCAGGGCATGCTGCACCCGGTTGCCGAGCTGGCCGGCGACCTCCTCGGGAATGTCGATCGGGTTCTGGGTGACGAAGAACACGCCCACGCCCTTCGAGCGGATCAGCCGCACCACCTGCTCGATCGTGTCCTGCAGGGCCTTGGGGGCGTCGTCGAACAGCAGGTGCGCCTCGTCGAAGAAGAACACCAGCTTGGGTTTCTCGGGATCGCCCACCTCGGGCAGGCTCTCGAAAAGTTCGGCCAGCAGCCACAAGAGGAAGGTGGCGTAGAGCTTGGGGCTGCGCATCAGCTTGTCGGCGGCGAGCACGTTCACATAGCCGCGCCCCTGCTCGTCGACCTTGAGGAAGTCGCCAATCTCCAGCGCCGGCTCCCCGAAGAAATGGTTCGCCCCCTGCGCCTCGAAGCTCAGAAGCTGCCGCTGGATCGAGCCGACCGAGGGCTTGGTGACATTGCCGTATTTGCCCGAAAGGTCCGCCGCATTCTCGTTCGCCCAGGCGAGCAGCGCCGACAGATCCTCGAAGTCCAGCAGCAGCAGGCCATTTTCATCGGCATAGCGGAAGATGATCTGCAGCACGCCTTCCTGTGTCTCGTTCAAATCGAGCAGGCGCGACAGCAGCAGCGGGCCCATCTCGGACACGGTGGTGCGGATCGGGTGGCCCTGCTCGCCGTAGAGATCCCAGAAGATCACCGGATTGTCGGCATAGCTGTAATCGGTGATGCCGAGCTCCTTCGCGCGTGCCTCCAGCTTGTCGGCGTGCTTGAAGGTCGGCGAGCCGGGCATGGCGATCCCCGACAGGTCGCCCTTCACGTCGGCAAGGAACACCGGCACGCCCGCGGCCGAGAAGCTCTCGGCGATGCCCTGCAGGGTCACGGTCTTGCCGGTGCCGGTCGCGCCCGCGATCAGTCCGTGACGGTTCGCGCGCCCGAGCAGCAGCGCCTGGCGCGATCCGTCCGCGCCGAGGCCGAGAAAGATGTCGGATGCGCCTTCAGTCATGCCTGCCCCCAGTTGGTAACGTGTCGCGCGGAGGTGTGCAGGGGCAAGGCGCGGCGGTCAAGTTCTCGACAGCGGCGCGCGATTGGGCCAAGGATTCCCCCATGGGTTCCCCCGCACCATTCGTCCTCCTCGATGACGCCCGCGCCGGAGACGGCGCTGCCGACGCGCTGCTCTACGAGAGCCCGCGCGCGCTGTTTGTGGCGCATCGGGCAAGCGAGGTCGAAGCGGTGCTGTCCGCGGCCGAGGCCGCACGGGTGGCCGAAGGCGGCGCGCTGGCGGGCATGATCGCCTATGAAGCGGGGCTGGCGCTCGAGCCCAGGCTCATGGCCCATGCGGCAGCGCGCAGCGGCGCGGCAGGCCCGCTGGTGTGGCTCGGGCTGTTCGATGCCCCGACCCGCATCGCAGCCGCCGATGTGCCCGCCTGGCTGGCGGCGCGCGCAGAGGGGCCGGGCACGCTCGGGCCGATGGAGCCGCAGCTCTCGCCCGGCGGCTACGGCGCGTGTTTCGCGGCGCTCAGCGAGGCGATCCATGCGGGCGATATCTATCAGGCGAACCTCACCTACCCGCTCGCCGGATCATACCGGGGCGATCCGGTGGGGCTTTATGCCGCGCTGCGCGGCGCGGCGGCGGCGGGCTATGGCGGACTGATCTTCGACGGATCGCACTGGCTGCTGAGCTTCTCGCCCGAACTGTTCGTGGCGCTCGCCGGCGAGGAAGCCAAGGTCAAGCCGATGAAGGGCACCCGCCCCCGCGCCGCCGACCCTGCGGCGGACCGCGCGGCGGTGGAGGAGCTGGCGGCTTCGGTGAAGGACCGTGCCGAGAACCTGATGATCGTCGACCTGATGCGCAACGACCTCTCCCGCGTCGCCGAGGCAGGCAGCGTCCATGTCGATGCGCCCTTCGCGGTTGAGACCTATCCGACGGTGCACCAGATGGTCTCCACGGTGCGCGCGCGGCTCAGCCCGGGCAAGGGCGCGATGGATCTCGTGCGCGCGCTGTTCCCCTGCGGCTCGATCACCGGCGCGCCCAAGATCCGGGCGATGGAGCTGCTCACCGCCACCGAGCGCGATGCGCGCGGGGCCTATTGCGGGGCGATCGGGCGGATCGACGCGGATGGCAACGCGGCCATTAACGTCGCGATCCGCACGCTGCGGCTCACCCCCGTCGAGAACGGGCAGGGCAGCGCGGTGCTCGGGATCGGCTCGGCCATCGTCGCCGACAGCGATCCGCTGGCCGAACGCCGCGAATGCGAGGTCAAGGCGGGCTTCCTGCGCCGCTTGGCGCCGGGGCTGACGGCGCCGCAATGCGATCTCATCGAGACGATGCGCTTCGCACCCGACACGGGGATTGCGCTGCTCGAAGACCACCTTGCGCGGATGAAGGCGAGCGCGGCCACGCTGGGCTTCACCTTCGACCGCCATGCCCTGCGCAACCAGATCCAGGCGCTGTGCTTCGAGCTCGACGGGCCTGCCAAGGTGCGTCTGCTGGTGGCGCGCAGCGGTGCGAGCGCGCTCGAGACCGCGCCGCTCCCCGCAGCTCTGGCCGAGCCGGTCAAGGTTGCCGCGCTGCCTCACCCGCTTGACCCCTCCGACTGGCGGCTCGCGCACAAGACCTCCGACCGCGGCTTCTATGAAGACGCGCTGGCGGCGGCACGCGGCCTTGGCGCCGAGGAAGCGCTGCTGGTGCGCGGCGCCGAAGCGGGTGGGGGCCTCGTGACCGAGGGCAGCTGGACCAGCGTCTTCGCGGAAGGGCCGGACGGCGTGCTCGTCACCCCGCCAACAGCGCTCGGCCTGCTGCCCGGCGTGCTGCGAGCCAGCCTCATCGCCCAGGGCCGCGCGCGCGAGGGGGAGTTGACACTGGATGATCTGGCGAACGGCTTCTGGATCGGCAACGCCCTGCGCGGGCTGATGAAGGCGGTGCTCGCATGACCTTGCCGATCCTCTACGAAGACGGCGAGGCGCTGGTGATCGACAAGCCTTCGGGCATGTCGGTCGACCGGCCGAGGAAGGGCGGGATCTGCCTCGAGGACCATCTCGAGGGGCTGAAGCTGGGCTTCCAGCGCCCGCCGGTGGCGGTGCACCGGCTCGATACGGACACTAGCGGCTGCCTGCTGCTGGCGAGGAACCCCAAGGCGCTGGCGCGCTTCAACCGGGCGTTCGAGGAGCGGCTGGTGGGCAAGACCTATCTTGCGATCCTTGCCGGGCGTCCGCCGGGCACGGAAGGCACGATCGAACTCGCGCTCGCCAAGATCAGCTCGGCGGAGAAGGGCTGGCGGATGATCGCGGCGAAGAAGGGCAAGCCCGCGGTCTCGCACTGGGAGCTGGTCGAGGAGCTGGGCGGGCACAGCCTGATCCGCTTCCGCCCCGAGACCGGGCGCACCCACCAGCTGCGCGTCCACGCGCTGAAGGGTCTCGGCGCGGCCCTGCTGGGCGATCCGGTCTACGGCGCGGGCAATGCGCCCGGGGCCAAGCGCACGATGCTCCATGCCGAAAGCCTGACCGTCGCCCGCCCCGGCAAGACGCCGGTCGAGGCGCGCGCGCCGCTGCCTGCCGATTTCCTCGCGCTCGGGGCGAAGGATGGATGAGGCCGACGCGCCCGAACCCCTCGCTGCCCGGGCGATAAGGCTGGCGAGCGAGAGCTTTCTCGCAGGCTCGGGCCCCGGCGGGCAGAACGCCAACAAGGTCGCCACGGAGGTGGAGCTGCGGGTGAATGTCTATGCGCTGCGCCTCTCGCCCCCGGTCTTCGCGCGGCTGCGCAAGCTGGCCGGTGCGAAGCTGGCGGGCAATGGCGACCTCATCGTCACCTCCAAGGCGCACCGCACACAGGACGCCAACCGCCAGGATGCGCGCGCCAAGCTGGCCGCGCTGCTCGAGGAGGCCGAGACCGAGCCCAAGCGCCGCGCCAAGACCCGGGTGAACCGCGTCGGCAAGACCGAGCGCTTGAAGGTCAAGAAGGTGCGCGGCGCGGTGAAGGCCAATCGCGGCAAACCCCGCGCCTCGGACTGGTGACCGTGCCGCAGGCTCCCGCCTTGACTTTTGCCGGTGAATCGGCGAATGGCGCGCCCATGTGGCGGTGTGCCGGGCCTTCCGGGCGCGCCGCTATTTGCTTTTTAGCCCCGCGAGACGCACCCGAGGGGCCGACCCAGTTGACAGGATACCGCCATGGCGAAGCCCACCACCGTCAAGATCCGCCTCGTCTCGAGCGAGGGCACCGGTTTCTTCTACGTGACCAAGAAGAACCCGCGCAACATCACCGAGAAGATGAGCTTCCGGAAGTACGACCCCGTCGCGCGCAAGCATGTCGAATTCAAGGAAGCCAAGATCAAGTAAGGCTTCTGCCGCGCGCACCTGTATGGCGACGCGCGCGGCAATTCATCGACAGTTCAAGCCATGCGACCTAGGCGCAGCGGCATGAAAACAGCTTCCACAACGTTTCGCATCGCAGCGCTCGGCCTTTCGGCCGGGGCGCTTGCGCTTGGCCTCGCCCCCGGCACCCCCACCCCGCTGACCGCGCCCGCCGCGGCGCAGGCTGCCGCCACCGATCTCGACCGCGTCGTCGCCGCGCTGCGCGCGATCTCGACCATGAAGGCCGACTTCGTCCAGACCGATCGCAACGGCCAGGCCCTGCGCGGGGTGATGACCCTCAAGCGTCCGGGCAAGATCCGCTTCGACTACGGCAAGAACGCCGACTTCCTCGTCATCTCCAACGGCAAGTCGCTCTATGTGATCGACTACGAGGTCGCGCAGGTCGAACGCTGGCCGATCGGCAATTCGCCGCTCGGTGCGCTGTTCGATCCGGACAAGGACGTGAAGCGCTTCGGCAAGCTGATGCCGACCTCGAGCAAGGACGTGATCAGCGTGCAGGTGCGCGATCCCAAGAAGCCCGAATTCGGGATGATCACGATGATCTTCACGCGGAACGCCGCCGCGCCCGGAGGCCTGCAGCTCGCCTATTGGGTCGCGCTCGACGCCCAGAACAACCGCACCCGGGTGGAGCTGTCGAACCAGCGCTATGGCGTGGCGGTGGCCGACAGCACCTTCACCTTCAAGGACCCGCGCCGCACGGCTCGTCGCCCGGGATGAACGGCGCTCCGACGAACGGTTGTAGGAAGGCGACAAAAGTCGACCTTCGTTCATGTGGGTGAAAGGCAAAACCGGCTAATCATTCTCAACAAGGCGGGTCGAAGGGAGGTTTCCCCCCTGTTGCCCACCCTTCACAAGGGCCTGTCTTGCACAAGCGTGACGAACGCTCCATGGAACCCCCGACCCATCGCCCCCGGGTCGGGGGTTTTTGGTGTCCAAGCGGTTTATGCAGGCCTGCAAAGCGCTCCGCCCTGCGCTTCCGGTGCTCACGCACATTAAGTGCGCTCCGCTCCGGTTCTCGGTCGAAGCACTATTCGGCGACGCCTAAACCACTTGGACGCGTCGCGCCAAGGAGCGGGAATCGCTAGTCTTGGCCCGCTACATTACTTCTCCCAGCCCAGCGCCTTGCGGATGATGCTGTAGATCACATTCTGCTCGATCACCCCGCGCGCCCGTTCCGCGCCCGGGCCAGTGGCGAACAGGGCAACATCCTCGCCCGCGTGGGTTTCGCCCCCGGTCGGAACCAGCGCCTGCTGGGTCGCGGCGAGGCCGGTCGTCGGCACCGGGCGCTCGCCCTTCACCGCGCCGGGGCCGTTGGCATAGCCCAATGTGGTGTAGGGCTTGCCGTCCGCCGCCAGCACCGGGCTCTTGCCGTCCCCGCCATCCTCGCCGCGGCCCGGAGGCGCGACCACCAGCCCGAGAATGTCGTTCCCGCGCTGCGGATAGCCGGCAATGGTGAAGACATGGCTGTGATCGGCGGTCACCATGATCAGCGTTTCGGCCGGGTCGGTGTTCTCGACCGCCCACTGCACCGCACGCGCGAACTCGACCGCCTCCTCGAGCGCGAAGCCCGCCTGGCCGGCGTGGTGCGCGTGGTCGATCCGCCCGCCTTCGACCATCAGGTAGAACCCGTCGGGATCGGCCTTGAGCCGCGTGATCGCCGCCGCGGTCATCTCGGTGAGGGTCGGCTCGGGCGAATCCGCCTTGCGCTCGGCCATGAAGGTCATGTGGCTGGGGTTGAACAGTCCGAGCACCGGCTTGCCCATCGGCGCGGCGGAGAGGCCGGCTGCATCCTTCACCACCACGCCGCCGTTCTTCGCGGCCCAGCCTGCTGGCAGGTCGGCGGCCGGATCGCTGCGGCGCCCGCCCCCGCTCTTGCCGTAGAACATCGCCGTCCCCCCGCCGAGCGCAACGTCGAACTTCGCTTCGGCGAGCTGCAGCGCGATGTCCTTGCAGCCCTGCCCCTGCTGGTCGGCGGCGATGCTGGTGTCGCTCTCCCAGTCGCGATCGGCCGAGCGCGAATAGACGCTGGCGGGCGTCGCGTGGGTGATCCGGGTGGTGGTGACGATCCCAAGCGCCAGCCCGCGCTGCTTCACTTCCTCGCCCAGCAGCGGCAGCGGGTGAGCGAGCGCGTCCTTGCACACGCCCTTCTCGGCCTCGGGCCCGATCCCGAGCACCCCGATGCGGGTCTTCAGCCCCGAATGCATCGCGGTCGCCGTGCCTGCGGAATCCGGCACCTGCGCATTGGTGTTGTAGGTCTTGACCAGCGCCACGTTGGGGAATTTCTCGAAGCTGAGCTGGTTCTCCTCGCCCGTCTCCCCGCGCTTCTGCCCGTCATAGATGCGCGCGGCGGTGATGGTGGAGATGCCCATGCCATCGCCGATGAACAGGATCACGTTCTTCGCACGCGGCTCCTCCGGCGGCTTGGCGCGGCGCTCCTTGGCGAGCGTCGGCGTGGCGGCGGCGGACGCGAGCAGCAGGGCGGCAAAGAGGGTGCGGGTCATCATGGTAGGTCTCCGGCGGGGGCTCAGGGAGGCCTATCGCGCGATGATGCGACAATAAAGTGAAACGTGGAAGGTCGGGGGTTCCTTGCGCCCGAACCGTCTCGCCCCTTGAGAGCGTTCTTGTTGCCCTACCGCTTCGCTACTTGAGGGCGAGGGCTTCTCCCCCTAAGTCGGCCCCCATGCTCACCGTCGCCACCTGGAACATCAACTCCGCACGCCTGCGCGTCGGCCTCATCGAAAAGCTGCTCACCGAGGCCGCGCCCGACATCCTGTGCCTGCAGGAGATCAAGTGCGAGAGCCACCTCTTCCCCGCCGAGGCTTTGGCGATGCTGGGCTACACACATCAGGCGGTGAGCGGGCAGAAGGGCTACCACGGGGTCGCCACGGTCTCCCGCGCCCCGATCCGCGAAGTCGCCCGCCACGACTGGCAGGACAATGGCGAGGCGCGGCATATCGGGGTCGAGGTGGTGGGCCGCGATCTGCTGGTCGAGAATGTCTACATCCCCGCGGGCGGTGACGTGCCGGATCGCGAGGTGAACCCCAAGTTCGGCCAGAAGCTCGATTTCCTCGGGCGGATGACGCGCTGGGCCGACACGCTCGACCGCCCCACACTGATCGTCGGCGATTTCAACATCGCGCCCCTGGAGAGCGACGTGTGGAGCCACAAGCAGCTCCTCAAGGTCGTCAGCCACACGCCCATCGAGGTCGAGACGCTGGGGCGGTTTCAGGACGCGCACGGCTGGGTCGATCTCGGCCGCCAGCATATCCCTGACCCGCAGCGCTATTACTCGTGGTGGAGCTATCGCAACCCGAGCTGGCAGGAGAACGACAAGGGCCGCCGCCTCGATCACATGTGGGCCTCGCCCGAGGTGGCGCGGCAATCGCGGGGCCACCGCGTGCTCGAGGACGCGCGGGCGTGGACGCAGCCGTCCGATCACGTGCCGCTGATTACGGAGTTCGACCTCTGACGCTTTCGCCTTCCCCCGAACGCCGCGCCGCGCAGGCCGTGGACGCCTTGCGCCACGGCTGGCCGTTGGCGTTCGAGGGCGGGCCGGTGCTTTTGCCCGTCGAGACTGCGACCGCGCCGGATGCGCGCGCGCCGCAGATGCTGATCTCGGCCGCGCGCGCCGCGACGCTCAAGCTCGCCAACCAGCGCGAGGCCGCCGTGCCGCACGCGCCGGTGCTGATCGCGGGCGGCGAGGACTTCACCTTGCGCGATGCCCTTCCCATTGCCGACCCGGCGCTCGACCTCGGCAACCCGCTCAAGGGCCCGTTCAAGGCGGTGACGCTCGACTGGGCCGAGACCGCCGCCGCCGCGCTGGAACTGGCGCGGATCGCGGGGATCCTCCCCGCCTTCATGGTCGACGCCGAGGCCGCAGGCGAGGCGCTCCCGATCTCCGCAAGCGACCTTGCGGACTATGCCGACGCGGGCCGCTTGCGGATCGTCACCCGCGCGCGCCTGCCCGTCAGCGCCTGCGAGGACGCCGAGATCGTCGCCTTCCGCTCCGCCGCCGACCTGCGCGAGCATGTCGCGCTGGTCATCGGCAAGCAGAACGGCGACCGCCAGCCGCTGGTGCGGCTCCATTCGGAGTGCCTGACCGGCGACATCCTCGGCAGCCTCAAATGCGACTGCGGCCCGCAACTCGACGCCGCGCTCCACGCGATGGCGCATGAGGCGGCGGACAGCGGCGGTTGGGGTGCGCTGCTCTACATGCGGCAGGAGGGGCGCGGGATCGGCCTCGTCAACAAGCTGCGCGCCTACCGGTTGCAGGATCAGGGGTTCGACACGGTCGAGGCCAACCAGCGTCTCGGCCTGCCCGACGAAGCGCGCGACTTCCCCGTGGCGGCGCGGATGCTCGAACTGCTGGGGGCGACGACGATCCGGCTCCTCACCAACAACCCGGCGAAGGTGCGCGCGCTGGAGGCGGCGGGGATCACAGTCAGCGAACGGGTGCCGCACCAGCTCCCGGAGAACCCCCACAACGCCCGCTATCTGGCGACCAAGCGGGATCGGTCAGGGCATTTGCTGATCTAGCCGCCTTTGCGACCCGTCGTGGAGCCGGATCTCCAATCTTCGTCACTCCGTGCTCGACACGGGGCTTGGCTAGTTTCCCTCGAGATGCGAAAGAAGAAAAGCCAAACCCCGGATCAAGTCCGGGGCGACGATTGAGAGGATGGCGGCTTTAGTTTCGTTTCAGCCAAAAGCGGAAATTCTGGAATCGACCCCATTGCGGAAGCCTAATGCAACTCCGAGGCGCGCTTCGCTCCTGCGGCTCGAAATTTTTCCCAGTATCGTTGAAGAGTTTTGCCAAAGGCGGAGGTGGTGCCGGACGATGCCTTACGATCTTCAATATAGTCTAAGACAGTTTTACCGTCGGTCGCATCTATCTGGTTGAGATCAATCTTCCAGTTCAAAATAGCATCATTAATGAAGCTATTATTTTGCCGAGCAACTGCAAGCTTCAGTATGTTACCATTACGTGGATTGAAGTTTGAGGTGTTGCAAAGAAGAGTCGGCATGTTGGCGTTTAGCCATGTGGCAATTTTGCTATTGTATTGCTCGGAAGAGTCGGTGAACTGCACTCCAGATGCCTCGGCAATAAACTGCTGATAGAGATAGGTTACTTGATTGTAGCTGGGGGCGTTCTCCAGCACCTTACTCTCTACTGCGGCACAGAGGCCACCGACGAAGTCATCAGAAGGAGGCGGCTGTCTCCCATCGCCCGGCGTGGCGGCAACACTGGTTGCAACAGCGAATAGGGCTAGTTTGAACAGCATCGTCGTTAGCCTCCATGGCACCGGGCGTTTGTTACCAAATCTTGCTGAGCCAATCTACTAAGCGACTGCATGTACGCTTGCCGATCGCGGAACTCGACAGTCCGCAATCCACCCACATTCCGCCGTTCACGCACCGCCCCCGTCTTCCTGAAAGCGTACTTCCGGCGCGCCTTCTCCGAAGCGCAACCCTCAGCGCTGTTCGTACTGCTTGATCCCGCCCGCGATTGTGTTGCCCTGCATCACCACGCGCGAGCCGGTCCAGTCGGCGAGGAACACGGAGTTTCTCGACAGGCCGGGCACGAAGCGCGCCTCGTTGCTCGCGACCTCGAGACCGTCCGAGGGATGAAGCAGGTCCTCCGCCCCAAGCGCGATGAAGGCCGAATAATTCTCCTTGTCGCGGCCCTGGACGAACCAGTTGGCGGCAATGCGCCCGATGCTGCCGGCGGGCAGGTCGATCATGTAGTTGGTCGCCTTGCCGTTGGCGTCGTCGAAGCTGTTGTTCTCGATCACCACTTCGCGGCTGCGGGCCTTGACGTAATGCCCGCCCATGCCGCGCTCGAACCGGCTCTCGCGCACGGTCAGCGAGCCGTAGTTGCCAATGTAGATCGAATGCGCGCAGCCTGCGGAGTTCTCGCAGGTGCCAAGGCCGGTGAAGGTCGAGCGGGTGATGTAGATGCGGCTCGCGGGGTCGTCGGCGGTGAGGATGCCCTGCTGGCTGTTCTCGAACCGCGCATAGGCGACGTTGAGCGCGCCTTTCTCGAGCCGGATGCCTGCGCCGTTGCCGTCAGCGACGCGGATGTTGGAGAAGGTGATCCCGCGGATTTCCGCGCCGATCCCGCGCAGCACGAAGGCCGCCTTGCCCTCGCAGGAGCGGGCGGTGAAGGTGACGCTGCCGGGCTCGGGCGCTTCGTAGACGATCACGCCCGCTTCCTGCACGGCACACTGCCGATAGGTTCCGGGCGCGATGCGGATCGTGCCGCGGCCCTGACCGATGGCATTGACCGCGTCCTGCAGCGTGTCGAAGCGCTGGCCGCTCTCCACCACGGTGAAGGCATCGGGCACGGGCTGCGCGCTCACGATAGCTGCGGGGAAGGCGGCTGCGCCAAACAGCGCGAGGACACCGAGGGGCGAGCGGATGGCTTCCTTGATCATGCGTGGGCAAATATCACGCCTCTTGCGCCTTCCCCACCGCTTGCAAGGAGGGTGTGCCCATTTGGCACTTGGCGGGCGGGGCAAGGCATGGCTAAACCCCTCGTATGATCGCGGGCGGGGGCCCTATGCCCCGCGCCCGCGCGACAGGAGAGAACCCGAGCCATGCGCAAGCTTTTGAGCCTTACCGCCCTGACTGCCGCCGCCCTGACCCTTGCCGCTTGCGGCAGCGCCGACGATGCCTCGTCCGAGGCGAGCGCCGATACGGTCGAGATGCCCGCCGACAGCGCGCTCGAGCCGATCACCGATGCGCCGGTCGCCGATCCGTCCGCCACAGCCACCGACGCGCCCGCTCCGGTCGTTCCCGAACCCGGCGCGACCGCCGCGGGCGATGCCGCGGCTGCGGTCGCCGACAAGGCGCTCGAGGCGGCGGGCGAAGGCGAAGACGCGCCTGAATAGGCTGCCCGCGATGGCCCGCGCCCCGCTGCTCGCCATAGCCCTCGCGCTTGCCCTCGCCGCCTGCGGGAGCGAGCAGGCGAGCACGCCCGCCGCGGTCAGCCCTGGCGAGGCCAAGGCGCTCGACGATGCGGCCAGCATGCTCGACGAACGCCGCCTCCCGCCCGAGGCCCTGCCCACCGATGCGCCGACCGACGCGCCTGCCGAAATGACAGGCGACGCCGCCAAGGCCCGCCGTTAGGCGGGCTACGCGCCCCCTCACAAGGAAGCCAGCCACCATGAACGCCCCCGCCAACCTCGCCGCCCCGGTCAATCCAGGCATGGACGAGGAGACCTTCGAGCAATTCGCCGAGCAGCTCGCGCGCTATGTCCGCGAACGCCTGATCCCTGCCGAAGCGCAGGTGATCGCCGAGGACCGCATCCCCGAGGCGATCGTGAATGAAATGCGCGAGATGGGGCTGTTCGGCCTCTCGGTGCCGGAGGAATATGGCGGCGCGGGGCTCAACATGACGCAATATGCCCGCGTCGTGAACATCATGGCCTATGCCGCGCCGGCCTATCGCTCGATCTTCTCGATCAATGTCGGCATGTTCGCCAGCGCGCTCAAGAACGGCGCGACCGAAGCTCAGAAGGCCGAATGGTATCCGAAGATCGCGGAAGGCCGGATCGCCTGCTTCGGCCTCACGGAACCCGGCTCGGGCAGCGACTCTGCGGGCCTTGCGACCAGCGCCGTCCCCGATCCCGACGGCAACGGCTGGATCCTCAACGGCACCAAGCGCTACATCACCAACGCCCCCCATGCCGATGTCGCCCTCATAATGGCGCGCACCAGCAAGGAGGCACTGCCCAAGAACGCCCATGTCAGCGCCTTCCTCGTGCCGATGAACGCGCCGGGGGTTTCGACCGGCTCGCCCGACAGGAAGATGGGCCAGTCGGGCTCGCACATCTCGGACATCATGCTCGACGATGTCCGCGTGCCGGGCGATGCGCTGCTCGGCGGAGAGACCGGCAAGGGCTTCGTCTTCGCGATGAAGAGCCTCGACAACGGCCGCATCAGCGTCGGTGCGGCGGCGACCGGCTATGCCCGCCGGGCGCTGGATTCGGCGCTGCGCTACGCAAACGAGCGCAAGGCCTTCGGCGAGCCGATCGCCAATTTCCAGCTGATCCAGCAGATGCTCGCCGACAGCGAGATCGAGATCTACGCGGCGGAAGCGATGATGAAGGACGTCACCGCCCGCGCCGACCGGGGCGAGAACATCCTCGTCAAGGCCGCCGCCTTCAAAGTCTTCGCCAGCGAGATGTGCGGCCGCGTGGTCGACCGCGTGGTGCAGGTCTACGGCGGCGCGGGCTACCTCGCCGAATACGACGCCGAACGCTTCTTCCGCGATGCGCGCATCTACCGCATCTACGAGGGCACGACGCAGATTTTGCAGCTCCAGATCGCCAAGCACATGCTGCGCGAGTGGAAGGAGAATGCTTGATTTTCCGCAGCCCATCCGGGCTGCGAAATCCTCGCTCATGGGGCCTGAAGGCCCCGTCGCTGCGGGCGGCCATTCGGCCTTGCGGCTCGCAAGCGAGCCGTTCCCTGCGGCAGCCACGATAGGTTTCGGATTGAATGTATAACCTCCTCAATGACCTGAGCATCGTCGAAGTCTCCAGCTTCGTCGCTTCGCCCACCGCCGGGCTCTACTGTGCGCAGCTGGGCGCGGAGGTGATCCGTGTCGACCACAAGGCGGGCGGGCTCGATTACAACCGCTACATGCTGACGGCTGAAGGGCGCTCGCTGAGCTGGGAGAACTTGAACCGCGCCAAGAAGTCGGTCGCGCTCGATCTGCAATCGGGTGAGGGGCGCGAGCTGCTGGTGGAGCTGGCAGCCAAGGTCGGCCAGTGCATCACCAACCTGCCGGAACAGAGTTTTCTCAGCCACGCGGCCATGGCCGCCAAGCGCGCCGACATGATCAGCTTGCGCGTCATGGGCTGGCATGACGGGCGGCAGGCGATGGATTTCACGGTCAACGCTGCCGCCGGATACCCGCTGATGTGCGGGCCGGAGGACTGGGACCCGGCCACCGCGCCGCCGGTCAACCAGGTGCTCCCGGCGTGGGACTTCATCACCGGGGCCTACGGCGCCTTCGCCATGCTCGCCGCGCTCCGCCAACGCGACCGCACGGGCGAGGGCAGCGAGGTGCGCCTGCCGCTGGGCGATGTCGCGATCGGGACGATGGCCAATGCCGGGCTGATGGCCGAAGTGCTGTATCGCGGCGGGGACCGCGAACGGCTCGGCAATGCGATCTGGGGCGCCTTCGGGCGCGATTTCCGCAGCCGGGACGGCGTGCGCTTCATGGTCGCCGCACTCACCCCCAAGCAATGGAGCGGGCTGGTCAAGGCGTTTGAGGTCGAGGCCAGGATTGCGGCGCTCGAAGCCGAACTTGGCGTCCGTTTTGCCGACGGCGACACCCCGCGCTTCCAGCATCGCGCCGCATTGTTCGCGCTGTTCCAGAGCGCGGCGGAAGGCATGGACTATGCCGAACTCGAAGCCCGCATGGCCGCGCAAACCTGCACCTTCGAGCGCTATCGAACCGCATACGAGGCGGCAACGGACCGACAACTGGTCGCCGACAACCCGCTTTTCGGCCCCGCACCCGCCAACCCGAGCGGCTTCGCCTACCCCGCCACCCGCAGCTTCGCCAACCTCCCCGGCCGCGCGGCAGGCGACCCGGCGCCCGCGCCTTTTCTCGGCGAGCACTCCGAAGAGGTGCTCGGCGACAAACTCGGCCTCTCCTCGGGCGCGATCGGCAAGCTGGTCGATGCGGGGACCGTGGCTCTTTCAGACAAGGACTCCCAATGACCAGACGCGCCGCCATCTGCACCCCGCTTCGCACCCCCGTCGGCAAGTTCCTCGGCGGGCTTTCCGGCCTGAACGCGGGCGAATTGGGCGCGGTGATCCTCAAGGCGCTGATGGAGCGCAGCGGCATCGATCCGGCGCGGGTCGACGATGTGGTCTTCTCGCAAGGCTACGGCAATGGCGAGGCCCCCGCGATCGGCCACTGGTCGTGGCTGGCGGCGGGGCTCCCCATTGAAGTGCCCGGCTTCCAGCTCGACCGCCGCTGCGGTTCCGGCGTGCAGGCAGTGGCTACGGCCGCGATGATGGTCGAGACCGGGATGGCCGACGTGGTCGTCGCGGGCGGCGTCGAGTCGATGTCGAACGTTGAACACTACACCCTCGCCGCGCGCGGGGGCGTGCGGATGGGTGACATGGTGCTCCACGACCGCCTTAGCCGGGGCCGGGTGATGAGCCAGCCGGTCGAGCGCTTCGGCGTCATCACGGGGATGATTGAGACCGCCGAGAACCTCGCCAAGGATTACGGTATCACCCGTGAAGCCGCCGACGCCTTCGCGGTCCGCTCGCACCAGAACGCAGCGCGGGCCTGGGCCGAGGGCAAGTTCGCCGAGCAGCTGGTGCCGGTGGCGATCCCCCAGCGCAAGGGTGATCCGGTGGTGTTCGACCATGACGAGGGGTATCGCACCGACGCCTCGATGGAGACCTTGGGCAAGCTCGCACCCATCGACGGCAAGCGCGATCCTGCCGCGATCGTCACCGCCGGCAATGCCAGCCAGCAGAACGACGCGGCGGCGGCCTGTCTGGTGGTCGCGGAGGACAAGCTCGAGGAACTCGGCCTCACCCCGATGCTGTGGTTCGGCGGCTGGGCGGCGGCGGGCTGCGATCCGTCGCGCATGGGGATCGGCCCGGTGCCTGCGGTGGAGCGCCTGTTCGCGCGCCGGGGATACACGTGGGACGATATCGGCATGGTGGAGCTTAACGAGGCCTTCGCCCCGCAGGTGCTCGCGGTGCTCAAGGGCTGGGGGTGGAGCGACGACGACAGCCGCCGCGACATCCTCAACGTCAACGGATCGGGCATCAGCCTCGGCCACCCCATCGGCGCGACCGGCGGGCGGATTCTCGCCGACATGGCGCACGAGATGCACCGGCGCGGGGTGCGCTACGGGCTCGAAACCATGTGCATCGGCGGCGGGCAGGGCATCGCTGCGGTGTTCGAGCGGGCGGCGTGAATTTCGAGGCGTGGATCGGGCGCGAGACGCGCGCCAAGGACCGGCTCGACGAAGGGCTGGCCGCACGCTGGCATGCAACCTTCGACCGCGCCAACCGTCACCCTCCGCTGATGCCGCAAGGCATCCATTTCGCGCTTTGCCCGCCAGACACCCAAACCCGTGAGTTGGGCGAGGACGGCCACCCGCAGCGCGATGACAGCAAGCGCAGCTTCCTTCCGCCTTTCCCGATGCCGCGCCGCATGTGGGCCTCGTCATCAATAGAGTTTCACGCCCCTCTTCTTTTGGGAGCCTCGATTGAGCGCGTCAGTCGGATCGCTTCAATCAAAGAGAAGGAAGGAAACAGCGGCCCGCTTGCCTTCGTCGAAGTCGAGCACGAAACCTTCGCCGACGGTAAGCTTGCGGTGCGCGAAACACAGACTTTAGTCTATCGCGAGGCCGCTGATCCGCAGGCCCCGCTCAGTCCGGCTGAACTTGGAGACGGCGCATTCGACGCAGAAGACTGGGACTATGATTGGACTCTGGTCCCGGACGAAAGACTGCTGTTCCGCTTTTCTGCCCTCACCTTCAACACGCACCGCATTCACTACGATGCACCCTATGCTCGCGACGTAGAGCGCTACCGCGGGCTTGTCGTTCATGGTCCGCTTCTGGCCAGCCTCCTGCTCCAGTTTGCCTCGCGCGAGCTGTCGGGCATCAGTAACGATGCAAAGCACTTTTCCTTTCGCGGCATGTCGCCCGCAATCGCCGGAGAGCCGTTGCATCTGGCCGGAAGGCTTGATGGTATTGAGTACGAGCTCGGTGCGTTTGCTGACGACGGGCGGCAGGTTATGGCAGCTCGCATCGGCACTTAGCCGCCGACCGGAAAATTCGTGATCGGCTTCAGCACCTTGTACTTCTCCTTCGCCGGCTTCCTGCCCAGCTCGGGAAAGTCGATCGCCTCGGGCTCCGCGTGGGTATCAGGAATGCGCGAGAGCAGGTCGCGCACCAGCGTCAGCCGGCCTCGCCTCTGGTCGTTGAAATCGACCAGCGTCCACGGCGCGTGGTCGGTGTGGGTCGCCTTGAGCATCGCCTCGCGGGCCTTGGTGTACTCGTCGTATTTTTCGCGCGCAGCCAGATCGATGGGGGAGAGCTTCCAGCGCTTCAGCGGATCGTCCAGCCGTTCGCGCAGGCGTTCCTCCTGTTGCTCCTGATCGGCGGCGAGCCAGTATTTGAACAGCAGGATGCTGTCATCCACCAGCAGCTTCTCGAACAGCGGCACGGCCTTGAGGAACGCATCGACCTGCCCCGCATCGGCATAGCCCATTACCTTCTCGACCCCGGCGCGGTTGTACCAGCTCCGGTCGAACAGCACGATCTCGCCCTTGGTGGGCAGGTGCGCGACGTAGCGCTGGAAATACCACTGGCCGAGCTCGGCTTCGGTGGGCTTGCCCAGCGCCACGGTGCGGCACTGGCGCGGGTTGAGGCTATCGCGCACCGCGGTGATCGCGCCGCCCTTGCCCGCGGTGTCGCGGCCCTCGAACAGCACCACCACCCGCGCGCCCGTGGCCTTGACCCAGCGCGCCATGCTCACCAGTTCAAGCGTCAGCGGAGCGAGCGCCGCCTCGTAATCCTTGCGCTTCATGCCCATTGGCACCCCCTCCTGTTTGTCCTCTACCGGTTAAAGTAGTATCACCTGCAACCATGGCGACTCTTGCAGATCCCCGGCCCGATTTTGCCACCCTGCCGCAAATGGCAGCGGAAGTCTTCACCGCGCCCCTCGCCCGGCCCGCGCATGTCGGCGACGACTGGCTCGAGCCCGCGCAGACCGCCTACACGGCCGAGGATCATGCCGTGTGGGACGATCTCTTCGCGCGCCAGATGGAGGTACTGCCCGGCCGCGCGTGCAGCGCCTTCATGGCGGGGCTGGAGAAACTCGACCTGTCGCGCGGGGGCGTGCCCGATTTCGGGGCGCTGTCGGAGGAACTGGGCCAGCTGACCGGGTGGAGCGTCGTGCCTGTCCCGATGCTGATCCCCGATCACGTGTTCTTCTGGCACCTTGCCAACCGGCGCTTTCCGGCGGGGAACTTCATCCGCACCCGCGAGACCTTCGATTACATCGAGGAGCCCGACGTCTTCCATGACGTATTCGGCCACGTGCCGATGCTTACCGACCCCACCTACGCCGACTACATGCAGGAATATGGCCGCGCCGGGTGGAAGGCGATGCGCTATAACCGGCTGAAGGCGCTCGGCGCGCTCTACTGGTATACGGTCGAATTCGGGCTGATCGAGGAGGCGGGCGAGGTGCGCGCTTACGGGGCGGGAATCCTCTCCGGCCCGACCGAGGCGAAGTTCGCGGTGGAGGCGCAAAGCCCCAACCGCATCATGCTCAATGTCGACCGGGTGATGCGCACCGATTACGTCATCAGCGACCTGCAACCGACCTATTTCGTGATCGAGAGCTTTGGCGATCTCTACCGCCAGACGGTGGAGCGCGATTTCGACCGGCTCTACCGCAGCCTGCCCGCGGGGTTCACCTATGCCAACAGCGCGGTGATCGATGTCGACAATGTGCTGCACCGGGGCACGCAGGAATATCACTTGCGCGGCGGGCGCGGCAGCGGAGCGGTGCCGGTCTAGGAAATCGAGGCCGTAGGCCTCGCAAGGCCGCCAAAAAGATTGGGCGCCCGCCCGAGCTTATGCGAGGAAGGCCAAGGTGGACGGATGTCTACCGCCCGGCGCCTGAGGGCGTAACAGATTATGCCTTGGCGCGGCGCCGCGTGAAGATGGCGTGGTAGAGCACCAGCACCGCGGCACAGGCGGCCAGCGCCACGCCGAGGCTGACGAAGGAAAGGCTGCCGATCATGGTGCCGTCATTGGCGATCTCGCCCGCCACGACCGAGGCGATCATGCCCAGCGCCACCTGACGCAGGATGCTGCCTGGCGCTTCCGTGCGCGCGAGGATCGAGGCCAGCCAGCCCAGAGTTGCCCCCAACACGATCAGCACCAGCAACGCCATTTTGTCCGAAATCTCCATCCTGCCCGGCCGCGCCGGTTCCCCTCCCTAACCGGCAGGGGCGCGGACGGTTCCAGAAAAGTGCTCTAACCCAGCGTAAGCCAGGCAAGACCGGCCGCGCCGAGCACGATGCGGTACCAGGCAAAGGGCGCAAACCCGATCTTGGTCACCACCGCGACGAACACCCGCACCACCACCAGCGCGGTCACGAAGCCGACTGCCGAGCCGATGCCGATCAGCTGGAGATCATCGCCCGTCAACCCGCTCCCGTGCTTGTAGAGCTGGTAGACGGTCGCTCCCGACAGCGTCGGCACGGCGAGGAAGAAGCTGAACTCGGCCGCCGTCTTGCGGTCCACCCCGAAGGCCATCGCGCCGAGGATCGTCGCCCCCGAGCGGCTGACGCCGGGAATCATCGCGAGGCACTGGACCAGGCCGATCAGGATCGCGGTGCGCAAGGGGACGCCGGAGACGCCCGGGCCCTCGGCGGGCGGGTTGGCCCAGCGCTCGATGGCGAGGATCGCGAAGCCGCCGATGATCAGCGACCAGCACACCAGCACCGCATTGCCGAGCATCGTCTCGATGATGTCGCCGAAAGCCAGGCCCAGGATCACGGCCGGGAAGAACGCCACCAGCAGGTTGCGCGTGAAGGCGAGCGCGCCCTTCTCGAACCCGAACAGGCCTTTCGCCACATCCCAGAAGGTGCGCCAGTAGAGCACCACGATGGCGAGGATCGCGGCGGGCTGGATGGCGATGTTGAACACCTCCCACTCAGCTTGATCGAAGCCCAGGAGCTCGGTGGCGAGGATCAGGTGCCCGGTCGAGGAGACCGGCAGGAATTCGGTCAGCCCCTCGAGGATGCCGAGCAGGATCGCGGCGAGTGTGTCGGTCATGGGCGCACCGCTTCGACGAGTGCGCGCGGGGTGTCAAACCGAAAAGGCCCGCCCGTTTGCGGGGCGGGCCTTGAGGGGGCTTACCAGATGCGCACGCGCTTTTCGGGCGGCAGGTACATCGCATCGCCCGGCTTGACGCCGAAGGCCTCGTACCATTCGTCGAGCTGGCGCACGACGCCGTTGACGCGGTATTCCTCGGGCGCGTGGGGATCGGTGCGCAGGCGGTTGCGGTAGTTCTCGTCGCGCTGGGTCGAACGCCACACCTGCGCCCAGGCGAGGAAGAAGCGCTGGTCGCCGGTCAGGCCGTCGATCACTGGCACTTCCTTCCCCTTGGTCGCGATCTTGTAGGCGCGGTAGGCCATGGAGAGCCCGCCGACATCGCCGATGTTCTCGCCCAGCGTGAAGCGGCCGTTGACGCAGGTCTTGCCGTCATCGAAGGGGCAGAAGGCGTTGTATTGCGCCACCAGCGCATCGCCGAGCTTGTCGAAGGCCACGCGGTCGGTGTCGGTCCACCAGTTGCGCAGTGCCCCCGTGGCGTCGGACTTCGAGCCCTGATCGTCGAAGCCGTGGCCGATTTCGTGGCCGATGACCGCGCCGATCCCGCCGTAATTGACCGCGATGTCGTTGGTCAGCGCGAAGAACGGCTGCTGGAGGATGCCGGCGGGGAAGACGATCTCGTTCTTCACCGAGTTGTAATAGGCGTTCACGGTCTGCGGCAGCATGCCCCATTCGGTGCGGTCGACCGGCGCGCCGAGCTTGGCGACGTTGTCGGCGCGGGCCCAGGCGGAGGCCGCCATGCGGTTGGCGATCGGATCGCCGGCGGTGATCGCAAGGCCTTCGTAGGTCTCGAGATTGGAGCGGTAGCCGATCTTGGGATCGAAGCTCGCCAGCTTGGCGCGGGCCTCGGCCTTGGTCGGCTCGCTCATCCAGGTGATCTCGTTGATCGATTCCCCGAGCGCCAACCGCAGGTTCGCCACCAGCTCGTCCATCGCCGCCTTGCTCTGGGGCGGGAAGTAGCGCGCGACATATTCCTTGCCGACCAGCTCGCCGATCAGGCCTTCGGTTTCGGCAATCGCGCGCTTCCAGCGGGGGCGCTGGGCGGGGGTGCCTTGCAGCGTCTGGTTGTAGAAGGCGAAGCGCGCGTCATCGAAACGCTTGGGCAGCACGGGCGCGTGGGCCGAGAGGAACTCCTTGGCCATCCACGCCTGCAAGGTCGCAGGCGCGGTCTCGCCGAGCAGCGCCAGCATCCCGGGCAGCCCCGTGCCGATCTTGGCGAGGGTCGCCGCATCGAGCTTGTTCGCGGCGATCTCCTCGGGCGTGGGCGGCATCAGGCTGACGATGAAGCCGGGGCTCTTCTCGACCCCGATCTGGGCGAGCATCGCGGCGACCGGCACCTTGCCGCTGATCGCGGCCAGATCATCGGCCGAGAGCAGGTTATAGGTGAGATCGCGGTTGCGGCGCACGGTGCGGTCCCAGGCGACCTCGCGGGCGATGGTCTCCTCGAAGGCATAGACCGATTCCGCGGCTGCGGCCGGGTCCCGATAGCCCCCCTCGCCGAGCAGGAAGGTGAGATAGGCCTTGTACTTGGCCTGGATCTCGCGGCCCTTCTCGGTGGTGTCGAGATAGTAATCGCGGTCAGGCAGGCCGAGCCCGCCGAAGCTGATGCTGGCGATCTGGCGGTCGGGCTGCTTGGCATCGATGGTCACGAAGCCGCCGACCGGGCTGGCAAAGCCGGGCGTCGCCCAGAGCTCGGCGAGCTTGTCGAGCGAGGTCGCGCCGTAGATGCGGGTGAGGTAGGGGTAGGCCGGGGCAAGGCCCGCCGCCTCGATCGCGTCGGTATCGAGGAAGGTCTTGTAGGTATCGAGGATCCGCTTCTGGTCGGCCGACAATGCGGCGGCATCCTTGGCGGCGAATTCGTCGACCAGCGCCTTGACGTCGGCGGTGCTCTTCTCGCCGAGCAGGACGAAGGCGCCGATGCGGCTGAATTCGGGCGGGAGCGGGTTGGCGTCGATCCACTTCTTGTTGGCATAGGCGTTGAAGTCGTCGCCCGGCTTGATGTCGGTGGCGAGGTAGGCGGGGTCGAAGCCCCACTCGCCAAAGCTGATGGTGGGAAGCGCGGAACCGCCGGCTTCGGCGCTCTGGAGCGTGTCGGTCGTCTCGTCATGCGCGTGGTCATCGGCAAGGGCGGGGGTCGCCAGAGCAAGCAGGCTCGCACCGAGGAAGGCTGCAGTCTTGTGGATCATGTGAAGCTCGAGTCCCTGATAATCTGCGACGGGCTATGTCGGGTGACGTCACAGTAACGTCGCATAGAGGCAAAGGGTTGCGCTTCGTCCGACGCCAGTTACGCTTTGTCGATTAGGTTTGGTTTGGCGATCGCGCCGGCACGCGACGCGGACACCCCGCCAACGCAAGTGGCCGAAAACTAAGCCGCGTCGGCTGCGAATTGCAGCCGGGCGAGGCGCGCATAGAGCCCGCCCGCCTTGCTCAGCGCGTCATGCGTGCCCTGTTCGACGATCCGGCCGTCATCGAGCACCACGATCCGGTCCGCCGCGCGCACCGTGGCGAGGCGATGGGCGATCACCAGCGTGGTGCGGCCCTGCATCAGCCCATCGAGCGCCTGCTGGACGAGCTGTTCGCTTTCGGCATCGAGCGCGCTGGTCGCCTCGTCGAGCAGCAGGATCGGCGCATCGCGCAGCAGCGCGCGGGCGATGGCGACGCGTTGCTGCTGGCCGCCGGACAATTGCGTCCCGCCCTCGCCGAGATGCGTGTCGAGCCCCAGCGGCAGCGCGCGCAGGAAGGTTTCGGCATTGGCGGCGCGGGCGGCTTGCCAGATTTCCTCGTCGGTGGCGTCCCACTTGCCGTAGCGCAGATTGTCGCGCGCATTGGCGCTGAACAGCACGCCAACCTGCGGCACCAGCGCGATGCGCGCGCGGATGTCGGCCGGGTCGGCCCTGGTCAGCGGCACGCCGTCGATACGGATCGTCCCGCCCTGCGGATCGTAGAACCGCTCGACCAGCTGGAAGATCGTCGACTTGCCCGCGCCCGAGGGCCCGACGATGGCGACGGTCTCGCCCGGCTCGATCTCGAGCGTGAAATCCTTGAGCGCCGCGGTCTCGGGGCGCGCGGGGTAGCGGAAGGTGACATTGCGGAACGACAGGCCGCCACGCGCGGGTTCGGGCAGGCGTTCGGGCCGGGCCGGGGGGGCGATCTCGGGCCGGGCCTCGAGCAGTTCGGCCAGCCGGCTCGCCGCGCCCGCGCCGCGCAGCAGGTCGCCATAGACCTCGGTGAGCGCGCCCAAGGCGCCCGCGACCAGCCCGCCGGTCAGCACGAAAGCGGCGATGGTGCCGCCACTGATCTCGCCCGCCGCCACCGCCAGCGCGCCGCGCCACATCACCAGCACCACGCCGCCGAACACCAGCATGATCACCACCGTGGTCATCGCCGCCCGCAGCAGGATGCGGCGGCGCGCGGTATCGAAGGTGCCTTCGACCACGCTGGCAAAGCGTTCGTTCTCGCGGTGCTCCTGTCCGAAGCTCTGGACGATCTTCATCGCCGAGAGCACCTCGGTGACATAGGCGCCCACGTCGGCGATGCGGTCCTGGCTGGTGCGCGAGACGGCGCGGATCTTGCGCCCGAAGAACACGATCGGGGCGATCACCAGCGGGATGCCGATAAGCAGGCCGAGCGTCAGGGAGGGGGCGAGATAGACCAGAAACCCCACCCCGCCGATCGCCGTCAGCGTGTTGCGCAGCGCGACCGAGACGGTGGTGCCGACCACGTTCTCGATCACCGCGGTGTCGGAGGTCATCCGGCTCGAGATTTCCTTGGGGCTGTTGACCTCGTAGAAACCGGGCGAGAGGCGCAGCAGGTTGGCCTGCACCTTCAAGCGGATGTCGGCGACCACGCGCTCGCCGATCCAGCTGACGAAATAGAACCTGAGCGCCGTGCCGAGGCCGAGGATCGCGACGATCATCAAGAGGTACCGGAAGGCGTGGCCGATCTGTTCGGGGTCTGCACCGCCGGAGAAGGACTCGTCGATGATCACCTTGAAGCGATAGGGGATCGCCAGCGTCGCCGCCGAGGTGATGACCAGCGCGACCAGCGCCAGCGCGATCTGGCGCGGGTATTGCAGCGCGGTGCCGAACACCATCCGCAAGGGCGCGAGGCTGCGCGATCTGGGCGCGGGCTCGGGCTCTGGCTCGCTCGGGCCGGACAGCACCGCGGCCGCCGGTTCGGGCAGGTCGCCGGATGTCTCGGACGCGTCGTGCGGTGGGGGTTCGCCGTGCATGGTCTGGGGCCTCTAGCCCCGCTCGGCGCCGATTTCACGTGCAAAAAGCGGTTCACTCGCGCGCATCCCCGGTAAGACCGCCGTTATTGTGCATTGCACAATGCCCGCCGAGAGTTCATCTTGGCCTCCAAGCGGCATCCACCCACGAGACGCCGCACCCGTTCGTCTTCGCGCAAGAGGTTTTTTCATGCTCTATTTCGCATACGAGATGCAGCGCAGCTGGCTGAACAGCGCCAGCGCCCTTGCTTCGATCGGGTCGGAGCTTTTGTCCAACCCGGTCAACCCCTTGGGCTACACCGGCTTCGGCCCGCTGGCGGCCAGCGCGCTCGATGTCTTCGCCCATGCGACCGCGAGCTACGACAAGCCCGAATTCGGCATCCGCGAGATCGCGGTGGGCGGCCAATGCTATCCCGTCAGCGAGTCGACCGTGCTGCGCCGCCCCTTCGGCGACTTGAAGCGCTTCCGGGTCGAAGGCCTCGGCAGGGATCGCCCACGCCTCCTGATCGTCGCCCCGATGAGCGGCCACTACGCCACGCTGCTGCGCGGCACGGTGGAGCGGATGCTCGAAAGCTGCGAGGTGTTCATCACCGACTGGGCCGATGCCAAGACGGTGCCGACCGACCGCGGCAGCTTCGATCTCGATGACTACATCGACTATCTGATCGCTTTCCTCGAACACATCACCGCCAAGAACGAAGGCCGCCGCGCGCACATGATGGCGGTGTGCCAGCCAAGCGTCCCGGCCTTCGCGGCGACCGCGCTGCTCAACCTGCGCCAGTCGCCCGCCGCGCCGCTGACGCTGACCATGATGGGCGGGCCGATCGACACCCGCGAATGCCCCACGGTCGTCAACAACATGGCGATGCAGCGCCCGATCGAATGGTTCCGGCAGAGCGTGATCGCCACCGTGCCGTTCAAGTACCCGGGCGCAGGACGCCGGGTCTATCCAGGCTTCATGCAGCTCAACGCCTTCATGAGCATGAACCTGCGCAGCCACATGATGAGCCACTACGAGATGTTCAAACACCTGACCGCCGGCGACGAGGCGAGCGCGCAGGCGACCAAGGACTTCTACGACGAATACCGCAGCGTCTGCGACATGACCGCCGAATTCTACCTCCAGACGGTCGAGGAGGTGTTCCAGAAGCACTCCATCCCCAAGGGCGAATTCCGCCACAAGGGCGAGTTGGTCGACATCACCCAGATCACCGACACCGCGCTGCTCGCCATCGAGGGCGAGCGTGACGATATCTCCGGCCTCGGCCAGACCCGCGCCGCATTGAAGCTGACCCCGAACCTGCCCGAGGCGAAGAAGCGCTACTACATGGCCGAGGGCGCCGGGCACTACGGCATCTTCAACGGCTCGCGCTGGCGCACCAAGGTCGCGCCGGTGGTCGAGGAATGGATCGCCGCCCACGGCGCGTGAGGTGCGGGAAAGGTGACAAAGGTTACACCGTGTCACTTTCCCAACCTGTCCTATTCTGCAAATACAGCAGCGACTTGTTCCGGATTTTCCGGGCGGACGGACAGGGAGTGCGCGAGATAAAACGCGCCGCGCCCTCGCGCTTGCGGCCCCGATGCCGCGCCGATCACGATTCCAAAAGAGCCGGGCCAAAAGAGCCGGCGGCCGGTTTAGCAGGCCGCGCAGGAGTAGGAAAACGCCGCGGCTGCCCGGCGGCCTTGCTTCTGCCGCCTTCCCGAAGCGGTATCTCGGCTTCAGCAACGATCTTGCAGGATGCCGCCGTTCTGCAACCGCCCCCCCCCAAGCGTTGGTGCAGGCCTAATTGGGAAGAGCGGATAGCCGCATTGCCATGGTGGCAACCAGCCCGGTCGGCTGCCAGTCGTAAGCGATGGATCCGGCAAGCGGGCCTTCGATACTTACAGTCAGCATCTTGGTTCCGAAGCCTTCGAGCGATGGGCTTTCGGATATTGCCGGACCGCCGGTTTCCGACCAGATAAGCGTCAGCGTGTCATCATCGCTGGCCCCCGACAAGTCCAACGCCCCGGCCTCACTTGAAAGTGCCCCATGCTTTGCCGAGTTCGTGGCAAGCTCATGCAAAACCATCGCCAACGCCGTTGCAGTCTGCTCACCAATGCCCATGCGCGGCACCGCCACTCGGATGCGGCCAGCAAAGGCACCCTGATCGTCGTAGGGCGCCAATACCACGCTCAGCAGATCGCCGAGAAGGGCTGCGTTGCCTTGACTGCCGGGAAGCGGTCGCACCAGATCATGAGCCCGGCCAAGAGCCGACAAGCGGCGGGTCAGGTCCTGTGCCATCTGCTCGACAGATTGAGACGATCGTGAAGCGAAGCGCGTGAGGCTGGATGCGATTGAAAGAAGATTCCTGACGCGGTGGCTCATCTCACCAGCCAGCAATTCGCTTCCTTCCTCGGCTTGCTTGCGGCCCGTCACGTCAAGGAAGATTCCGAACATGGTCTGGCCGATTATGCCAAAATCCGCGCCTTGGCCCCTTGCAGAAATCCAGCGGATTTCGACATCGAGAATAATCCGGAAATCGATTTCGTAAGGTCCCTCGGCAGACCGGGTGGCTATGAATGCCGCACGTACCCTGTCTCGATCCGCCGGATGTATGTGCGCGGAGAGATCCTCGAATTCGACACTATCGGCCTGAGGCAAGCCCCACAGCTGGAAGCCCCTCGCGTCCATGTTGAATGTGTTGTCGTGGACATTCCATGACCAAAGCGCAACTTGCGCCGCCTCTATGGCGAGGCGCAGGTGCTTGTTGCTCCAACGGTCAGGCATCTGCATCCCCTATGCGGCTCACCTCGACGGTGTAGGGGAATGCAAGGGCGCTAACAAATTCATTTGGTAAGTGTTCTTGTGTGGCCGCCGAATGTCGGACTTCAACCCGCTTTCAGCCCTTACCTCAAGCCGGCAATGGCCGACGACCGGCCATCATTCCCGGCCTTGCCCCGCTTGTGGCACCTTGACAGGTGTCTTAGATACGCAATACACTCGGCCGGCAACCGAGGGGTGAGAGAAATGCGCAAGATCGTGACGATGACCGGGCATGCATCGGCCACAGTGGCTCTGCTCGCAGCGGCGCTGCCCGCTGCGGCCGAGACCGCCGCGCCTGCAACCACCGCAGCAACCCCCTCGGCGCAAGACCTGCGCGCTCTGGCCGACGCAGTGCTCGCCGAAAGCTATGCGGCGGACGGCCCGGGCGCGGCGGTGGTGGTGATGCGGGGCGGAAAGATCGTCTACACGGGCGGGCGCGGCATGGCCGACATTGCGGCCGGGCGCGCCATCACCCCTGATACGGTGTTCCGCCTAGGTTCGATCACCAAGCAGTTCACCGCTGCGGTGATCGTCCAGCTGGCTCAGGAGGGCAAGCTCTCGCTCGACGATCCGCTTGCGAAGTTCCTGCCCGATTACCCGCAGCCGGGTGCAGCGGCGACCGTGCGCCAGCTGCTCCAGCACACCAGCGGCATCCAGTCCTATACCGACATGCCCGGCCTCATGAACCCGGTGAGCACCGCACGCGCGCTCGGCACCGCCGAGATGATCGCCCTGTTCCGCGATGCCCCCTCACCCAGCAAACCGGGCGAGGTCTGGAACTACAACAACTCGGGCTATATCCTGCTCGGTGCGATCATCGAGACAGTGACCGGCATGCCGTGGCACCAGGCGGTCGAGGAGCGGATCGCCCGTCCGCTGGGCCTGGCCTCGATCCGCTACGGCGTGGGCGGCGAGGACACCCCGGCGATGGCGAAGGGCTATACCGGCGAGGCGACAGCCGCCGCCACGCAATCGCAATACATCCACATGGGCTTCCCCCATGCGGCGGGCGCGCTGATCGGGACGGTCGGCGATCTGGCCAAGTGGGGGCAGGCGCTGCACCACGGCAAGGTGGTCGATACCGCGCACTACCAGCTGATGATCACCCCGACCGTGCTCCCCGATGGCTCGACCCAGCCCTATGGCTTCGGGCTCGGGCTTGATGCTCTGCGCGAGCACCCTGCGATCGGGCATGGCGGTGGCATTTTCGGCTTTTCGACCGACAGCATCTATGTGCCCGACAGCGACCTGTTCGTTGCGGTCTTCACCAACAGCGATGCGCCGCAGACCTCGCCCGCCGTAGTGATGCGCCGCATCGCGGCTGCTGCGGTTGGCGATCCCTATCCGGCCTTCACCCGCACCCCCGCCGATCTCGCGGCGCTCGAGCCGTTCTTCGGCGTCTATCCCATCCCCGGCGGCGGCGAGCGGCGGTTCTTCGCGCGCGAGGGCAAGCTCTTCACCCAGCGGTCGGGCGGGGCGACGCTCGAGGTTTACGCGGGCGGCGACAACCGCTTCTTCTACGGGCCCGCCACGCTCAGCTGGTTCGCCCTCACCCGCGATGCGGACGGGACGCCGGTGATGGACTTTGCCGCCAATGGCGAGTTGCCAGCGCAGACGTCGGCGCGCAGCGGCCCGATCCCGCCCGAGGCGGCCGCGGTCGCGGTGCCGCGCGCGGAGCTGGAGCGCTATGCCGGGCGCTATGCGTTGGGGCCGCTGACGCTGACCATCGCCTTTACCGCCGAGGGCACCGGGCTGACCGGGCAGCTGACCGGCCAGCCGCCGATCCCGCTCGAAGCCATCGGCCCGGCCGAGTTCCGCACCGTGGGGGTCGACGCGCGGCTGACCTTCGAGGCCGCCGAGGGCCCGGCCACCGCATTGACGCTCCACCAGGGCGGGCAGCAGATGCGCGCGGTGCGCAGCGGGGACTAGCCGAACACCCCCCTAACCAAATACTGGCCGCCCGAAGGTCACGCGGTCGGCCATCGCCATGGTGGTGAGCTGCGCGTTGACGCGGATGCAGCTCGGCATCACGCTCGCATCGCACACCAGCACATTGGCGGTGCCGTGGACGCGCTGGTCGAGATCGACCACGCCCTTGGCCGGATCGGCGTTGATCGCGTTGCCGCCATGCGGGTGGCTCGAGGAGAGCACCACATCGTCGGGCTCTCTGATCCTGGCCGCCAGCAGCGCGTCGATCTCGGCATCGCTCATCCCGGCGTGGAGCGTGTCGCCGTGGAGCAGCGCGGGATAGACCTCCAGCGCCCCGCCCGCAAAATGCACCTTGGCGAGCAGCGCCAGCGCGCGGCGCAGCACGGCAAGATCGGCCTCCTGCAGCTTGAAGTCGAGCTTGCCCTTCTTGATCGTCCCGCGCCGGTCGGCCGGGAACAGCACCCCTGCCGAGGCCAGCCGGTTGTAGTGCTGCATCCGACGGAAATGCTCGTCGAACCATCCGGGCACCAGCGAGGACATGCTCATCGGCGGCTGGAAATGGCTCTCGATCAGGAAGTCGCCGCGGTCGATGAAGGTCGCCATCTGGTCCTCGTCCCAGGCGATCACGTCGTCGGGCATCAGCGCCGGGACCGGGCAGGCGATGTTGAGCGAGATGTCCTTGCCCGTGCCCCGGATGCCGCTCGCCGACAGGATGTTGCTCGAAGCGATGGTGCCCGCGGCGACCACCACGCCCTTGGTGACGCGCACCGTCTTGCCGCGGTGGTCGGGCAGCACCAGCTTGACCGCGTTGGCGACGCGGCGGCCTTGCGCATCGCGCGGGCCCCAGCCGATCTCGGCCACCTCGGCCTCGGCGAGGATGCGCGCCGGCCGGTCTGCCTTCACCGCGCGGCCGAGGAAGCTTTCGGGCATGGCGCGCTTGCGGCCATAGGGGCAGCCGGTGTTGCAATAGCCGCAGGAGATGCAGGCATTGGGCTCGGTCTTCGCGCCCCAGTTCTTGCGGAACCACCCGGAGATGGCGCGCTGGTCGAGCGGTTCGCTTGAGCCCGCCTGGTAGGCATCCCACCCCGCCAGCAGCCGCGTCCCGTTGTTGCGGCCCAGCCGCCGGTCGATCTCGTGCACCCCGAGCACCGCCTCGACCCGGCTGTAGGCCTGTTCGAGCGCGTCTTCCGCGATCGGCGCGCCAAGCCCTGCCCATGTGGCGAGCACGTCATTGGCGTCGGGGTGCGTCTCGCCTTCGGCCTCGAGGCGCAGGCAGATGCCGTTGTTGATGACCGTCGAGCCGCCCACCGTGCGGCCCTGGAAGACGATGATGTCACGGTCGCGCGTGGTCTGGATCGCGCCGTCCTTGAACAGGCTCGACGACATCCACTTCTCGTGCGTCGTGATCTGGGTGCTGGAGAGATAGGGCCCGGCCTCGATCACCAGCACTTCATACCCTTGCGCGGCAAGGTTCGCCGCCGCCACCGCCCCGCCCGCGCCCGAGCCGATCACCACCACCTCGACCTCGTCGGGGATGGCATCGGGATGGACGAAGGCGGAGGCGGGCAGGTCGTTGCCGGTGAATTCAGCGATGGCCGGATCATCGGGATTGCCCGCGCGATCCCGGTGGTGGGGCAGTTTGTAGCCAATCGCGCCCAGCACCGGGTTGTCCCGGTTGGCGTTCTCCTCGGCGACCTGATCGGGGTTCGGACCCTCGGCCGCCTGCCAGTGGCCGTAATAGCCCGCGTAGACGATGCCGCGGATGCGGGCCATGTCCTGGAACAGGTCGACGCGGGTCTTCTGGAGCCGCCGCTGCACCCGCCAAACCCGGAAGCTCCGCGGCGCGAAGTGCCAGACCGGCCCGCCCAGCACTACCCATGCAGCGAGCACCGAAATCCCGGTGTTGAACGGGGTTGTCCCTCGAATATTGCCGAACATCGCCTGCAGATTGTCGACCACCTGCTGCGAGGAGATCGCCATGCGCTCAGGCTCGACCAGCATCGTCTCGGCGAGCCGCCGCCAGATCGACGCGATGAACGGATTGAACGGCTTTTCCTGCATGTGCGACCCCCTGTTGCCGACCCCTGCTACCCCGTTGGAACGGCGCAGGATTGTATGCCTGCGCCGGGTTGCAGCGGCAATGGGGGGAACCTGCAAGGATCACCGGCACATGCCGGAGCCGGGCAGGGCAAGCCCAACCGCTCTGCTGGCACAACTGCCGCAATCAGTGACTGCGCGACGTCACCTAGGCAGGGACAAAGCCGTTCGCCGCGAGCGAGTAGCGTCTGGTACCCAGCTTCCCTGCCGCCTTGGACGCAGCAATGGCCGCACGCAGCGTGTTGTTCCGGGAGGCGTATACGCTGTTCTTGAAGGTCAGCAGGGCTTCGTCAGGCATCGACGCCTGCAAGATAGGCCGCAATTCCGAATATTTGGCTCGCCCCTGATGGAGCATATCGCACAGGATTGCGCAGGTCACGTCGCTTCGCCCATCAAGGTTGAGCGAGGGGGCATGATACCTGGCCATCTTCCCCTGCAATATCCGCGATGACACGCGCACCTGTGCAAGCCGTGCTTGCGGATCGTTCACTGTCCAGTGAATGAGCCGCGCGCTGTGCAGAACCTCTTGCTCGTCAATCAGCTTACGGTTCGGATTGAGGTAATTCATGAACAGCTGAAGATTGGATTCTCCATCAGGACCGGTGTTCATTGGTGTCTCAAGATCCGTGACGCTGCCGTCCTTGTCGACACGGCACAGGTTACCGTTGCGAATGGCGAGTTCGGGGAAATACTTCTTGAAGGCTCCGAGCTTCGCCAATTCATGGAACAGTAGGATGAGGTTGTCCTTCGGGGTGTGCGCGGCAAGCTGATAGAAACCGAATGTGAATTTGGCCCGATCATAGGTATTGACCAGAGCCATATGGTTGCGGCTTTCGCATTGCCCGGTCACCTCAAGCAAGTGCACCCAGTGATCGAGCATGCCTTCGTATTCGGATGCAACGAACTTGCGGCCCCAGTACTTTGAGACCGGCACGACGAGCCCATAATATTTTTTGGCAGGCTGATTGAGCTCCTTGCCAACGAGAAATCTCTCGCTGCCCGAGGCTTCTTTTGCATACCAGAAGGAGTCGATCGGCCCTTCAAGATCAAACCGTCGCTCTGCCGAGACATTGGCGGCGACCGTGGAGACGTTGAGCAACAGGCTGGCACCCGGAATCCACCCGAAGAAGTATCCTTGTCCGGGGCCATAGGCAGAATTGAACCGCTGCTGAAATGCGTCCGGGGTTTCCTTGACAACGCGATCCTGAGAATTGCTGTAGTGGTAAACCATCCCCTGATGAAAAATCCCGATATGCTTTTTAGGGATATTTTCCATGAATTTGTCAGGCAGCCGGACATTCGTCGCCTTGGTCACGAAGATCAGCTGCGTGATCGAGCGATCCGCATCGCTCCATTTTCCGACCTTCGAGCATTGGGGAAAAATCTCTTGCACGCGAACATTGACCGCAGGCTTCTTGCCTCCGGTCAACTTGCCACAGGTCATGTCGAAATCGAGACCCAGCGCATGCGAAACAAAATGCGCGCAATGATTGAAATCATCATTGTGGTAGCCGTTACCGCAAATCGCGGAAATGCTCTTACCGACATACTGCTGAAGATTTACAGTAGACATCCGACTCTCCCCCAATCGATGACCAGAGCAAGTCGATAACGCGGTTTCGCACCTTTGCAAGCGTGACGAACACCAAGAAGTCACTTCGACCTCCGACGATCACGGTTCGCAATGAGTTTGAATTGCAGGGACGGTTGCAAGAACTTCCGACAAGCGAACCTTCGCGGCAAGGAAGCCGTCAGATGCTCACCGGGCTCATGACTTGCGCCTGCTCGTGCCGTGCCCGAACCCGGGCCTCACCCCTGCCCGCGTCCCCGCTCCTGCACGGCGGCGCGGCGGGCTTCCACCTCTTCGGGAGCGACAGCGCTGTTGGCCGCTGACGAGCGCTCCGCCTCCAGCGCCAGCCCCTCGCCGAAACTTGCCGCGTAGCCATCGTCGATCAGGCGCTTGTAGAGGCCGAGGAAGGCGGGATCGATCCCGGCCATGTCGCCCGCCAGCTTGCGGGCCAACGGCAGGAGGTCTTCGGGTTCGACCACATGATTGACGAGGCCCCATGCCCGCGCGGTCTCGGCGTCGAGAAAATTGCCGGTGAAGGCGAGTTCCTTCGCGCGGCTTATGCCGATCATCCGCGACAATTTCTGCGACAGCCCCCAGCCGGGCACAATGCCGACCCGCGCATGGGTGTCGGCGAAGCGGGCGTTGGTGCTCGCAACGAGCACGTCGCAGGCGAGTGCGACCTCGAAGCCGCCGGTGATCGCGACGCCATTGATCGCGCCGATCACCGGCTTGCGGCACAGCTCGATGGCTTTCACCGGATTGTCGGCCGGGTCGGTGGCATTGGCGCTCCCCAAGGCGCCCGCATCGCTGCCGAGTTCCTTGAGGTCGAGTCCCGCCGTGAAGGCCCTTGTCCCCGCGCCCGTCAGGATCACTGCGCGCACCGCCTCGTCGGCATCGACCGCGCGCATCACCTCGGCAAGGCGTTTGCGCAAGGCGCGGTTCAATGCGTTCATCGCCTGCGGGCGGTTGAGCGTGACCGTGGTGATGCCCTCGGCCACCTCGCACAGGATTACATCGTCGCTCATCAAATCCTCCAGTCGATCGCGCCGCGCCCGTGCCGTTCCAAAAATTCATTGGTCTGGCTGAACGGGCGCGAGCCGAAGAAGCCGTTATGCGCCGATAGCGGGCTGGGGTGGGCCGAGGCGACTATCAGATGATGGGAATTTCGCGCGAGGGCAGGCACCCGGCTCGCCTTCTTCTTCGCATGTGATCCCCACAGGATGAACACGGTCGGCTCCTCACGCGCCGCCACCGCCGCCACGCAGGCGTCGGTGATCGCGTCCCAGCCGCGCCCGGCATGGCTGCCCGCTTGTCCCGCCTCGACCGTAAGCGTGTTGTTGAGCAGCAGCACACCCTGCCGCGCCCATGGCGTGAGGTCGCCGGACGCGGCCCGGGGCAGGCCGAGGTCGCTCTCGAGCTCCTTGTAGATGTTGACGAGGCTGGGGGGCGGCCTGACCCCGGCCTGTACCGAGAACGCCAAACCATGCGCCTGTCCCGGCCCGTGATAGGGGTCCTGCCCGAGGATCACGCAGCGCACATCCGCGAGCGGGGTCAGCGTCAGCGCCGCAAGCCGTGTCCCGCGCGGCGGATAGACCTGCTTGCCCGCAGCTTCCTCGGCCTTGAGCCACCCGCCAAGCTTCCTTGCCTCGGGGGTGGCGAGGACCGGCTCCAGAACCGCGCGCCAGCTTTCGGGGATGCTTTCCGACATGCGCTTCAGGCTAGGCCAGCCCGCCTGCGCGCGCCACTCGCCCCTTCCCCTCTTTCCCCAATGCGCGTAGGGCACGGCCCATGGCTGTGCACTTTCACGAAGAAGACCTTCCCGCGGGCGTGTTGACCGGTTCTGCCGCACTGGCGGTCGATACCGAGACCATGGGCCTCGTCACCCACCGCGACCGGCTCTGCGTGGTGCAGATCTCCGACGGCTCGGGCGACGAGCATCTGGTGCGCTTCAATCCGGGCAGTACCTATGACGCGCCCAACCTGAAGGCGATCCTCGGCGAGCCGACGCGCGAGAAGATCTACCACTTCGGGCGCTTCGATCTTGCCGCGATCCACTACTACCTCGGGGTGATGGCCGGGCCGGTGTTCTGCACCAAGATCGCCAGCAAGCTGACCCGCACCTATACCGACCGCCACGGCCTCAAGAACCTCGTCGAGGAGCTGCTCGGCGAATCGATCTCCAAGCAGCAGCAGTCCTCCGACTGGGGCGGGCCGGTGATCACCGATCCGCAGCGCGATTACGCCGCATCCGACGTGCGCTACCTCCACCGCCTGCGCGCCGAACTTGCGACCCGCCTGGAGCGCGAGGGGCGCACCGCGATTGCTCAGGCGTGCTTCGATTTCCTCCCCACCCGTGCGCTGCTCGACATCGCCGGCTGGGCCGAGAACGACATCTTCAGCCACATGTAAGCCAAGAGTAAGGACGCCTCAGGCACACCTCCCGATCATGTCCCCCGAGCAAGCCATCGAAACCAGTGAAGCACGGCTCTTGCGCAGCCGGCGGCAGACCTTCGCTGCGCCCGGCGGCTCGCACGACCGGCTGGTGCGGGTGCTGGCCCGGCTGCTGCCGATGGGGGTGGGGGTGCTCGCCGCGCTGATGATCATCACGCCGCTCAGCCCGCGGGGCGAGGTCAGCTTCCTGCTCGATCGCAACAAGGTCGCGCTGATCGACGAGCGCCTGTCGGTCGACAACGCCATGTATCGCGGGCGCGACAATCTGGGGCGGCCCTTCTCGCTGCTGGCGGGCGAGGCGGTGCAGCGCTCGAGCGCCGAGGGGCTGGTGCGGATGCAGGATCTCGTCGCCCAGCTGCTGCTCGCCGACGGGCCTGCGCGCCTCGCCGCCGATGGCGGCACCTATGACATCAATGCCGAGACCGTGCAGGTCGACGGCACGGTGCGCCTCACCGCGTCCGATGGCTACGCGATGACCGCGAGCGGCGTCACGGTCGACCTGAAGGCGCGCACCATGCGCGGGCGCGAAGGGGTCGAGGGCGAGATCCCGGCCGGCACCTTCTCGGCCAACACCCTGAGCGCCGATCTGGGCGCGCGCACGATCACGCTCGAGGGCAATGCCCGCTTCACCATGATTCCCGGCCAGCTGAGGATGCCGTGATGCCTGACACGATGACCACCAACCCCCGCAAAGCGCCCACCCGCACGGGTCTTGGCCGGCTCGCCCTCGTCTGGGGGGTCGGCGGCTTCGCGCTCACCGCGGCGCTGGCGGGGGGGATGAACCTCGCCGCACAGGGCATCGCGCGCCACGATTCGCGCGCGCCGGTGACCTATGATGCGGGCAAGTTCGTGCTCGATGATCGCGGCAACCAGGCGATCGCCAGCGGCGGGGTGATCGTCACCCAGGCGGGCCTCACCGTCCAGTCCGACCGGATGCTGGTGAACTTCACCGACGCCGGCGGCCAGCTCGAGATCCAGCGCATCACCGCCACCGGCGGCGTGGTCATCACCCGCGGCAACGAGCGCGCGAGCGGCGACAATGCGGTCTATGATTTCAACCGCCGGATCATCACCATGGCAGGCAATGTCGCGCTGCGCCGCGGCAGCGACACCTTGAACGGGGGGCGGCTGGTGATCGACCTCGACAGCGGGCTCTCGAGCGTCGACGGCAGTGCTGCGGGCGGCGCCGCTGCTGCGCCGGGCCAGCCCGCGCGCGGCGGCCGGGTCACCGGCACCTTCGCCGTGCCGCAGAGCAGCGAGAAGAAGAACTAGCGGCTAGAACGCGTTCTTGTGGGTCAGCACCATCGCGGTACGCACCACGATCCCCATGTCCCGCATGAGCGACCAGCCGGCGATATATTCGAGATCCGACTGGAGACGGTCGGTCAGATCCTTCTCCACCTCGGTCGCGCCGCGGTGACCGCGCACCTGC